>NZ_AP025698.1:1112500-1472762 GCF_023167465.1 Methanothermobacter tenebrarum | reverse complement strand
AAAAAAAAAAAAAAAAAGGTCTCTGATGAAGCAAAAAAAGGACTGACACTGTACATGTTGCAAGAGTAGTTAGCTTGAGTTGTATAGTTCGCCACAGTCAGATACATTTCAAGTGTAAATCTTTACCCCTGATAATTTTACACTTGAAATTGATCTCTCTCTCATTTCATGAGGGGCCTCTTCAATTTTACACTTGAAATGCACCTCTCTCTCTGGTTTATCTTCCTGTTGCTTGTAGGCCCCCTTCCAGTAGGAGGGGGATATACAAAGGAAGGTGGGTGGGTAGTAAGGTCTAAAGTAGTATGAAAGAAGAAAGGTATATTTTAACGCTTTCGGCGGGAAGTCCCCCCTCCGATGGGGATGAAAGCCAAAAAGTTTATACACTTGTTCTTCTGCTATATTTTTTGTGTTTACCTCCTGTAGGGGGGGTGCAGTGTTCTCATCCATAGCCCTGTAAAATTGCAGGGAGGATGGGTAGGTTTTGGGACGACCCAGAATTCACGCCTGTTGGAGACCAAGCGTCGTTGAAGCAGGCCTGCAATAGTTGGTGGCAGTTCACAGGAAGTATCTCTTGAGTCCGTGAGGGGGTAGGGAGTAGTGGCAGTGTGAACTTGGCGGTGAGGATAAGGATGATATACATCGAGGTCCTCACGAAACTCCATCCGATAAGTTGGGGTAGTTCACACATACATGGTGTCTTCGTGTATTTCTTCTTTTTTTTCTCCGAATCTTTTCTGTATGAGCCATAAAACATGCAATTTGGCTTTAAATACTTTTTTGATGGTTGATATTAGTCTGTCTTTGGTTAATGCATCATTGTAGATTTCATCGGTTACAAGATAACTTTCGAGGATGTTTCTTGGATGTTCTAATTGGAAGTCGACGAGAAATTTATTCAGGGAGAATCTGATCTGCCAAAGAAACTCTTCCCTTTTAGATTCGCTCAGTTCTTGGATCTTTGATAAATGTTCGGGGCTTACACTCGTGGCACATGCGACCAGTACTAGATCTCTTTTGCCCTTTGGTTGTATGACGTCTATTACATGTTCTTCTGGGTAATTTACGATGAAATGGAAATTTGCATTTTCATCATCTACTATCTGCCCTAGGAGACCTTCTTCAGTGAGCCATCGTTTTATTTTACCCTCCAAAATTATCACCTTCTTCTTTCCTAAATATTGTCATAGTATATATATATAATTTGGATGGGTGGGAAAATTTTTCCCAAGGGAGGGGGATTTTATAATATTAGATAACATTGCGATATTCATAATTGGAATTTTGATAGACGTTATATTAGGCGAGCCACCGGTTTATCTCCACCCGGTGGTATGGATGGGTAGAATAACTGAAAAATTGAAGGACAAGCTTGGAAAAAGGAAAATCTCAGGGATAATACTAACTTTCATTATCCTTTTAATATTTATTATTCCAGTTTTATTCATTGACTTTTTACCTTGCCTATTAAAGATCATATTATCATCCTTTTTGTTTTCTGTTACATTTTCGATTAGGTTTTTCTTCCAAGCAGTAATAAAGGCAAAAGATGAACTTGAGAGTGATATTGTAAAAGCCCGTTTGCATATTTCGAACCTGGTAAGCAGGGACACATCTAAACTTAACAGGGGACAGCTTACATCCGCGGTAATAGAAAGTTTAACAGAAAACATAACAGATTCTATAATCTCGCCCATGATATTCTTCCTAGTATTCGGACTCCCTGGGGCGATGGGATACAGGGTTGTTAATACATTAGATGCTATGGTAGGCTATAAAGATGAGCAAAATCGTTCTATTGGATGGTTCCCCGCGAAGACAGATGACCTTTTAAATTATATACCTGCGAGGATAACAGGGTTCCTCATAGTAGTCGCGGCTTTCATACTAGGAATGGATTGGAGGAGAAGCCTAAAAGTCATGTTACGTGACGGTAGATTAACTCCCAGTCCCAATTCAGGTTATCCCATGGCAGCCGCCGCCGGAGCCCTCAAGATAAGATTGGAAAAACCTGGTGTATACATAATAGGGGATGAAAACAATGAACCAAGAACATCAGCCATTGCTGATGCGTTAAAATTATCATATGTTACTATTTTATTGTTTATATTACCTATCATAGTTCTGGGGGTGTTAATTTGAAAATAGCATTGTTATCCGTGACCAAAAGCGGGTTGAAGATCTCAAAACAACTTAAAATGAAACTCTCACAAGATCCAAGAATATTCCAAGTTGATATCTTCCATAAAAATGTTAAAGAAACCCTCAGGAGGATATTCGATGATTATGATGCGATTATTGGTATAATGGCCATGGGTATAATGGTAAGGAGTATCTGCGGGCTTTTATCAGATAAAAGACGAGATCCTGCGATTATTGTGATGGATGATGCTGGAAAGCATGTTATAAGTTTAATCTCCGGACATCTTGGGGGTGCGAATGATTTAACATTAGAAATAGCAAATTTAACAAGTGCAAGGCCAGTTATTACCACATCCACAGACGTCCATGGTTGCATGGGTATAGATGCACTTGCAAAAAAATACTATTGGAAAATAAAAAACACAGATAAGATAGTTAAATTTAACAGGGCATTATTAGACGGTGCAAAAATAATAATAGAATCCCCTGAGAACCTAGAATATCTATTCAATGACCAGCTTTTCAGGAAAAGTTACATGATAAAGAAAGGTGAAGATAAAATCATCAAAGCAATCCTAGATAAAGACGAAATCAAGATAAAACCTTGTAGACTCGTTGCAGGTGTAGGTACAAAAAAGGGCATCAACGAAGAAAAGATAATAGAAGGTCTAAAAAAGGCCTTATCATTCTTGGATCTTCCACTTGAAAGATTAGACATCATTGCAACAGGGGAGATGAAAAAGGGCGAAAAGGGTATAATAAACGCTTCAAGGATCTTGAAGAAACCATTAAAGTTTGTGGATTTGAATGATTTGAGATTGGAGGATACACATTCAAAGTCTAGTTTTGTGGAGGACAAGTTTGGCGTGGGGAGTGTCTGTGAAGCCGCTGCACTTCATGTTGCAGGGAGAGGGTCGCGACTTATCCTAAGAAAAACAAGTTATGATGGGATTGCGATAGCAGTGGCTGTATCCCGAGAAAAAGTTTTTTAAAGAGTGTGCGATAAAATAAAACCAACCAAGAAAAAGTATTATTAAGAATTTATTTTAAAAGTAAGGGAGGCTTTTAAAATGAGTAACAAGACTTTTGAGAGGGTTTCCAAAATCTTAAAGACTATAATGGAGGATACTAGCGTCCCAAGGAATATTAGAAGGGCCGCGGAGGAATCGAATGAAATATTACAGAATGAGGAAGAAGATGTAACTATCCGAGCAAGTACTGTTATATCAATACTTGATGAGATTAGTAATGACCCTAACATCCCCATACATGCAAGGACACTAATATGGGAAATCCTAAGCGAACTTGAATCAATATGAACCTGATATCCTCTAATTTAACTTTTGTTAAGTATATGGGCTAAGAATTGTATCTTGGCACTTTCTTCTATAAACTCTGCAAGTTGAACTGCTTCTCGGAGATTTGAACCACAACAGAGAACACCATGATTTTTCAAGATTAAAATCTTACCCTTTTTTATCTTTTTGGCGCATTCTCTGGCCAATTCTAAGCTACCAGGCTTATAATATGCCACCTCGTCTATGTCATTCATTCCATTGAGACCTTCTACTCTTTTCAATCTTTTATCTGAGAAAGCAAAGGCGGTTGCATATGGTGAATGTGTATGTGCTATACTTTTTATATCTTCTCTTATCTTGTAGATTTCAAGGTGAAGGTATAGTTCAGATGAGGGCTCCCCTCCTAATAATCTTCTCCCATCCATCCCGACAATAGCTACATTTTCCTCGGTTACAAGGGAAAGGGGGACACCCTTTGGGGTTATGGCTATCTTATCCTTACTTAAACGCATGCTAATATTACCTGCGCTCCCTGATACAAGACCGCTACTGTACACGTAATGGGCTGCTTTAACCAAGCTTTTTATGTTTTCTCCCACATTATACCCCCTGTTAGTTGAATTCTAATACCTTTATCTCTCCCCTATGTAATACTGGTACTTGGCCGCAGGTTGGAACTATATTGTAGATTTTCTGGAATTCTGTCTGTGACTGGAATGTCCCTGAATTTATGAGGTGGATTCCCTTGTATTTTTTGTAGGCGTTGATATGTACGTGTCCTGCATGGAAAATGTGTGGTATTTCATCTATGACGAGGTGGTCTTCAACCTCGTAGGCTAGTGGTGTTCTCTCCCCATAGATTGGGGCTAGGTGTCTCTTTTCTAAAAGTTCGGCCATTATAAGGTGTGATTTTTCGTGTGATAAGTGGTTGACGGTCATTGCCATGTCGTCAAAGCTTCTACCATGATATATGAGTACTTTGACACCGTCTAAGCTCACGATTGATGGATTGCTTACGAATTCTATGTTTTTTATCTGGTATAATGGTTTTGCATACTCTTTTGGTATGGCTGGTTGTGGTTCAGCTATCCTGGAGGCGTCGTGGTTGCCTGGGGCTATTATTATCTTTATATCATCTCTTATTTCGCCTATTAGTCTTGCAGCCTCTTCATATTGTTCATTCACGTCTTTTATTATGAGTTCTTTTTCCTGGTTTGGGTATACTCCTATACCATCAACGATGTCACCGGCTATGATGAGGTATTTAACATCTTCTGCTATTTTAACATGTTCTTTGGTTCCAATTTCACAGTTCAACCATTTTATGAACTTTTTGAATGATTCTTCTAGGAATGTGGAGCTTCCTATGTGGGTGTCTGAGATGAAAACTGTGGAGAATTCCATGGGCTTTTCCTCTATCCTAGGTAGGCTTGGATGGATTATCTCTGAGGGTATTATGAACCTGCCCTTCAAACTCCCTTTGACCCCTATAACCTCGTCCTTGACGAGCTTGTTAGCTTCTTTAAATAATTTACGGTTTTCATGGTGGACTATAAGGTTTATTTGTCCAGTTTCATCCTCTATTTCTATTATTTTATGATTATTTTTCGTGTCTCTAATCTCTCGGATCATCCCAATTATGGTTACAACATCATGACGTGGGGAAACGCTTGAAATAGGTAGCGGATCCTTGAATTCACTTCTTCCCATGAATATTTCCTTCAATTTATTATATCTACTATTAAAATAGTCACCCATATCCTTTATTTCACCGGTTGTATAGGATTTCATACTGGTATCCATAATCACCTTAAAATCAAATTTCTTCGATCTTCTAGCTTCTAAATCCGCCTTTGACTTGCTAGAATCCGCGTCAATAACCTCTGGTGTTATGATTAAAAGTTCACCGTCTTTTCTTTGGCTTTTTAAATTTTCGATAAGGTTAAGGATGGTTTCCTCCCCTAATAATTTCATTTTTTCATAAGCTTCAGGTTGTACGAGCAAACCATCCTCTGCAAGTTTCAAAAGTATATCTCGGCTCATAGTAATCAATCTCTGAAAATCTTATATCATGATTGTAGTCGAAACTTTCTTATAGATCACTATCAATATATGATAAAAACTATGATAAATCAGTTACTCCAGATTTTAAGCATAATTTTATATCAAAAAAAGAAAAATTTAGAAGCCCCCAGTAACTGTTTAAGTGGAAAAACTTAAAGGGTGATTCTATGTCAAGGATACTTAAATTCTTCTTATTCATCATACTATTCATAATATTCTTCGAAGCAGGAGTTATAGGCTCATACACCCTAGTCACTTCTCAACCACCGGACGTGGAAAAATTAATAGACACCCAATTAGATATACTGTCATCCTATCTAAAAATGGGTAAAGAGGTAATAGGCCCAAAGGCGGAAACTGTTAACATTACCAATAAGATGGAAGTGGCTGAAGCACTCCAAAAAAGGGCCCAGGTAGATGGTGTTGAATTAGAAACTCTCAATGCAACAACTTTCGAGGACCTTGAAAATGGGCGCGTTAATGTTAACATCACAGCAATCGGTTACAGAGAAAACATAACAGAATCCACGGGTCAGATAGTCATAAGACCAACAGCAAGATTCATGATAACAGCAACAGCAGCCGCAACAGTTGAGGATCATGAAATCAAAGTAGATGTGGGGACAATAAGAATACTTTCTGTTATCCGCGTTTATTAGGGTGAAGAAATTGATTAAAATCGTTGGCATCGGACCTACAAGAGATGACATGACATTCAGAGCTTTTAGAGCTATACAAGAGGCTGATGTTATAATAGGCTATAAGAAGTATATTGATAAAATCCGCGATATCATAAAGGACAAGGAAGTAATTGAGAGGGGGATGCGGGAGGAGATTAGAAGGGCTGAGATCGCGATAAAGAAGCACAGAGAAGGAAAAAATGTTGCGCTGATAAGTTCAGGGGATCCTGGAATTTTTGGAATGGCCAACGTATTCTTTCATTTAATAGATAAATACTCTAATATCGAAGTTGAGGTGATACCTGGTGTGACAGCAGCAAATTATGCGGCCTCCTTATTCGGAGCGCCTTTGCATGATTTTGCTGTTATAAGTTTGAGTGATATTCTAACACCCCTTTCCGAGATAAAAAAGAAGGTTGAAAATGCAGTGACAGCAGGGTTTATCATAGTATTCTATAACCCCCAAAGCAGAAGGAGGAAAAAGCCACTTATGGAGGCTTTAAAGGTAATTAGGGAACATTTAACCCCTGATACGCCAGTTGGGGTCTTGAGGGGTGGAACAGCCAAGGTAACAACTCTTCAAAGATTAGATGCTGAGAAGGTGGACATGTCAACCACTATAATAATTGGCAACCCTACAACCTATATTAGGGAGGGTTACATGATAACACCACGAGGATACGCCCTTAAATACTTTATCCACCCACTTGCGCGCGAATATTATCAAAAGTATATCAACGGAGAGATTCGAGAGGGTCCCAATCTTGAATGTGAATATTATCCTTGTCATTTCATGGGACAGGATTGTACATTCTGTTATTGTCCATTTTATCCTTGTGGTGACGGTTCAACGGGCGGTTACTGGATAAAGGATAAAGGTGTTTGGAGTTGTCAAGAGTGTGAATGGATCCATGAAGAAGACACGATTAAATGTGTGAAGAAAGGTTTGGATGCTATTATCAAGGAGGTTGAAGATCTTAACAAGAAAAAGAAGGAGCTTTTAAAATTGAGGAGAAATTGCATATATAAGACTAGATTAATGTGAGAGGGGGAGAAAATTGTCCAAGGCTAGTGTTAAAGATATCCTAATTGAAATGAAAAATCTTTCGGAGCTGATGGTTGACTTAGCATACTCGGCGCTTTTATTTAATAGTAGAGATGCTGCAGAGGAAGTTAAAAAATTGGAGAATAAAGTGAACAGACTAAACTATGAGATCAAGAAAGAGTCTCTCCTCGCCGCAAGATCTGTTGAAGACGCGGAAGAACTCACAGCCCTACTAGAAGTGGGGCAAGCCACCGAAAATATAGCAGACGCCGCCAAGGACATTGCAGAACTAGTTTTGAAGGGTATAAAACCCCACCCAGTATTTAAGATGGTGATGGAGGAGTCTGATGAGATAATCGTGAGGGTGACCATAGAGGAGGGGTCAGAGCTCGCTGGAAGGTCACTGGGGGAGATTCTCCTGGGAACAAGGACTGGTATGAGGATAATTGCTATAAGAAGAGGCGAATCATGGATCTATGGACCTGACAGGAATACCGTCCTCGCTGAGGATGATATTCTCATCGCCAAGGGCAATGAAGCCGGGGCAGAGTTACTGAGAAAACTTGCCAAGAATGAAATGTCACTTGATGAACTCTAAAGTATAAGGGGAAGTTGCAGGTGATCCTATATGAAGAAAAAATTAACAGAGAAAATAAAGACTATAATGGATCACCTGCTCACACTACTAGTTAACATTTCAATACTCTCCTCAAAGGCTTTTATAAAATTCTTCGAAATCTTCAAGAAAGTAAATTTTTTTATCAAAAGCATAAAACGAGTCCTTGGCGAAAGTCTATTCGCACTTCTTATATGCGCCATCGGCGATCTCATAGCAGGCATAGTCCTAGGTAAGATGACACATTTTCTAGAGGCATACCCGGGTCTTATAGTCCTTATACCAGGTGCGATAGGAATGAGGGGTAACATCTTCGGGGCTTTAGGCTCACGACTCGGATCAAACCTCCACATAGGTACCCTTTCAACAGAACTTAAAAAATCTAAAATTTTAAATGGGAACATAGAGGCTACCATAATCTTAACTATTTTAATGTCCCTATTCCTTGGGCTTATGGCATGGATACTATGTGAAATTTCAAATTTTAAAAACATAGGAATAATTGATTTCACCATCATATCGGTAATGGGTGGTATAATCTCGGGGATTTTTTTATTACCTGCCACGATTCTGATCGCACTTAAAAGTTATGAAAATGGATGGGATCCTGACAATATCACCACACCATTGATAGCGGCATCAGGAGACCTTTTCACACTACCCTCACTTTTCCTAGCCATATTATTCTTAGAATTGGTAAAAAACACGATCCTAGAGTCAACATTTTTTCTTCTTTTCATTTTAATGGGGATCTTGGGCCTCTTAATAGGGTTAAGAGGGGATGAATATTTGAAGGGTATAATTAGTCAGAGTGTCCCAGTGCTCCTTCTTTGCTCAATTTTTGGAACAAGTGCAGGTAGTATCCTAAACAGCAGATTATCCACGATATTAGATAATCCTAGTATACTAGCACTTGTACCATTATTTTCAGGGGAAAGTGGAGACCTTGTAAGTATACTAGGTGCTAGATTATCCTCTGGTCTACATTCAGGTATTATACCCCCAACTTTGATACCGAGAAAGGGGGCTCTTCATAATTTTGGTATAATTATCATACTCTCCATTATAATCTATCCAGTGATAGGAGTTTTAGCCCATCTTGTAAGCGCTGCTTTGGGCTTGCCAACCATCCCAATCCATAAAATGATCCTGATAAGTTCAGTTGCAGGTTACCTTCTAACACCATTCCTTTTGATTTTCGGCTTCTATTTGAACTCTCTTTCATATCGAAGAGAATTAGACCCTGATAACGTTGTTGTACCCCTTTCAACAAGCTTAACAGATCCTATGGCGAATCTTTGCCTTGTTTTCATGATAATATTATTTTTGAACGTTTAACTTTATCAGCGGGGAACCCTCATGGGATGAGAGCCCAGAAAAGATTTATTAGTGTGTGTTCAGTTTACCCCATATCCTATGAGGGCTAAAGGGGCCAGTAGGATAATCAAGAGGGCACAAGCCCGGGGGATTATCCTCTGATAAACCGAATATTTGAGACGGGCTGGGACACTCCCACTAGACTATGAAAAAATCATCTTGTCCATGTTCTTGCCTCTCATTATTGGACCAAGAGGCCCAATCTGATATAGATGGGATAGTTCATATCCATGCTACCATAACAAAATCACACGGTTGAATTTGGAAATAGGCTGGTTGAAGTGGTACTGAAGATCCTTTGGGGATGGAAATGATTAGAACATTCCCATCACCCCTTGCATGTATCCAGATTATCCCAGTAGAATTTTGGGATAATAGGCTTCTTATCCTATCATTTAAAAGCACAGGAGACTCATAATTATTTTCTTCATCATTCTTGTTTTCGGGGGTGTCTATAATCCATGATATCCCTGGATTATCTGCCAAAAGGTAATAATTATTCCTTTCTGTTTCCTCGAATGTTGCTTTGAAGCAGCCACATTTCCATGTACTATGCCTATAGCAGCTATTAGATTTTGAATTTAGCTCTAGGATAACATATTTTTTGTAGAAATCACATTGGACTGTCCTGTTCACTATGAATATCTCATGGGGTGTTCCATCTTCACATCTAATCATAATGGGTGGTATTGTTTCATTCTTGGGGTATAGTGTTATGTTCGCATGTACTTGTGATGGGAGTATCGTGTTGAAGAGCTGTGGGGTGGCTTTTAGTTTACATATTTTATCGTAGGATAAAATTTTGGGATTTTTACTAGTGGATAGGCCCGGGATTACATTATCGGTAACTGGGAGGGTCTCCCAGTTACTTGGGGATCCTGGTGTATTTATTAGTATTTCTGTCGTTTCGCTTATTATCCTTTCAAAATAGTACCCTTGAAGGTTTTCATGGTTTATTTCCCTGTTCATATCCATTAGGTCACTGGAGACGCCTATTATGACAATTAGGATGGCTAGTGCTAATAGTATGTCTGTGGAAAAGACTAAGCCTTCTTCTTTCATTTTATCCCATACTTTTTTCGGTGGGCTTGATCCAAAAAGAGTATGTAAGTAGAGTTTACGATGAATGGCGAGCCTTCATATAAATCCCCGAATATAACATGGTCCACTGAAACTATGGTGGACCCGTTATTTAAAATATGGGGGATTATGAAAGTCTCCAAGCCTTGATGGGGACATGTGGCTTTCCCCTCCAATCGGCAGAGGTAACAGGCCCCATCATTGCTTTGATGATAATAGCCGTTTTGGATACAATCTATTATGACTGGAGTGGATCCATGGGTTTCATAGGGTTCATAGGGGCATTTTTTGATAATGAAGGGTGAGGTGGCGTTTTCGTAAAATGATCCGTTCACGTCCCCAAGATAGGCTGCCAAGCCGTGATGATATTCTATGCGGGTGAGATTGTGGGAGATTGAATCGCATTTTGTGAAGGGGAGCGGGTCTGGCAAGCCTTCAATGGATACTAATTGTGAAATGTTTTCTGCATGTTTAATATTGCCTTTTTTGACGGTTATTGTTGAATTCACCTCAATATAGAATGGGTCCTTCTCATAGGATGTTATGGTTTTTATGGTGCAATTCACATCGCAGTCATAGTTGAGTTTGTTGATTCTTTCCTGTACTTTTTCTTTCACATATTCTCTGCTGTTTATTATTGTCAAGTTTTCTTCGATGACCTGGTAGGCGCTCTTGTTCAGAACATCCAAGGTTATAACTGGTATATTATCTTTCACGTCTTTAAATGTTGATAGGACATTGTTTGAATTTATAGAATCGCAATTAGCCTTATTTTCATAATCTAACACAGTTAAAGTGCTGAAAAATAATATAAAAACTGGGATTATAAGTAAAAGTATTGTTCCATTTAGAACATAATCTTTATCCCCAATCATAGATAATAATATAATACATAATCTTATAAAAATATTATTGTTTCAAAGACAATAAAAGAAAGTATTACCCGTGAATAATTTAAATAGCATGAAAGTGTAAAGAGGATTTTAGCGATCCTCACTTGAGTATGAATACAAACTAGGAATATTTCAAAAGCACGAAATATTGCAGAATGGAGGTTCATAAAATGTCGGAAAGTGTGAGAACATGGCGTCATATACCCCAACGTTACAATCTACTAGGCTCTAAATGCCTAAATTGTGGCTCAGTATTCTTTCCAAGACGCATAGTATGCCCCCAATGCAGGAGAAAAGGCAAACTAGAAGACATAAAATTCAAGGGAAAGGGTAAAATACACAGTTACTCCGTGATACATGCTCCAAGTGACGAATTCAAGGACATAGCACCATATGTGGTGGCTATAGTCGAATTAGAAGAAGGGGTTAAGATAACTACACAAATCGTTGACTGCGACCCTAATAATATAAAAATAGGGGACGAAGTGGAAATGGTATTCAGGAAAATAAGAGAGGAAGGAAAAGATGGAGTGATAACATATGGCTTCAAATTCAAACCAGCAAAATAAAATAGGAGTATTACTCGTGGGCCATGGGAGTAGATTACCCTACGGAGAAAAGGTTATAAAAGAACTCGCAAGACTCTATAAAATGGAGGTAGAATATCCAGTCGCGGTAGGATTCATGAACATATCAAAGCCAACCATCCCAGAGGCCATAAAAAGACTTTCACAGAAGGGTGTTAAAAAAATAATTGTCACACCAGTATTCTTGGCTCATGGCGTGCACACAAAACATGACATACCACACATACTAGGAATAGATGATGGAAAGGGAGACGAACATTCCCATGAACACCAACATGAGAAAATAGACTTTGACGGTGAAATAATCTACACAGAACCCCTAGGCGCGGACCCGCGAATCGTTGAAATAATAAAAGACAGGGTAAGTTCCGCCCTTCCATGATAAAAATGAAAATCTCAGATCTAGGAGAAAAAAAACTCATTAAAAGGATAATAGCCAATATAAGATCTCATCTGAAGGATTTTAACATAGAAGGTCTTGGTGATGACGCCGCCCTCATAGACATGGGCGAAGAATACATTGTTGCGACAACCGACCTACTAAGGCAAACCTCCCATTTCCCCGAGGCCACAACCTATGAACAAATGGGATGGAAAAGTGTAACAGTCAACATAAGCGATCTAGCCGCTATGGGGGCGAAGCCACTAGGATTTTTAGTATCAATGGGCCTTCCAGCCCATATGAGAGTTGAAGAATTTGACGAACTCCTCGGGGGCATTCTCAAGGCTTGCGATCATTACAGGGTACCCTTGATCGGGGGGGACACAAAAGAAGCAGATGAGATAATATTGGCAGGAGCCGCCATTGGGAGAACACTGAAGGGGGAGGTTCTATGGAAAAGCGGCTCAGAAGAGGGGGACCTGGTGGGGGTAACGGGGCAATTAGGCCTCGCAGCGGCTGGGATAAAAATACTCCTCTCTAAAATGGGGGAAGTACCAGTAGCGGAGGATTTATTATCCAGGATCATGGATCCTGCTCTTAAACCAAGGGCGAGATTAAAAGAGTCTCTATTAATAGCAAAATCGCATCTTGTGAATGCGGCCACGGATATAACAGATGGCCTTGTAAGTGAATTGAATGAACTGATAAACGCATCCCCAAGGACTATTGGTATAAGATTGTACGAGGAAAAGCTCCCAATCCCCAGTGAAGTGGAGGATATAGCTAGGTTCCTTAATGAGGATCCTCTTGAATTGGGGATTTATTATGGTGAAGATTTTGAACTTCTTTTCACACTCCCACCCGAGAATGTCACTCCCCTCCGCGATCAATTAGATTTTCATATCATAGGTGAGGTTACTACAACAGGGACAATTGAAATGGTTGATAAAGAAGGAAGAACATACATACTACCAGTGAAAGGATATGAGCATCTGAGGGGTTGAAGTTGATAAAAGAGGCTATTCTTTATGAAACGGTCGATGAAAGGGTGAAATGTAGCGTGTGTAATAGGAGGTGTTCGATCCCTGAAGGTAAAAGAGGATTTTGCCTTACAAGGGAGAATAGAAATGGCAAACTTTACAGTCTGATCTATGCTGCCGTATCCTCCGTTGCAGTGGATCCCATTGAAAAGAAGCCACTATTTCATTTCTACCCTGGAAGTTTTGTCTATTCTCTGGGGACGGTTGGGTGTAACTTTCGTTGTAAGCACTGTCAAAATTGGAATATTTCACAGGCGGTAATAGATGAGGCGTACACTGAGGATATACCACCTGAAGAGGCTATTGAAGCCACGAAGAGGTACAATTGTAAGTCTATTGCATGGACGTATAACGAACCCACTATCTGGCTTGAGTACACCCTTGACTGTGCAGAACTTGCACATAAGGATGATATTAAAACAGTTTATGTTACGAATGGTTATATGACAGAGGAAACCCTTGAACTTTTATCACCATTGTTGGACGCTGCTAACATAGACTTAAAGGGGATGACAGATGAATTCTATAAGAATGTTTGTAGTGCAAAATTACAACCGGTACTTGATAGTATAAAATGGATGCATGATGCAGGGGTACACATTGAAGTCACGAACCTTATAATACCAGGATATAATGATTCAGAGGATGAGCTTAAGGCTCTTGTCAGGTTCATGGTTGAGGAGGTTGGGGTTGAGGTCCCATTACATTTCACACGTTTCTACCCACATTATAAGATGCGACATTTACCCCCAACACCAACAGAGACGCTCCTCAAAGCCCGCAATTTAGCACTTGAAGAAGGTATGAGATATGTTTATGTTGGGAATGTTCCGGGTCTTTCAGAGGAGAACACTTACTGTTATAATTGTGGCGAACTTCTAATACAAAGGTATGGTTTTCAGATAAACCGGCTGAATTTGAAAAAGGGTAGGTGCCCGTCTTGTAATGCGAAAATAGACATTATAGTCTAGGCTATCCTCTCAAATTTCTCAGATTCTTTTAATGGTTTTGTAGCGTCTAAGCCAACCTTTGTGGTTGTCCCATCAGCTGATGCTGAAGGGTCAAGTGATGAACCCCTCGCCCCCCGGACTATAAGTATGTCATCATCTTTTACCCGTGTCGCTATCGCGTATTCCACATCCTCTAAATCAAAGGGGTTTATATCATCGTCTACAACTACAACATGTTTCAGGGAGGGATGAGCTGACAAAGCCGCCATTATAACATTTTTAGCATCGCCTTCCGCTTGTTTTTTCATGGAGACGATTGCGTGTAACCAGCAACAGCCACCTTCTGTAAGGATCACGTTCTTTACGCTTGGAACAGTATTCTCCACAGCCTTAAATATCCTTGGCTCTTGTGGGAGTCCTTGTAGGAGTTTGTGTTCAAGTCCAGCGGGTAAAATGGCATGATATAGGGGATTGTCTTTAAAATGGATCCTTTCAACTTCTATAATCGGTTCTTTTCTTATAATATCATATGTGCCGGTTAAATCTACGAATGGTCCTTCGTCAGTTCTTTCATCGGCTAGGATCCTCCCTTCTATTATTATCTCCGCCTCTGGGACTTCTATGTCTACTTTTTCACATTTGAAAAGTTTAAGTTTTCCATTATGGAAATTGTTGGCGACTTCTAGTTCATCAACATCTATTGGTACTGATGTTGTTGTTGCGAGTAATGTTGCAGGGTGCATTCCAATGACTATAGCTATGGGCAGGTCTTCTCCGATTTCTTCAGCTTTTTTGTAATAATTGTAGAGGTGTCTTGGGACTATGCGCACAGCTAGGTGTCTTTCGTCAAGTAACATCATTCGATGGATGGAGGCATTTCTTATGCTGGTTTCTGGGTCTTTAGCTATGATGGCGCCCCCGGTAATATAGGGGCCTCCATCTTTTTCGTAGTATGTGAGGATTGGCAGCTCTTTTAGGTCTGCTTTCTGGGAATGGTAACCTTCAAGTTTTTTGATGTCTTCTATTGGCCTTGGGTTGTCCATTGCTTGGATTATTCGCCTTGTTATGTTCTCTTTTTTGCAATTGAGCGCCCTTGAGATTTTCTCCCTAGTGTTGCATATTCCTGAGATCACTGGCATGTTGGATTCCTTGATATTTTCTAGTATTACGATTTCTCTGGGGTGTTCTCTGAGGATTTCAGCGGCTTCAATATGAGTTGAAACTTTCCTTTTGATTCTTATAATATTGAATTCATCCTTTATGGATTGTAGAAATTTTCTCATCTGATCACCCGGCTGAGAAGTTAGTGGGTCCATCCCTTTAGTTTTTTTACTTTTGTTTCTATTTTCTCATTTTTTATCCCGAGGATTTCGGCTGCTAATATGGCTGCGTTACCACCATTTCCTATGCCAACAGTCCCTACGGGGGCTCCTGGGGGCATGTTAACCATGGAGAATAGGGAGTCTAGACCATAGGCTTTAAAAGCGCAGGGGACTCCTATAACTGGTTTGTCTGTAAGGGCCGCTACTGCGCCGGTTACATGTGCAGATAAGCCGCTGATCGCTATGAATAATTTAACGGTTTCCATACTCTCTATGTACTCTTGGAAACGTTCGGGGTATCTTATGGGGGATATAACATTCAGGTCATAGGATATGCCCAGTCTATCGAGGAAGGTGGTGACTTTCTTGGTGATTTTCATATCGGTGTAGCTGCCTGGAATAACAGAGACGAGGGGGCTGTCATCTGCCACCTCTTTAGCTGTCCATGTCGGCTCTGGGATCGTTATTTTAATCGGGGAGTAGTAGTTTCCTTGGATGTTAGTGATGATGTGTGATTCGTCCCTTTCAACCTTTTCATAGTATCCTTCTCTAAGTTTTATTATACGGGCTCTTATCTTTTGGTTGTAGGTTCCGAGTATCTGGGCGGCGAATAGGGCCCCGTTTTCTCCCCTGTCAATACCCACGGTGGCAACAGGCACTGGGAAAGGCATCTGAGAGCATGCGAAGAGAGCGTCAAGCCCCCCTATTTTAACGTCAACAGGCACTCCAACAACTGGCCGATGAGTGTTCGCGGCTATTATCCCTGGAAGATGTGCTGATAATCCGGCTATGCCAATGAAAACTTCCACACCATTCTTAACAGAATCTAAGACAATATTCTTAACCTTTTCATGGGTTCTATGGGCTGATGCCACCTTTAAATCATAGGGGATTTTAAGTTCTTCAAAAATGTTCATGGCTTTCTCGGCTATAGTATAATCTGTTCCACTTCCAAGAACTATCATTACCTTCGGTTTCATTTTTAACACCTGCTGGACACCCTGTCATAAGGGTGGGCGTTGGAAGCGAGCTTTTCACCCCACCAGGGTTTATATTGAGCTTCTGGAAGCCGGCTCCTGGAGGTTTTAGCTGTCTTCACCTACTGATGCAAGGGGGTAGAATTTTAACCATCCAAGGTAGGAAATCGAAAATTACTATAGGTGGGGTGGAAGATGTCTGCTCCTGTTCATTTTAATCTTTTCTTGGGGTGAAATCTCATAATTTTAGACTTTTCATTTAATGTATATATTGTAGTGTTTTTTATAATAAGATTAGTAAGGGTTAGGGGGATTATTTTCCTCCAACATATAGAATCTTTTGGAGTTAAGGGGCATGTATTGGTTAATCCTCATAATGGTAATACTCTTATGTGTTTTAAAGGGGCGTAGAAGGGATTTTAGCGTTTCAGTGATTATACCCGCCTATAATGAAGAAAAGACTGTTGCGAATGTTGTTAAAACGGCCAAGAGCTCATCTTATGTAGATGAGGTTATTGTGGTAGATGATGGTTCATCTGACAATACATACGAGGAGGCTAAAAGGGCGGGTGCGACGATAATACGCCATGCGAGCAATCGCGGTAAGGGAGCAGCCCTTAAAACAGGGTTTAAGCATTCAAATGGGGATATTGTGGTCTTCTTGGATGCTGACCTTAAAAATATCACAACGGCTAAGATAGATAAGATGATAAAACCCATCATAGAGGGTCGGGCAGACATTACGAAGACCAAATTTAAAAGAAGAGCTGGCAGGGTCACCGAGTTAACCGCAAAACCTCTTTTGAGGTTTTTCTTCCCTGAGATAAAATTTGAGCAGCCATTAAGCGGCCAGTTCGCCGCTAAAAGAAGCGTGCTTGAGCGGATGAAATTTGAAGATGATTACGGAGTTGACGTGGGGATAGTTCTTGATGCTGACGTCCAAGGATTAAATGTTAAAGAGGTTGATATAGGCGAACTTGAACACGATATGGCGAGTCTCTCTGATCTTAACATTGTAGCTACAGAGGTTGTCCGCACCATCGTGGCCAGGGCCCTTGAGTATGGTAGGATAACCATGATGGATTCCATGGGGGAGTCAATCCGAATGTGCATACTTGGACTTTCACTCACCACCTTGGGAATATTTAGCATATTTTTTATCAGGGCACTCCCCCCAACTGTGGGTATTATAATGGGTATTGTGGGTGTGATTATAGCAGCCTATTATCTTGTGGCATTGCTTAAAAGATCATATTATGTTCTATCCCGTTCAAAGGGGCGCTTACAGGTTCTAAGATCCTTCGTTTACATGCATTTTCCCATCCTTATATCGGCCCTTATCCTTGTTGCCATGATTTCAGCGCTTCTAGGGGCGGTTCATATTGATGAGGGTAAAATATCCATTGAACCTAATCCTGGAAATCTTATAATATGGAAGAAGAACGTGGAGAATAGGACATTTGATGTTAGGGGGCCATATACTATAGATAGTGCCTTTGAAGGTGAAAATGATACTATAAGGTTGCCGAGGGAGGCTGTTGACACCCTAGGACTCAACTATGGTGACATAGTCTACATTGGAGGAGTAGGTTACACGTTAAGGGAATCAAGGCCTAGCGACGTTAACATTATAAGGATACCTGCAAATGCTAGGGAAGTATTAGATGTGAATGTGGGAGATGTGATTAGGGACAGCGCCCTTCGTAAGGTCTTCAATAATATATTTGTTGTCCGGAAAATTTCAGGCCAGTCTAATATTACGATAGAAAATGGTGTCTTGATTGAGGATAATGATAAAAGTGGGCGTGAAGTAAACATTTACCTTGATGGTAAAAAGATCGCCACAGCTTTGGGTGCGATGGAGAATGGTTCATATTCCATTTATATAAATGGTATGCATGTTAGGACGATATACTTTAGTGAGAGCTCGCCGAGGGAAAATTATACTATATACTGGGGTGCTCATATTATAACAGTAGAGGTCGGGAAGCCGATAAAGAGTAATATGCGATTTGCCACAATAGAGGATGGTGTGTTTCTCAATATCATATCTGATAAATTTTAACAGCCTCTTCAACATTATCTGATAATCCTATAGCTGCAAGGGCCCCGATCTGTCCTTGGGCTCCAGTGACTTCTATTAATTGGATCCTGGTCTTTTCTGCGACTTGTTTAGCCTCCTCTAGGGTGACTAATTCTTTCTTAGCCTTTATAGAATATTCTTTAAGTTCCTCTGGGATCATTATACCATTAAAGATTGCGATGGAAGTCTTATCAGAGAGGGTTTTCTCTTCTAGCTCCTCTACTGTCCTTTCTATGAGCTCTTCTTGGGTTCCTGGTTTAACTGCGAATGTTAATGCAACGGAAACACAATTCTGTGTCTTATATGGGTTGTGTGGGTAAAGTTGCACTATAATATGATCCAGGTACTCAAAACCTTCTTTTGAAAGTTCAACCCCAATATTATGGGCAAGGGTCCATGTAGCCCCTTTATCTTTGGTATCTGTATCATCTATGCCTATGATAACCTTTTCAAGTCTTGGTGTTATCACAGCAGCCCTTCCAACCTTTGACCCTCCACCCACATCATATAGTTCAACTCTCTTGACGCCTTCTGCCATTCCTCTGCACATTGCAGTGCCAACTCCGGCCCCGGCAAGCCCGGCGTGGACGACCTTAACCTCGTCCCCGGCTACGGTGACTTCTTCGATCCCGGCAGCGCTCAAGCTAGCCCTTAGATTGAGATGGGTTTTTCCCGTCCTTGTAAGGTAAATGTGGCGGTTACCATCCCTTTTCGCCTTCAGTATTAGTTTGCTTGTCCGTGGGTACTGGTAGATCATCCAATGGGAGCCTGAAATACATGGGTGATATTCTATTATCTCCACGAGGTCATCGTCCACCATTGTGATAATCTTCTTATAGGGGGCTATCCAGGGGTCCTTGAATTTTTCCTTTAATTCTTCGGGTTTTAGAATCTGCAATTCAATCCCGGGGTCTAGAGTTTTTTAAGTCTCCTATACATTTTAACAGCAGCTTCAACAGCCCTTTTGGCATAGTCTACTCTTTGGTGGGCTTCCAGGCGGGTCATACTAGGCCCTGAGATTCCGAGGGCTACTGGTTTATCATATTCTAGTGCAAGGTCGGCTATTTTACGGGATGCATGTTGTGCCACTATCTGATCGTGATCTGTAGCCCCTTCAATAACGGCTCCAAGTGTTATGACGGCATCTATGTTCTCATCCTCTAAAAGTTTCTTGATTGCAAGGGGCATGTCAAAGACGCCTGGGACTGGCACGACCTTAGTTATCTCGGAACCGAGAAATTTTGCATGCTCTTCGGCCAACTTTAACATCATTTGGGTTATGTCATAGTTAAATTCAGCTACTACAGCCCCTATCCTTACTTTTTCCATTATTATCTTCCTCCGCTGAAAGGTTTATAATAGTGCATAGGCGATTGTGCTTATAATCATTATGATGATTATTATTATGGCTATTACCTGTACTTTTGTCATTTTGGACCCTCAGTTTTTGTTATCTTATTTATGGTTTCTGTTAGTATTTCAATATCTTCTGGGATATTATAGTAGTGGATGGAGGCTCTCACGGTACCTCCCTTTTCGTGGACTCCTAGGTGTCTCATAGCTGGTATGGCGCAATGGTGGCCGCTTCTAACGCATATCCAAGCCATTTCATCTAGCATTTTTGCAACATCGTCAGGGTTTATATTATCTATGTTGAATGATACTATTCCATAAATATTTTTGGGGTCTCCATAACATTCGACTGTGTCGATCTCTGTGAGGGATTCATATAATTTTCTTGTAAGATTTTTCCCATGTTTTTCTATTTTATCGACGCCTATCCTCTGGAGGTAGTCTATGGCCTTTCCAAGGCCTATGAAACCTGCTATATTCAATGTTCCAGCTTCAAATCTCCTTGGTGGTTCTTCTAGTTTAAATTGATCTTCTAGGACGTCAGTCACGGTCCCTCCTCCAAGGTTTGGCGGTTCAAGTTCATCGGCACTTTGAAGGTTACAGTAGAGGAATCCTGTGCCAACGGGGCCTAGGGCCCCTTTATGTCCTGGGAATGCTATGAAGTTTGCTTTGAATTTTTTAACATCGACTTTCATATGTCCGAATGATTGCGCGGCATCTACCATGAATAGGATATTATTCTCTTCCGAGATCCTGCCGATCTTTTTTATATCCTGTACTGATCCTATGGCGTTGGATACGTGTGTTATTGTTATAAGTTTGGTATTTTCGTCGATGGCATCTTCTACACTCCCAGGATCTATAATGCCATTTTCGTCTGCTTTGATTATCTTTACTTTCACTCCTTTTTCTTGTAGTTTTAGCCATGGCAGGTAATTTGAATGATGTTCAATGTTTGGGACTATGATGGAATCTCCCTTCTCGAATCTAAGGCCTGTTGCGACAAGATTTATTGACTCTGTTGTATTCTTTGTGAATATTATCTCTTCTACTTGGGCGTTCACGAAATCTGCTATCTTTTTTCTTGCCTCTTCTAATTTTTCAGTTGCTTTAACTGCAAGTGAATATGCACCTCTCCCGGTATTGGCGTTATACTTGTAATAGTATTTGTCCATGGCCTTTACCACTAATCTGGGGGTTGGTGTTGTGCTTGCAGCATCAAGGTAAACGTAATCTTCTAGGAGGGGGATATCATTTCTAAGTTCTTGGGGGTTCATCCCCTATCACCTCAAATGTGGCTATGAGAGGTATTCTTCTATTAGTTCATCTCTTATTGCCTGTGCTACTTGTGTTGTTGTGTGTTTTCCTCCGATGTCTGGTGTTTTTATTCCTTTTTTTAGGGTTTTTTTGAGGGCTTTTTCTATGAGTGTGGCTTCTTTTTTCTTTTTTAGGTGTTTTAGCATTAGTGTGGTGGATAGTATCATTGCTGTTGGGTTTGCTATGTTTTTTCCGGCTATTTTTGGGGCTGATCCGTGTACTGGTTCGAATATTCCGTGTTTTTTTCCGATGTTGGCTGATGGTGCTACTCCTAGTCCTCCGACCAGGGCTGCTGCTTCGTCTGATAGTATGTCTCCGAACATGTTTGTTGTGACTATAACTTCAAATTCTCTTGGTTTTTTGATGAGGTACATTGCCATTGCATCAACATAAAAATCTTCGGCTTTTATCCCTGGATAGTTTCTTGCAACTTTATAGAATTCCTCCCTGAATATTCCATCAGTTTTTTTAAGAACATTGGCTTTATGCACAGCCGCAACCCTTTCAAAACCTTCATCAACAGCATAATCAAAGGCAAACTTACAAATACGCTTACAAGCCCTTCGAGTTATAACCCTTTTTGCAACAGCACCATCACCCGTATACTCCTCAAGACCAACATACAAATCCTCAGTATTCTCCCGGACAATAACAAAATCCAAACCAGAAAACAAACCCCCAACACCAGGCAAAGACCTAACAGGCCTCAAATTAACAAACAAATCCAACTCACGCCTGAGTTTAACTATGACGTCGGCTGCGGTTTCTCCGGCGGCGCCGAATAAGCATGCGTCTGAATTTCTTATGACCTCTAGGGTTTCATCTGGGAGTGGGTCGCCGGTTTTCTCTGCGCATTCATCTCCCGCTTCTGCAAACTCGTATTCAAAATCTAAATCGAGGCCGCTGAGTATGTGTAGTGCGGCGTCCATTACTTCTTTCCCGACTCCGTCTCCTGGGATGACCGCTATCTTGTACATGCGACTTCACCAATTTTATTTTTGAGATAGGGGATTAAACCACCTTTTTCCAGTATTTCTACCATGAATTCTGGTAATTTTTTGAACTTGAATTCTTTTTTGTCTTTTTTTATTATACCCTTTTCTAGATCTATTTCTATTTCGTCTCCTGTTTTTAGGTGTTTTGATATTCCAGGGGCTTCTAGTAGGGGTATTCCAAGGTTTATTGCGTTGCGGTAGAATATTCTTGCGAAGGATTCTGCGATTACTGCGGATATCCCAGCACCTTTCAGGGCTAGGGGTGCGTGTTCTCGTGATGAACCGCATCCAAAATTTTTACCCGCTACTATGAAATCGCCCCTTTTAACTTTATCTGGGAATTGGGGGTCTATGCCTTCCATTAGATGTTTTGCAAGTTTTTTTGGGTCTCTTATAACTAGGTATCTGCCTGGTATTATCTGGTCGGTGTCGATATCATCCTGGAATTTCCAAACTCTTCCTTTCATGGGCTTTCACACCTTTAGATGTTTTTGGGGTGTGTTATTTTTCCTTTTATTGCGGAGGCCGCGGCTACTGCCGCGGATGAGAGGTATACTTCTGATTCTGGGCTTCCTTGTCTGCCTTTGAAGTTCCGGTTAGAAGTTGAGAGGCTGACTTCTCCAGGTCCGAGGAGTCCTATGTGGCCTCCGAGGCATGGACCGCAACATGGGTTGCATACTAGTGCGCCCGCGTCTATGAAGATCTTTATTAGGCCTTCGTTTAATGCTTTTGCGTAAACTTCCCTTGAGGCGGGTATTACTAGCATTCTGACTTTTTTTGATATTTCTTTGCCTTTTAGTATCTTTGCAGCGTCTCTTAGGTCTTCTATGCGCCCGTTTGTGCACGATCCTATGAATATCTGGTCTATTTCTGTTCCTTCCACTTCACTTATCGGTTTCACATTATCTACGTTATGTGGACATGCTATTTGTGGTTCAAGGCCTTCGACGTTTATTTGTATGGTTTCGAGTGAGGGCGCGTCTGGGTCTGTTTTCATGATATTGTATGGCTTTTTGGATCTTTTTTTCACGTATTTTATGGTTTTTTCATCTGCTTCTATTATGCCTGTTTTGCCACCCATTTCGATTGCCATGTTGCAGAGCACGAGCCTTTCTGAAATGTTCATGTTTTTTACTGTAGTCCCTGTGAATTCGCAGGCTTTGTATGTGGCTCCGTCTATTCCCATCTTTCCTATGATATATAATATGATATCCTTTGCGTATACATGATCTTTTGGTTGGCCTTCTATCTTGAAGCGGATAGTTTCCGGGACTTTGAACCATAATTTTCCAGTGGCCAGGACCATTGCCATGTCTGTTGATCCTATACCCGTGGCGAATGCTCCTAGTGCCCCGTGGGTGCAAGTGTGTGAATCTGTTCCAACTATAACATCACCTGGGACGACATGGCCCTTCTCTGGCAGTATCTGGTGGCATATGCCTTCTCTAACATCATAGAAATCCTCTATTCCTTGTTCTTTCACGAATTTTCTCATGATTATGTGGTTTTCAGCGGCTTCTATGGAATCTGCAGGTACTTGATGGTCGAATAATACAACAATCCTGGAGGGATCCCATACTCTTTCCGATCCTATTTTTTTAAACGCTTCAATGGCAAGGGGGCCTGTTAGATCGTGCATCATGGCCACGTCTATATTGGCCATTATTATCTCACCGGCTTGTACTTCTTTTTTACCCGCGGCTTTTGCGAGTATTTTCTCAGAAATAGTCATGGACATGTTTAATCCTCCCTGATTGAATGTTTCGGGGTTGGTGGAGCGATCATAGAATAAGGCGCTCTTTTCGGTCTTGACATGACATGCCCCCATGGTCTATGGGGGGGCATCCCATCGTGGGATGGTGGCTTTAAGCCACAGGTTAGCCAGCACTTGGGCGGTTCCCATGTTTTCGTCGGTTTGGCCTTTAATGGGGTGTCAAATTCCCTTTTATTTCAGGTGTCGTGTTTTGAGAGTGTCGAGCGCTCTCGTGGCGATGTTTAGTGCTCCGATTTCGTCGGTGTCAGATTGGTAGTCGCAGCTTGTGCATTTAAACCACCAGCTTTGAAGTGTAATTTTGTCCTGGTGGTGTTCAAGGCTTCGGCCTGTTCTGGGAACCGGTTGCGGGCTTCGTGGTAAATTTCCAGCATTTGGGCCATTTTCTCTTTTTTGCCTTTGTTTGGGGGATAGGAGTTTTCCTTTAGGGTTATTGCCTGTAACTTGTACATGATAATGGGGTTATCCTATCATATAAAATTTTTTGGTACTAAAACATTAGGGGGTTTATGTTCCTTTGGGGAACATGATGTTTGACGAGGATTGATTCGGAAATTTCCTTCCGATTTATTCATAAAGGATCATTTAAAAGCTTATTAATTGCCAATACCCCCTTTATAAGTGGGTTATTAACCCAAAGTTAATATATGGGCTCTGATATAATACTTGTTAGTAATTTTACCCCCCATAGAAGAAAAAATATATTTATGTGCACCCCTCTTGGATGGGGGACTTTCCCCTGAGAAAGTTAAATGTGGTGATTTTGTGATTAAGGATTCACACGTTTTAGCTGAACTTCCTTCAAAGGCGGATATTAGCGTTGAAAAAAACAATGGGATAAGAGAAAAATTCAGCCACGAAAAACTCGTTAAATCACTCCTAATGGTGGGTTCACCCCTCTGGGCCGCTGAAAAGATAGCATCAAAGGTTGCTAAATCAGCCTATGACAGCATCACAACTAAAGAGATAAAAATGCTAGTATACACTTCATTAAAGGATATTGATGAAGAAATAGCGGATAAATACTTTGCCGCTAGAAAATTAAAGGTTAGAACATCACGTGACACAATAGAATCATTCAACCAGAAAAAGATTGAAAAAAGCCTAATCAAAGAAGCAGGGGCATCACCACAACTAGCAGAGAAAATAGCCACAGAAGTGTGGAAAGAACTTAAAAAACTCGACGTAGAATACCTCACAGCCCCAATGATAAGGGAGATGGTCAACACCAAACTCATCGAACACAGGCTAGAAAAACTAAGAAAAAAATACACAAGACTCGGAATACCAGTATACAACATCACAGAACTCATAACCGAAGGCTCAAGGGACAACGCCAACATGATACACAACCCCGAAACCGTCCACAAATATGTTGCCGACGAAGCCCTCAAACAATACACACTCCTCCACATACTACCCACCCGCCTAGCAGACGCCCACATATCAGGAGACATACACATACACGACCTAGAATTCTTCGCAGCCCGCCCCTTGAACTGCTTGCAACATGATCTACGCCTATTTATAAAATATGGATTAAAAGTTGATGGGACGGGAGACCATACTTCGGTTGCGGGGCCCCCAAAGCACCTTGAAACCCTTATGAACCATGCAGGGGAGATAATGCTAGCAGCCCAACAAAACATGTCCGGCGGCCAGGCAATGAGCCTCTGGAATGTTTTCGTCGCACCATTCGCCGCGGGGCGGTCGTATGATGAGATTAAACAGGCTGTGCAAATGTTCATATTCAACCTTAACATGGCATACGCTGCTAGGGGGAGCCAAGTCCCATTCACAAGCATAAACTTGGAATTCGCAGTACCAGATTTCCTATCTGATGTGCTGGCTTACGGGCCCCGGGGCGAACGCGTGGGAGTATATGGGGACTTCTATGATGAGGCCAGGCAAGTTACAAGGGCATTTACAGAAGTGCTCCTGGAGGGTGACGCTGATGGCAAACCCCATTTATTCCCAAATACAATATATGTCATCCGCAAAGAAACCCTAAAGGGCGAATTCGATGATGACCTGCACCTTGCACATGAATTAGCCGCCAAATACGGGACAGCATATTTCGTTAACATGTTAGCAGATTACAGGGGTGAAATGTCCAATTATATGGGTTGCCGAACACTTCTCTCAGATAATTGGACGGGGAACTGGGAACAAGACTGTCTTAGAACAGGGAACCTAGCATATGTAACGTTAAATCTTCCAAGGATCGCATACCAGGCAAAGGATGACGATGAGATATTCGAGTATATTGACGAATACCTTGACCTTGCAATTAACATACTAGAATTAAGAAGAGAACAAGCACTCAAATGCCTAAACGACTATAATCTATTACCATTCCTCACACAAGAAATCGAGGGCGAAAACTATTACAGGATAGAAAATGCAACCCTAAGTTTCGGATACGTTGGTCTGAACGAGATGCTAGAATACCACACTGGAGACGACATCACAAACCCGGATGCCAACAAATTCGGACTCAAGGTAATAAGATACTTGTACGAACGCGCCCAGGAACTCAAAAAGGAAACTGGCTTGCGCTGGAGCGTACTGCAAACACCCGCTGAGAGCACAGCTCACAGATTCGCGATGCTAGACAAAAAATCCTATAAGGAGGCTATAGTACAAGGAAGGGAAAACTCATACTATTACACGAACTCTAGTCACGTGCCAGTAGACGCTGAAATAGACATGATAGAAAAGATAAAAATAGAAGAGGAGTATCATCCAATAACACCCGGAGGGCATATATTCCATGCATGGCTTGGGGAAGCCCAACCAGACACACAAGCACTCACAAGATTCACAAAAAACATCTGCAAAAACACAAAGATAGGATTCTGGGATTACAGCAGCGCACTAAGTTTCTGCCTCAAATGCAAAACCCTCATGAGAGGATTGCAAGAAACCTGCGCCAACTGCGGCGAAAAAGAAGAAGTAGAATGGTACGATCGTATAACAGGATACGTCCAGCAGGTTGGAAGGGCTAAATCATCCAGTGGAGGCTGGAACCCGGGTAAAAGACAAGAATTACTCGACAGAAAGCGCTACAACTTATAGTTTCCTACAAGGCCATGATAATTATACAACCCATTGGAAATGTTGAGGAAGAAATATTGGAATTCCTAAAAAAGTTCATCTCCACGATCTTCAATACAAGGTGTATAGTTTCTAACCAGAAGCTAGCGACTCCCGAGGATGCATATAACCCGTTAAGAAACCAATATCATTCCACCAGATTATTACTCTTTTTAAAGAATGTGTTGAGAGGGGATTTTAATCGTATCCTAGGAGTTACAAATGTCGACCTCTATGCGCCCCATTTAAATTTCGTATTCGGGGAGGCGGAATCCCCTGGAAAATTTGCAATAATATCAACTTATAGACTGAAACATCCAGATAGGAGGATATTCTTAGAAAGGGTGCTAAAAGAGGCCATACATGAACTCGGCCATACAATTGGACTAGCACACTGCAGTAATCCATCTTGTGTAATGTATTTCAGCAATAGTATAATAGACACTGACAAAAAGAGTCCAAAATTTTGCAAAGAATGTTTAAAAGAGCTGAAAACAAGAAATAAATGCTAGTTTTTGGGACTCCTAAAAGGCTATACACACCCCCACATTTTAGGTGATATAGGGGTAAATTATGATGATGTTTCACAGCTAAAAAGTTTTATCCTTCTTGGAAGATCCCTCCACTGGAAAGGTTCCCGATTCCATTTTTTCTTGGAATACAAGGTTCACCAAATTGGATGTGATGATATTCACATAAATTTTTTTTTGGATGTGACCTGAAAAGTTTTTAGTGTAAGGTGATGGCGATGAAGAACCTTATGCCATTTTATTTATTGGCTGGATTAGTGATGCTAGTGGTTGGGATGCTCTATTACCAGCCAGTAAACGCTGAGGCATCCCCATCAGCTACACAAACTTTAGAAGCCGAGGTTGAGCCCACAGTTGCAATTGCAGCCGAATGGGCTGGCGGAGGAAACAATAGTACGATAATTTTGAGTGATTTAGCGGCAGATAACATGGAAAGGTCATGGTCTGGCGGATCCGGTGGCGAGCAAGTTCACTCATATTCCAACGTAGCCATAGACCTATATGTAAGAGCCGCCGGCGACTTAACAAATGGCTCTAACACGATATCATTAGATCTCCTCAAATATGCAGATTATGGTGCTAGCGTCTCTAAAACATCTTTCACAACAGAATATGTCAGGGTATTACTTGGTTGGGATCCACCATCACAAGGTGGGCGAGTTACGGTCCCTGTAGATCTCTTCTTGACTGTGCCATTTGCAACACCACCAGGGGTATACACTACAACAATATACCATGCAGCAGTCCAAGAAAACGCAGAGCAACCAACTTCACCATAAAATTGATATAATTTTATTTTTTATTTTTTATTTGAAGGGGGTGTTAAAGGTTGAGGAGAGGGTTAATTATCATCCTATTGATCTTACTTTTTTGCTTGTCGTGGGTTTATAGTCTTAATGTGGTGGTTTCTCCCACGCGTTTCGAAATAGAAAACACCACACATTATCAGGGGAAAATTACAGTTGGAAATTTTGGGAATGAAACAATAGATGTGGAAGTTGATAAAAAAAGGATTATAAAGGACAAAGTGCACCTTTTACTCGTTGATGGAGGGGCGACCAATTGGATAAAAATAAAAGAGAGCAAATTCACACTAAAACCTGGAGAACGTAAAGAGGTTCACTTCGAGGTGACAGTACCGTCAAATTATAATTATAGGGATGCAGTTGGAGCATTAGTAGTGAGGGCAACGCCAAGAGCGACTCCAACAGGTGCTGGGGGGACACAAGTTTTCCTCAAACAAGGGGCAGAAATTATAGTACCCGTTGTTGTTGGGCTGCCAGGGTCAATCCAAGAATCACTCAAACTTGAAAGTTTCAAAGTGCCGCCTTTAATTATAAGTCCACTATCAGGGGAATTTGAATATACTCTTCATAATATTGGTAATTGTTACCAGAACTTTACAGGGACAATAACATTAAAGGGTTGGTTTGCCACCGCCAAGGTTAACTCCACAGGCGGAGTATACCCAGGAGACAAATATACAGATGTTATCACTTGGAAACCAGGCCCCTTGGATATGGGAGTGTACACTGCGGATGCAAATATAGAATATGGAAGATACAACCCACAGAATCCCATAAAAGCTACAGGACAAGTCATAGTCGTACCAGGATGGCTCTTAATACTAATAATCCTATTAGTCATCGCAAGACTACTTAAAGGGAAAAAAGTACCCATAAAAATCAAAATAGAAAGAGAATAATACAAGATTTTTTTCCTTTCATTTTATTCACAGCGAGAAGTATATTGGGGATTTGATTTATATTTTCTAAATAAACTTATGAGCACCGACTAGTTGTCGTGTATTGTCTCTGATTTGATCTTTTCTGACTATAAACTCTTAGTCTAGTTTTTTGAATGTTATTTTGTATTTTGTGCCTTGGTTTGTTTTGAGGGTTAGTTTTCCGTTGATTTGTTTTGTTAGGATGTTTACTAGTTTTAGGCCTAGTGTTTCTGTTTTTTCTATGTTGATGTTTTCTGGGAGGCCTATGCCATTGTCTGCTACTGTTAGTGTTATTTTGTTGTTTTTAGTTGTGAGTTTTATTGTTATTGTCCCTTTTCCTGTTGGGAAGGCGTATTTGATGCTGTTTGTTACCAGTTCGTTGATTATTAGGCCGAGGGGTATGGCGGTGTCAAGGTCCAGTTGTATGTTTTCAATTTCCAATCTTTTTTTAACCTTGGCCCCATAGGATGTGAATATATTGTTCACTAACCTTTCTACGTATTCTTTGAATTTGATCTTTGCCAGTGTCCTGGATTAAGGTGTTCGTGTATCATTGCCATTGCCTGTATCCGCATTTGAGATTCTCGCAACAGCCTACGAGCTCTACCATCCCCTATTCTACCAACCTGCAAATTTAACAGGCTGCTGATAATCTGCAGATTATTCTTAACACGATGATGTATTTCCCTTAAGAACATCTCTTTTTCTATGAGGGATTCTCTGATCTTCTTTTCTGCTTTACAACGTTCAGTAACATCTTCTATGATAAGTGATAAGCCTACTACTTTGCCATGTTTCTTTAGAACTGAATGGTGTTCTATGAATGAGATCTGCTCACCGTTCAAGTTTGTGAAGGTTCTAACCCTCTTATCAGGTTTTTCTCCCCTTAGGGCGAGTTTAAATGCTGTTATTATCTCATTGGGGTCTAATTTGATCTTGGGGAGTATTCTTATAATGTTTTTACCTATCAGGTCTTCTTTCTTGAACCCTGAAAGTTCTAGTGCCTTTTTGTTAACTTCAAGTATCGTGCCGGTTTTATCCAGCACTACCACCCCGTTGGGGGCGGTTTCCACAACAGCCCGGTACCTTTCTTCACTCTCTTTGATTTTCCTTTCAGCTTCTTTAAGTTCGGTGATATCGATTAGTGAGGCCACGCTCCTTTTTGTCCCTGAGATCATGCCCACGTTTAATTGTATGTGTCTTGTTTTTCCTCGGCGATCACGGAATTTAAAGGTATATTTTTCAGGTGCTAGGCTAGGATCCTTTCTACGCAAGTAATGATATTTTTTCATCCTTTTTAAGTCTTCTTCTGCTACAAACTCTGTCCAGGTTTTCTTACCTTCCAATTCTTCTTTGGAATATCCGCTGAGTTTTTCGAATTCTTTGTTGGCTAGTAATAGTGTGGTGTCCTCGTCTATGATAACTGTCGCAGCGCCACTATTCTCAAATATGCTCCTATATAATTCTCTTTTCTCTTTAACTTCCTCTTCTAATTGCTTATATTTGGTCAAATCCTCGTATACTGCTACTATTTCGCCTGAGGGTAATTTATATACGAAGTTATCCTTCCACCCGCTTATTCTATTATCCTTATAATGAGCTAAGGGGAAATGTTCCGGCCGACCCGTTTTGTACACTCTCTTGAAAACATCTAGTAGGCCGAAATCTTTTATTCCTGGGAAAACTTCGGTCACTCTTTTACCGAGGATGTCTTCCCTTTTCACTTGCTCGACCTTTTCGGCGGCAGGATTAAAATCCTTGAGGACAAAATCTTCACCGTCATCAACGGCTTCGTAGACGGCCACGCACCTTCCAGTGTACTTGAACAGGTTTCTATAGCGCTCTTCCTCTTCTTTCAATTCTTTCATACTCTGGAGTATTAAATTCATGGCAGTTTTAAGCTCTTTAACATCAAATGGCTTGCTTATACGAATATAATGGGGGACTAGGATTGCCTTTTGGATATTAACCTCTTCAAAATCAATCAAATATACTGGGGGCATTTTAAAGCCTTTAATTTTACCAGTCCATTCTATATCCTTAGTGGGTGTAGTATACACAAGAAACAGGTCAGTTCTGGGTTCTTTTTCCATTGCTTCTTCAACACTATCAGCAACATCAACTTTAAAACCAATGGCTTCAAGTTTCTGCTCTAAATCTGAAACTTCAAGTCCAGCGCATTTAAGTAGAAGAATCTTCAACCTCCCCACCACCATTAAATATTGTAATATTATATATATGCGTTATCTTTAAAGGGTGTTAATAGATCAATCATTCCAAAAATGGGGACATTATCCCCCACAAAAAATATAATGATGGGAAGCTTAGCATTTTATTTTTTCAGATTCCTCTTGGAACTGATTAGAACAGAAAAAATCCCTAAGAGGGGGATCTCCCCCTAGGTTTGGATTTTGGAATGTGAACTACCCCCATGGTGCTTCGCTGATGAGAACCTGCTGGTATACCATGTAGGCGTTTTCATCTCCGCGGGCTCAGGGGACCGTCCCTGGTCCTGGAATAATCATCCTACTTCATCTTGTCTGCCAGTTCTCCCAAGGCTTTACAGACAAAGGAAGTAAAGATTGTTTATAATTCATGGAGTATGAGCCTCTCATGGGATGGCAAATGCCGTGTACCAGCATGTGGTGGATTGTAAACCTTCAAATAAAACACTGAAAAGCCCCACTCCAATGCACAGGAATAGTTAACAGAAGTAATAGGATAATATGAAGCTAAGACATTGATAAACCCTTGAAAATTAGTCTCAAAACCTTTTCATTTTTGAAAGGAAGCCTACTGAAATGAACAGTTTCTTCTGATTGAAGCCGTTCCTCCTGGGCGTTCTTTTTATCAATTATGCATAATTGTGACTATTCGATGGACTTTTTTTTGTATCGGTGTCCTTTGCTGGGATCATTCCATCCCAAAAATGATAATTAGTGTGGTGGGTGAATATTTTATTCTCTTTTTTCTCTCATATTATAATCTTTTATGGAAGTTGCATAGGTTCCATTTTTTAATTTTAAAGCCCTGGTAGTGGATTTTGAGGATCCTCCGAATCCGGGGGCGACTAGTGTATGCCTACCCACCCCTCCGGCGACCACTATCACCACATCCTCCCGTGAACGTGTTATCTTCACCATTTCATCTTTTACGTGCTTTTTGTCGAGTGCTCGGCCCCCTCTGTCAGCAAGATTTGAGGGTACCATGGCATTCTCATGTATATAATCTTTTACATCATCCTTTTCCCAACCTTCAGTTGCAATGGCCTTGGCATGTTCGGGTCCCATTATAACCAATATTTCGCCGGGGACGTGACTATTATTGGAGCCTGCTGTTGATATTGTATCTATTATGGTGTCTAGTATGTCTTCTGGTCTGGTACTTCTATGGTCGTTTACATTGTAGGGTGCTTCGGCGCCTATGACAGTTACTGTTGTTGATTTTTCAGGGAATCCCCTTTCAGCTTGTAATGGCTCCCATGGGTTTTCATCTTCATTTTCTGCGAAACAGTAGGTGTATTTTGCTGGGGAGCCCATGGTTGCGTGGTCTCCGATCCCTGGTATGGCCCCTGCTATGTTGATGAGGCAGAGTCTGAGGGCTCTTCCAAGTGTTGCGTTAGGGAGGTTCCCGGGGCCGAGGCATCCTGTTGAACAATTAAATCCTATCTCATCTGCTATTGGACCGTTAACTATTATGGCCACTGATATGGGATGTGTTGTTGCGTTTATTGCTGCTAGGTTGAATTTTTCATCTGCTATGGCCATGATTGTGTTTTCAATGAATGGCATTAGTTGGGGTGGGCATCCTGCCATAACAGCGTTTATCGCGATCTTTTCAATGGTTGCTTCACCATTTCTTGGGGGTAAAACCGCTATAACCTCCTCCGGATCCCTTGATGAGTATTCGTAGAATTTTTCCACTCTTTCTGGGGTTGGTGGTATAATAGGGAGACCATCTGTGAATTTTTTCTGGTAAAAGTCTAGGTTTATCTTCTCCAAGGAGTTGGGTTGGTGGTTGATAAGACATCCACATCCTTTCATCATAGTTCACCTGATGAATCCTTTGATATCTTCTATTGTCTGTCTTGTTTTTTTGATTATCTCGTCTTTTTTTAGGCCGGCTATTGGATGTTCTATCTTGGCTATTCTAAGGTTTGATGCCCCGTGGGCTTTTGCTAGTTCCTCTGCGAATTTGGCGAATTTGTCTGAGCAGATGGTGATTGTTGGGGTTCCCAGTTTTTCTAGGCGTATGGCGTCTAGTATGAGCCATGTTGTGCAGGACCCGCAATCTCCAAGGGCTAGGATGCACAGGTTGGCTTGGCTTGCTTTTTGTATTTCATGGTCTGGTGCTGGGGCCCCTGCTGGTTTGGTGAATTTTAGGATTTTTGTATTTAGGTTTTTTGTGATTTCTTTGAGTATGGTGTCTGTGTTGGGTTTTGTGTTGTTAATTAGGGAGATTTTTTCTATTTTTTCTATCTGGTTTATCTTGGTTTCTTGTTTTTTTGTTTCTGCGAGGGGGTTTAGGACTTTCATTCTATCAGTTTTAGTCTTTTTATTACGAATTCTTTGTCGAGGGATAGGAGGAATGATGCCGCCCTTGGGCCCATCTTTTTCCCTATAAGCACTTTATAGATGGCTTGGAATGCTTCTTTGGGTTTTAGTCCATGTTTTCTCAGTATGTTATATATTTTGTCGTGGAGTTCTTTGGGGGTTAAAGTTTTTTCTTTTATTGTATCCGCGACTTCGCTTAGGAATGCTTTTTGTTTTTTTGAGAGTTCTACTGGTGGTATTTTTTCTTGTACTTGGAATTTGACGATCTCTGGGGCGTATTTTCCCAGCCAATTTTGCACATGTTCTATTCTTTCAATGAGCTGTTCCCTTTGAAAATCTTTCAGGTCATCTAGGCTTTTTTCATCGAATCCGGGTGGTAGTTGTGAATTCTTTTTGAGGATTTTATAGATTCTTTCAAGGTTTTCACCGGCTATCTGATATGCTACTGTCATAAACCTATAGGATGGACGTAATGGCAGGTCTTCGAATTCTTGTATCATGGAGGCCTTGTAGATCCTCTTCAATTTTTCTTCTTCCTTTGCTGATGTGGGGGATTCCATATCATAGTATATTCTTTCTGTGCGGTCGAACTGGTCCATGAGGTCTAGGAATGGCATTTCGGGGTTGAAATCCTTATGTTTCATTGGTTTGCTCCTGAATATGAAATAATTCAGGCTCTCTGGGGGTCCTATCTCCAGCCATTGTCCTGGTGTGAAGAATACGCCCTTGGATTTGGACATGGCTTCTCCTTTGAGGGTTATCCACTCATATGGTACAGGGTATGGTGGGGGGTAATCGAATATTTCCCTGGATATTTCGCTGCTAACATCATAGGATCCCCCGCTTGCTGCATGATCTTTGCCGAAGGGTTCGCAGGTAACATTTAACATTTTCCATCGCGCAGCCCATTCAACTCTCCATGTGAGTTTACCTTGCCCGGATTTGATATCCACTTGGCCACTGAATCCGCACTTACAATCATAGTAGACGGCATCCCCTTGGAAATCCTTGGCATATGTTGTGTTTATCCGACCGCACTCGTCACAGATGGGATTATAGGGTAACCAGTCATCTGGGAGTGGATTCTCCCGATATTTATTGAATATCCTCCTTATATCCTCTGCTCTTTCCAGGGAGAGGCGGATATATTTGTTGTATGAGCCGTCCTTGTACATTTGGGCTCCTGAATATGTTTCAAGTTCTATGTTGAATTTTTTGAGACTTTCCAAAAATGGTCTCTGGAAGTGTTCTACGAATCCTTCACAACAGTCCTCTGGGCATGGTATCATGGAGTATGGCACTCCAAGGTACTTCTTGAAACTTTCAGGTAATGGATATGGCACTTTGCGGAGTGGGTCGTGGTCGTCGGCCACCCAGATTGTCTTAGCTTTTATATTATTTTCTAGTAGGCTTTTTGTTATGGCGTTGGCTATGAAAACGTCACAGGAATTCCCAATGTGTATAGCCCCTGAGATGGATGTTCCACTGGCGATCACATGCTCTTTTATGTCCATTTTTTTAAGTTCGTCTGCTATCCTCTCAACCCAGTGTTTCAATTCAATCACCGACCCCCGAGTTGGAGGTTTAGTCTGTGAATATATCTTCTTCTGCGCTTTCGAGCCATTCGTTCACTATCTTCACCGCACAGTACTCTCCACACATTGTACAAGTGTCAGGGTCTGCTGGGGGTCTTTCTTCCCTTATTCTCCTCGCATCCGCTGGACACATGGCAACATCGAATTGTGCTTCCCAGTCCAATTTTTTACGTGCATTGGCCATTAGAAGGTCTTTTTCTCCATTATGTATTCCCCGGGACATGTCACCTACGTATGCTCCTATTCTTGTGGCTATAACACCCTCTTTAACATCTTCGGGGTATGGTAATGCTAGGTGTTCTGCTGGTGTGACATAACAGATGAAGTCAGCTCCTGCTGCTGCTGATGCGGCGGCTCCTATAGCAGCCACGACATGATCATAGCCGGGGGCTATGTCAGTGACAATAGGCCCTAGCATGTAGAATGGGGCTCCCCTGCATAATTTTTTTTGTAGTATGACGTTTGCTTTTATTTCATTTAATGGTATGTGTCCTGGACCCTCTACCATGGCTTGGACTCCAGCTTCTCTGCTTTTGTCTATTAATTCTCCGAGTATTATGAGTTCCTGGACTTGTGCTCGGTCTGTTGCGTCTGCGATGGCCCCTGCGCGCATGCCATTTGCTAGTGATAATACGAAGTCGTGTTCTTTTGCTATTTCTAGGATGTAGTCGAAGTCCTTGTAGAGGGGGTTTTCTGTTTCGTTTTCAACTATCCATGCTGAGATGAATGCACCGCCTCTGCTCACGAGTCCGCCTTCTCGACCTTGTCTTTTCAGCCTTTTGAGGGTTTCCATGTTTATGCTGCAGTGTATGGCCATGAAATCTATGCCGTCTTTTGCTTGTTTTTCTATGGTTTTGAATAGTATGTCTTCGTCCATGTAGATGGCTGCGCCTTTTTTTCTTATGGTTTCTATGGCTGCCTGGTATACTGGTACGCTGCCTACTGGTATCTGTGAGATTTCTAGGATTCTTTTTCTGATTTTGTCCAGGTTGCCGCCGACTGATAGTTCCATGAGGGTGTCTGCCTTGTTTTGGATTGCGATCTTCGCCTTTTCTTCCTCCATTTTAAGGTCTATTATGTCCGTGGAGGTTCCTATTGTCGCGTTTACCTTTGTTCTGAGTCCTTCACCGATACCAACGGGTTTTACTTCCCGGTTAATGTTACTTGGTATGATTATCCTACCATTGGCCACGCCCCTTCTTATAAAATCTTCCGGGACGTTTTCTTTTTTGGCGATGGCTTTCATTTCTTCTGTTATAATACCTTTTTTTGCTTCGTCCATTTGCGTCATGGGATGTTCACCCTCTGAGTTTTAGTTTTTCATTCCAATAGTTTTCGTACCGATTTTTTACCATTTTGTAGTCTGGTATGTTGGTTTGTGTGCCTTCGGCTTCCACTATGAATGATGCTACTGTGGATGCGAATTTTCCACATGTTTCAAGGTCGGCCCCTTCGAGGTAGGCTCGTAGGAAACCTGCACGGTATGAGTCTCCGGCGCCGGTGGGGTCGGTTGCTTTGCGGACTACGGCGCCTATTTTTATTTTTTCTTCTGCGTAGATTATGCTTCCTTGTTTTCCATAGGTTTTCACGATTATATGTGGGCCGATTTCTTGTAGTTTTTTTATGTTCATTGAGAGTCTTTTTTGGATTCTGTCTATTTCGAAGTGGTTGCCGAATAGTATGTCGGTTAATCTTATTACTTTTTCTAGTTGTTTTTTTGTGTAGAGGTGGAGGTCTTGTCCGGGGTCGAAGGATATGAGTTTGTCTTCTTTTTGTGCGATTTCTCCACATTTGCCGTTGAATGATGGGTCGCCTGTGGCGAGGTGGACTGCTCGGGCTTCTTGTATTGTATTGTATGGTGCTTCAGTGTTTTTGAAGTTTTTTGCCGCTCCCCAGTAGAAGTAGCTTATCTGGTCTTTTTTGGAGTTTGTCATTATGAATGCTGTGGGTGTGCTTTCGTCTTCGATGATGATCAGGGAATCTGTGTTTATTTTGAATTTTTTCAATTTTTTGTGGTATTCTGATCCTATGAAGTCTCCTCCTACTGCTGATACTAGTGAGGTTTTGAGGTTGAGGGATGATCCGACTATTGCGACGTTTGCAGCGGCGCCGCCGTGCATTTTTTTCATTTTTTTTATGGTTACTGAGGAGTTGGGTGGTGGGAATTCATCTATTTGTATTATATAGTCGATGGCTGTGTGTCCGATGGCTAGTAGGTCTCTTTTGTTCAAAAAAATCACCTTGTAAGTGGTTGGGAGAATAGATTATTATCTGGTGTGTTTGGGGTATTTGGTTGTTGGTTATATTAATCTTTCACTTTGTTAGTTGATTTTTTCAAATCCTTCTTTTTGGATTGTGGATTGTCCTTTGTTGGATATGAAGTCTATGAAGTCTTTTATGCGTTCGTTGAATGGTATTATGCTTATCACGTGTCTTGTTTCATCCTTTAGTATGTTGTTTCCTGGGAATTTGCTCGCGTTTAGGAAGGTGTAAAGTTTTGGGTTATCTTGGACTATCTGGAATGCTTCAAAGGGTGATTTAACCTTTTTTGTGATCTTAAATTTTATGCTGTTTTCTCTTAATATTCTCCAGGCTAGTCTTTGTGAGGAGTTTTCTACGGCGACGAAGTTGGCATTGTTAAGTTCTTTGATGTTTTGGATTTTGTCTCCGGGTATGAGTGTTAGGTGGTCGTAGGCGATTGGTATGAAGTCTAGGTTGTTCCTGAATGCTATGAGTGGATCGTCTAGGGCTATTAGGTCTAATCTGCATTTTTTTGAGAGGTGGAATGCTTCATCGTCGCTGCAAGTGTATAGTGCCGCGTCTAATCCATAGGCTTCAATTAGCGCCCTTATAAGCTGTGAGGATATGTAACCTGCTGCTATCAGGATCCTTTCACTCTCTTTTAGGAGGTTTCTGTATTCATGGTATTTTTTAAGGGTCCTGGCACCTTCTGGTGTGAGTTCAGAACCGCTTTTACTACTTTTAACTAACTTGAATCCTAGTTTATCCTCAAATTTTAGTATGCGCCTATTAAATACTTGGACTGTTATACCAACTTTTTTTGCCGCTTTTCTCTGGGAGCATGTTCTTGAAATCCATTCTAGCATTTGGAGTAATTTGTGGTCTAATTCAACACCATCTATGGAAATCCCAATAATTGGTTTTTCTTTCATACTAATCATAGGATTATAAAATTTTTTATAATGGATTTAAACCAAATCTTATAAATGTAATTAGAGATTTTATCCTATAAAAAAGGGGGTAGGGTGCGAAGGTTGATAATAAAAGAAGCTATCAAGTTAATCACTAAAAATATCCAGGAAGTTTCAGAGAGTATAAATGAAAAAACCATAGAAAGATTGATTGAAGTCTTAACATCCTCTAAGAGGATATTTGTGATCGGATTGGGACGTTCAGGGCTGGTGGCAAAGGCCTTTGCAATGAGGCTAATGCACCTGGGCATGAATGTATTCGTGGTTGGAGAAACCATAACCCCAGCCATAAAAGAGGATGATTGTCTAATAGCGATTTCAGGGTCGGGGGAGACAAGTTACATCATAAAAGCGGCTAATATAGCCAAGGATAGAGGTTCGAAGGTGGTTGCCATAACATCATATCCAAAATCATCCCTTTCAGAGATCGCGGATCTTACCGTAACCATAAAAGGGAGAACTAAAATAGATGGCGAACAAAATTATATAAAAAGACAGATGAAGGGTGAACATCACTCAAAAGCACCCCTAGGGACGCTATTCGAGGTGTCGGCTCTAGTATTCCTAGATGGGCTAATAGCAGAGCTAATGGATAAATTAAATAAAAGAGAAGAAGACATGAAAGAAATGCATGACGTTTTCGAATGAAAACCCCCACACAATTTTGGGATGATCGGGGGAGTTAGTTATCCTTGTGTTAGGATTATCCAGCTCAGATCTTTATCCTCTCAGGGTGGGTGTAAATATTAAATCGTCCATCCCTTACAAATCCTACCATGGTAAGACCAGCATCCACCGCAACCCTGTAACCTGAATATGTTGGAGCAGCATTTGAAGCTATTATAGGTATACCCACCCTTGCAACTTTTATGAGCATGTCAGCCGGCATGCGACCACTATAAACTATAAAAGTTTCTGTAAAATCAACCATATCAAGGGCACCTGCCCCTATTATCTTATCCACTGCAACATGACGGCTCACATCCTCCGCCAGGATGAACTTATCCGCGCCTACAAGGGCGGCCACATGGGCCCCGCCGGTCATCTGCCATAATCTCGCCCCTTTCACTAGCCTATCAAAAGCCCTAAAAAGTTCATCACTTGTGATGCTAAATGTAGAATTGACTTTTTTTACAGATTCTATTTTAGATCTCCACCCGCCCAGACTGTCTGATCCTATAACAGATTCCCTGGCTATGGTTTCATCCTTTAGGTTTATTTCCACGTTTATGGTCTCCCCATTTATGTCTAAAAGTTTTATATCGGATAGTGTGTCGATTAAACCTTCACCTAGGAGGTATCCTATTGTAAACTCTCTCAAACTGCTCGGAGTGACATATAAACGCCTTGAAAGCACCCCATTTATTATAAGATGGATCTCTGAATCTTTAACCATTCTTTCCTTGACTTTAACAGGTTTCCCATCAACCTTAAAAGCGATAACATTCTTATATAATCGCATATAACATCCTCTCCCCTAAGGTATTATATGGTGCTAAGAGAATAAAATTTTGATAGGAGCTGGTCTTTGTTCGCTACTGGGAGGTTATTAATGCAAAAATTGAAAGAGATATTAAAAGCCCACCCTGGTAAAAGGGAGGATATCATCCCATTACTCCAGGACATCCAAGAAGAGTATGGGTACTTACCAGAGAACGTCCTAAGGGAACTTTCAAAGTCCACCAGGGTTAGTGAGGGTCAAATTTATGGTATTGCAACATTCTATGCGCAATTCAGATTCAAACCAAAGGGTAGGAAACATGTGACAGTCTGCACAGGCACAGCATGTCACGTAAAAGGCTCTGACCAGATAATAGACACCATAAAAAGACACCTCAAAATAGAGGAGGGTGAAACCACCCCAGACCATGAATACTCCCTAGAAGCTGTAGGGTGCATCGGCTGCTGCTCACTCGCACCATGCGCCATGATAAACGAAAAAGTAATATCAAGGATAAAACCGAGACAAATAAAAAGATTACTCCCAAAAAAGGGTCATAGAGTGTCAACATGAACTTTGAAAAACTCGTCCAGAAAGCGAAAAAAGAATACTATTCAATATTCCAAGGAGAACCACCAGCCATCCTCATAGGCTCGGCCACATGCGGCATATCAGCAGGGGCGGATGAAATCAGAAAAGTAATAGAAGATGAGATAACCAGAGAAAACATTAAAGCGAGGATAATACCCGTCGGATGCATAGGATCATGCTATGCAGAGCCTATCATAGGAATATTCAAAGACAACAGAGAAGGAGTATTCTATGGTCCAGTGAACAAAAACCTCACGAGGAAAATCATCAAAAAGAACATCATAGGGGATGAAATAGTTAAGGAGAACATCCTAGGCACAATATGGGTAAGAGAAACGGGAACAGGGGGTAGTTTTTTCGAATCTGATTTTATGAGGTCACAATCCCGTCAAATACTCAGAAGGTGCGGTCTCATAAACCCAGAGGATATAAACCATTACCTTGCAACAGGAGGCTACACAGGCCTTTTGAAAACTCTTGAAATGGGAGCTGATGAAATCATAGACGCCATTAAAAGATCAGGCTTGCGTGGAAGAGGAGGGGCGGGCTTCCCAACATGGCTAAAATGGGACTTGTGCAGACAATCAGATTCCCAGGAGAGATATATTATATGTAACGCTGATGAAGGAGACCCAGGCGCCTTCATGAATCGTTCACTCCTTGAAGGCGACCCGCACTCTGTACTTGAGGGAATACTAATAGGAGCCCATACAATCAAAGCCAAAAAGGCATACATTTACTGCAGAGCCGAATACCCAGCCGCCTTAGAAAAACTAGAGAAGGCAATAGAGGACTTGGATAAAATAGGCCTCCCAGACATTGAGATAATCATAAAGAGGGGTGCTGGCGCCTTCGTCTGTGGTGAGGAGACAGCTCTCATAGCATCAATTGAAGGCCGAAGGGGCATGCCAAGGACAAGACCACCATTCCCCACAACAAAGGGCCTATGGGGCAAGCCCACAGTAATCAATAACGTGGAAACATTCGCAGCCATCTCATTAATATTTCAAAAAGGTGTCGAACAGTTCAGTTCAATGGGCACAGAATCAAGTAAAGGCACTAAAACATTTTCACTTGTAGGAGATGTTAAAAGAACGGGCCTCATAGAAGTGCCCCTTGGCACAACCCTCAAGGAGGTCATATTTGATATAGGGGGTGGTATAAAAGATGGGGGGAATTTAAAGGCTGTGCAGATTGGGGGGCCATCAGGGGGTTGTCTTCCAGTTTCAATGGTGGATACTGAAATTGATTATGATTCGCTCACTTCAGCGGGGGCTATCATGGGATCGGGTGGACTTGTAGTATTATCAGATGATACTTGTATGGTTGAAATTGCACGCTATTTTCTTGAATTTACACAAAGGGAATCATGTGGTAAATGTGTGCCTTGTCGTCTGGGAACCCAACAGATGCTCTTAATCCTGGATGATATACTCCAGGGGAAGGGGAGCCCAGGGGATGTTGAAACACTCCATGAGGTTGCCGAGGCTGTTAAGGCGGCTTCGCTTTGCGGACTCGGTCAGACGGCGCCGAATCCTGTTCTCACCACCCTTAAATATTTCAGGGAAGAATACGTTGAGCATATTAGGGGAAGGTGCCCGGTGGCATATTGTAGGGAGTTGATGCATTACTTCATTGACGGGGGACGGTGTACAGGGTGCATGGCATGTTTAAAGGCTTGTCCAAATAATGCTATTGTTGGGGTGAAAGATGAAGTACATTTTATAGACCAGGGGAAATGTTTGAAATGCGGTTCTTGTATGGATGTTTGTAAAGAGGGTGCAATATTAAAGGTGCCAGGTCCTGGTTAGGATAAACTTATATATTATCTTGTTATTAATTTTTATTATAATAGTTTTCACATGCTCTCTCACCAATTTTATTAGGTTGGAGAACGATTATATTTTATTGAGGGACAGCGATGAAAAGGGAAATATTAGACGAATATGAGAAAATAAAAGATAAAATTTCAAAGGAAGAGTTCCTAAAACAACTTGAGGAAAGAAAAAAAGAATACGATGTAGGTTTCATGGATGATGTTGACATAGCCCATATGATAGTGGGCGAATACTTAAACCAAGAAAACAAACCATTATCAGAAAGAGAATATAAGATCGCTGATATAGCGGAGATGGAAGGAGCTGATAGGAACCTTAAAATTATAGGTAGAGTCCTCAGAATATCCAATATAAGGAGCTTCATTAACCGGGCCGGGAAAGAAGGGAAAGTAGCGAATGTCCTATTAGCAGATGAAACCAGGAAGATAAGGGCAGTATTCTGGACACCAAATATAAAGTTACTCAAAAAATTCAAAGAGGGGGACATAATCCAAATAGAAGGCTTCCAAGTGAGAGGGGGGTTCGCTGGCAGAAAAGAAATACACCTACAACCCCGCGCCACAATAAGGGTATTAGACCCAGAAGATCACCCAAACATCCCAGAATACAGGGAAGAAATAACACCCATAGCAGATATCAGAGAAGAAGACGAAGAAGTCAACATCATAGCGAGGATAACACGCATATCAAGGATAAGGACCTTCGAAAGGAATGGTAGAGAAGGCAAAGTAGCATCAATGGAACTAAAAGACGAAACAGGGAAGATAACCTACACACTCTGGAACAGGGACACAGAACTTATAAAAAACCTCCCCTTGAAGGAGGGTGACGCCATAAAAGTACTAGGCGCCCAGACAAGAAAAAGGGAAGGAGAAGTTTACCTGACACACCATGGACTTACAAGGATTATAAAGGGCGACTTCAAAGTCCCAGAGGTGGAGGAGAAACTATTAAAGATAGGAGACCTCCACGAGAAAAGAGACGTGAACGTGATCGGCCTCGTTACAAAAGTCCATGATAAAATAAACTTTGAAAGAGCTGATGGGACAACAGGCTCCCTAAGATCCCTCGAGATAATGGATGATACTGGAGCCACTAGAGTAACACTATGGCATGAGGACGCGGACCTAGACATAAAAAAGGGTGATATAATAAAAATAGAAGGAGGGAACGTTGAATTTGACAATTATACATCATCCCATCGTATAAACACAAACTGGAACACTAGGATAATCATAAACCCTGAAGAGGACACAAGACTCATAAAAGTCCTAAAAGAGTACAGGGAACATCTAAAACCCGCGAAGATATCCTCAATATTAGAAATGGAGGAAGAAGGCGAGGAAGTTGATGTGGTCGGCCGCATATTATCCTTAGGAGACCCAAGGGAGTTTCAAAGGGAGGATGGTGTGGGTATACTCCGGAGTATGGAGTTGGCAGATGATACAGGTGTCATAAGAGTCACATTATGGGATGAGAAAGCAACCACCTCATTAAATGTAGGGGATGCTATAAAAATAGAGAATGCAAGAATCCGCATAGGCTTATATGACATCGAGCTGAGTGCGGGTAAAACCGCAAGGATAATGAAACCATCCCCAGAGGACATGGAGGAACTCCCAAGCATGGAAGAGCTTGAGGATATCATCTACACCACCAAGAAAATCGATGAGATAGAAGAGGATGACAGAAAAATAAAAGTTATCGGCAGGATAATCGACCTTTACGAGCCCAGGGAGTTTCAAAGGGAGGATGGTGTGGGTATACTCCGGAGTATGGAGTTGGCAGATGATACAGGTGTCATAAGAGTCACATTATGGGATGAGAAAGCAGAAACACCCCTCAACATAGGGGATGCTGTGAAGATAGAAAACCCCAGTGTAAGATATAGGAACGAGAACATTGAACTTAGCCTGGGCCGGAATTCCCAGATAGAAGTTATCAAAGGCGAAGTTGAAGATTTACCCAGTTTCGAGGAAATAGAGGAGATGGTCTACCCATATAAGAATATAAGAGACCTTGATGAGGAATCAGAGAATGTGAAAATCTCGGGGGAGTTAACAGACCTCTATGGTGACAGGATAATATCATATCGTTGTCCAAGTTGTAATACACGCCTTGAAGTTGGTGATGAAAACATATGCAATGTTTGTTGCGAGGCAATAGATGAACCACGCCACTTACTCATAATACCGGCTCGTATCACCGATGAGACTGGAGAGATAAGGATAACATTCTTTGGAAGAGAAGCCGAAAAATTGCTCGGAATGAAAACAGAAGAAGTAGTGAATGTTATTAAAAAGACAGGCGATGAAGGAGCTTTACATGATAAGGTTGAGGATCTTGATGGTGTGCATGTGACTGTAATAGGGAATGCGAACTTTGATGAATATAATGGGGAATTAAGATTCAGTCCGAAAAAGATTGTTGATATCAATTTTAAAATCAAAAAAGGAGAATGAAAATGGTTGAACTCGAGGATCTCCCAAATGTAGGGTCCAAGACGGCTCAAAAGCTTAGAGAAGCAGGATTTGGGGACATGATGCGTCTTGCAACAGCCACGGCCAAGGAATTATCCGTTAAAGCGGATATAGGTGAAGGGGTGGCTGAGAAGATAATAGAAGCAGCTAGAAAAGCCGAGAAGATAGACTTTGAAACAGCGCTTGATGTAATGGAAAGGCGTAAAGACATTGGAAGGATAACCACGGGTAGCAAGGCGTTAGATGAGCTTATAGGCGGTGGAATAGAAACACAGGCCATAACAGAGGTGTTCGGAGAATACGGGTCTGGTAAGAGCCAATTAGCCCATGAACTCGTTGTTACAGTCCAACTACCCGAGGATAGGGGTGGTTTAAATGGTGAGGCAGTATTTATAGACACGGAGAACACGTTCAGACCGGAAAGGGTTGAACAGATAGCTAACGCCTTCGAACTTAACATCGAGGAGGTCATGGAGAAGATATACATTGCAAGGGCTTTTAATTCAAGTCATCAGATTCTCATGGCTGAGAAGGTGAATGAGTTAATCCAGGAGGGTAAGGATATAAGACTTGTCATAGTGGATTCGCTCACATCCCATTTCAGGGCGGAATATGTGGGGAGAGAATCCCTTGCAACAAGACAACAAAAGTTAAACCAGCACTTGCATACATTACAGAATATTGCCAATACTTACAATGCAGCCATCTTCGTAACCAATCAGGTCCAGGCTCGACCTGATGCTTTCTTCGGGAGCCCGACAAAGGCCATAGGAGGTCACGTGCTTGGACACGCGGCAACTTACCGTATATGGTTGAAGAAGGGGTTAGCTGGCAAGAGGATAGCGAGGCTAGTTGACAGCCCACACCTACCAGAGGGTGAGTGCGTCTTTAAAATAACCAATGATGGTATAGTAGACTAAACCACCCCCCAATATTATCTTTTTTTGGTGGTATCCTATGACTTAAATATTTATTGTGATAGTCTATGAATTCCTTTGAGACTGTGCTTTCAATAATTTTGATGGTTTTACTGGGCTATATCACGAAGACCCTGGGTGTTCTCAGTGAAGAGGATGCTTATTCTCTTAATAGGGTGGTTGTGAATATCGCTATACCATCTTTGATCTTTAACGCGATTTATAATTCGAAGATTTCAACTATCACGGCCCTTTTGAAGATGCCTTTTGTTTCTGTGATGGTTAGTCTTTTAATTGGTGTGATGGTGTTTTCCTGGACTAGAATAGCATATTATAATAAGAGGCGGGCTTGGAGTATAATATTGCCAGCTGCCATGGTCAATTCGGGTTTCATGGGCTACCCTGTAGTCTTGGGGGTTTTTGGGGATGCTGGTCTTTTAAGGGCGATATTATATGATATGGGGTCTGTGTTCGTCTTTTTAGCCATGGGGGTCCTGTTATCATTCATCTTTGGTAATGATTATAGGAGGATTCTTAGGAGGACGTTGTTTTTCCCCCCATTGTGGGCTCTTTTCTTGGGAGTGGCGTTTAATGCCCTTAGTTTGCCCCTTGGACTCATATCACATATTATAGATTATCTTTCAAGGGCGGCCGTACCCCTTATAATGATCTCCTTGGGGTTGTCATTAGATTTTAAGGTTATAAGGTCTTCATTGAAGGATGCTGCGATAGTAAGCACCTTTAGACTTCTAATATCACCATTTTTAGCTGCTCTAATTGTAACATTATTCCTATTTTCAGGGTTGGAAAAATCTGTTGCGATTATAGAAGCCGCAATGCCATCCGCCATGCTTAGCATGGTCTTATCCATTGAAAACGACCTTGATATCAGTTTAACCGCTGCTTGTGTATTTATGAGCACAACACTCAGTCTTATAAGCCTGCCACTGATAATAGGCCTTATCGGATGAAACCACCCCACTGAATTCGGGCTTTTCTAATCCACAAGCCCATCTACTATAATCTCTGACATGTCACCTTCTTGTGGGGGCTATGCTGGAGGGAATACAACCTGAGGGTCATCATATATAAATTTTACTTAAATACACTAATAGAAACTTTTATTTATAACTGTGATAGATTTTACATCATCTTATAGTTATATCCAGATTATAAGAAAGGTGGTTTAATTGGCAGAAGAAAAAAAGGAAGAAATGGAAGAACCACGAATTGGCGTCTACGTTTGCCACTGTGGAGTGAACATAGCCGGAGTATTAGACATTGACGAGGTAAGAGACTATGCAGCAACACTCCCCAACGTAGTAGTCGCAAAAGACTACAAATACTACTGTTCAGACCCAGGACAACTGGAAATCCAAGAAGACATAAAAGAACACAACCTAAACAGGGTTATAGTCGCCGCATGTTCACCCAGACTCCACGAACCCACATTCAGAAGATGTGTGGAAGAAGCAGGCCTTAACCCCTTCCTATTCGAATTCGCAAACATAAGGGAACAGAACACATGGGTCCACATGCACGAACCAGAAGCCGCAACAGAAAAAGCCAAGGACCTAATAAGGATGGCAGTCGCCAAGGCAAGACTACTAGAACCACTAGAAGCATCAAAAGTCAGCGTCGAAGACAAAGCATTAGTCATAGGAGGAGGAGTGGCAGGTATACAAGCCGCACTAGACCTCGCCGACATGGGATTCAAAACATACCTCGTAGAGAGAAGACCCAGTATTGGAGGTCGAATGGCCCAACTAGACAAGACATTCCCAACCCTGGACTGTTCAATGTGTATCCTCTCACCAAAGATGGTGGATGTGGGTAAACACGACAACATAGAACTCATAACCTATGCAGAGGTCAAACAAGTGGACGGTTACATTGGAAACTTCAAAGTAAAAGTCGAAAAGAAACCAAGATACATTATCGAAGAAGAATGTGTAGGCTGCGGCACCTGCGTGGAAGTATGTCCAATTGAAATGCCAAACTATTTCGATGAAGGCATTGGAATGACCAAAGCCGTCTACATACCATTCCCACAGGCAGTCCCATTATGCGCCACCATAAACAAGGACTACTGTATAGAATGTAACCTATGTGACGAGGTCTGTGAAAGAGGCGCTGTAAACCACGACCAAGAACCCGAGGAAATAGAACTAGAAGTAGGCACAATCATAGTAGCAACAGGCTACGACCCATATGATCCAACAGAGAAGCTAGAATACGGTTACGGCAAATACACCAATGTAATAACCGGTATAGAACTTGAAAGGCTGATCAACGCATCCGGGCCCACAGAAGGTAAAGTACTCAAACCATCAGATGGTAAAAAACCGAAGAGGATCGCGTTCCTACACTGTGTCGGTTCAAGGGACGAACAGATCGGAAAACCATACTGTTCAAGGGTCTGCTGCATGTACATCATGAAGAACGCTCAACTAATAAAAGACAAGGTTCCAGAAACCGAAATAGTATGCTACTACATGGATATCCGAGCATTTGGTAAAGGATTCGAAGAATTCTACAAACGATCACAAGAACAATATGGTATAAAATTCATCAGAGGAAGAGCAGCTGAGATAATAGAAAACCCAGACCTCACATTAACGGTAAGAGCAGAGGACACCCTACTCGGCAAAACAACAGAATACACATATGACATGGTCGTCCTAGGCGTCGGATTAACACCACCAGAAGGAATCGAAGACCTCAGAAAGACCATCGGATTATCAAAGTCAGCCGATGGGTTCCTAATGGAAGCACACCCAAAACTAAGACCAGTTGACACCCTAACAGATGGAGTATACCTAGCAGGCGTATCACAGGGTCCAAAGGACATACCAGACTCAGTAGCACAATCCTCCGGTGCAGCGGCCCGAGCAGCCATACCAATGGTCAAAGGAGAAGTGGAAATCGAACCGATAGTGGCTGTCACAGACCTAGACGTCTGCGGCGGATGCCAAGTATGCGTAGAATTATGCCCATTCGGTGCCATTGAAATAAAAGACGACCAAGCAAACGTAAACATTGCATTGTGTAAAGGCTGCGGAACATGTGTAGCCGCATGCCCATCAGGTGCAATGGACCAACAACACTTCAGGACAAAACAGATAATGGCACAAATCGAAGCAGCATTCAAAGAACCGGCAAAATAACCCCCAACACAATTTACTTTTTTTATGGGGGGCTCCTATTTTGAATAAAGAAACCTCGGAAAAATTCACAAGATTATTAAACCTGGAAAAGGAACCAGTCGCAATCGCATGGTCGGTTAAAGAACCAGAAGACATACCCAGAGAAAAGGGAAAATCCCGTTTTTGCGAGAAAATAGATAAGGCACTTGAAGGGGAAGTCTTCTATTCAACAGCAGAGGAAGAAGAATGCTTTGGAGGTGCAAGATACTCTGGTATGAAGGACCCCAAGGAATTCCCAAAGAACATGAGAACAGGGGCATTCCTAGTCGCCATGGGAATCCATGATAGCATACAATCAGTCCAGAGGTCATGGCAAAAAAACATGGCAATAGAACCCGGAATATTCTCCAGCATCCTATTCGCACCCTTATCCAAGGCAAAATTCACACCAGATGTAATAGTCATCATATGTAATGGCAAACAGGCAATGGAATTATTACACGCCAACGCATATGATAGTATCTCAGATGCACTCGGCGCCGATGTCGGGCCCATCTGCAGTACCATGGGCGCCCGCCCATACCTCACAGGACAAGTAACATATGGTTTCGCAGATGTGGGATCAAGAAGGCACATGAAAAACCTCAAAGACGAAGATGTGATGGTCAGCATACCATACCAGCACGCTAAGAGGATCATCCACAACCTGGAAGAAATGAAAAGGCTTAGAGGATAAACTTTCACAGAATTATCTTTCTTTAACTGGCATTTAAACAATTTTATAGATAACACTCGGCGGTTTTTTCTATTTTTAATGGGACAAATACTATAAAAACCTAAACTATAATAGTGTATGAGAGTCCCCCAACTCTTAATATGTGGGGATGAAATTTTCTTGTATAAACTGTGAGGGAGATAAGCCATGGTAGATAATCGAATTTACGCTGAGAAGATCCGGAATTTCATGAAAGACCATAATAAGTGGATGGAGGATAGTATCAATCTGATTGCCAGTGAGAATATTACAAGTTCGCGAGTTAAAGAAGCTCTAACCTCTGACCTCTCCCATAGATATGCGGAGGGCTTGCCAGGTAAACGGTTCTATGAAGGCTGTTATTATATAGATAAAATTGAAGAATTGGCAATAGATTTATGCAAAAAACTTTTCAACGCGGAACATGCAAATGTACAACCCACATCTGGTGTGGTGGCGAACCTCGCATCATTCTTCGCACTTACAAGTGTAGGGGACACCATAATGGCATTAGAGATCCCCTATGGGGGTCATTTGTCCCATGCAAATGTGAGCGCGGCTGGTGTGAGGGGGTTAAGGATCCAGGCCCACCCATTTGACGTGGAGAGGATGAACATTGACCCTGAGAAGATGAAAAAAAGGATTATCGAATTAAAACCTAGACTGATAATCTTAGGTGGGAGTCTTTTCTTGTTCCCGCATCCTATAGAAGAGGCAAGGGAGGCTGCTGATGAAGTGGGCGCCAGTATAATGTATGACGGGGCTCACGTATTAGGTTTGATCGCTGGTAAACGTTTCCAGGATCCTCTGAAGGAGGGGGCTGATGTTCTAGTAGGCAGCACACATAAGACTTTCCCAGGGCCACAGGGTGGTATAATCTTATGTGGTCGGGAGCTGGCAGAAAGAATAGACGAGGCGGTATTCCCTGGGCTTGTGAGTAACCATCACTTGCATCATGTTGCCGGTCTTGGGATCACTGCAGCTGAAATGTTAGAATTTGGAGAGGCCTATGCAAAGGACACCATAAGGAATGCTAAAAAACTCGCTGAAAGCCTCTATGAGTTGGGGTTTAATGTTCTATGTGAGGATTTTGGATTCACGGAATCCCATCAGCTTGTGATGGATGTTTCAGATATTGGGAGGGCTGTTGAGATCGCTAAAAGGCTTGAAGATAACAATATCATATTGAACAAGAATCTGCTCCCATGGGATGATGTTAACAGGTCAAATGACCCTTCGGGTATACGTATAGGCACCCAAGAAGTTACAAGGCGTGGCATGAAGGAGTCAGAGATGGGCGAGATAGCAGAATATATAAAAAGGGTGATCATAGATAAAAAGGATGTGAAGGAGGAAGTTTCAGAGTTCATGTCCGATTATACGAGGGTCCATTACGCATTTGAAGAGTCAGAAGCCTATAAGTACCTGGACATTATCTGATGGGATGGATCTAGGATGAGGATAGCATGGGCGTTCACGGGAGCCGGACATTTACTCCTTGAAAGCGTCGAAGAACTTGAAAAACTTGCAAGGGAGCATAAGGTCACGATAATGGTCTCAAGGGCCGCTGAAGAAGTTCTGAGAATGTATGGCCTTTTTGAACGTGTTAAGAAATTAGAGGGAGGATACTATAGAGAATTAGTACTAGAAAGGGATGAGGGTTTCAGTTTTCCCATAACTGGAAGATTATCCCTTGGCCGTTATGACCTGCTTATAGTGTCACCTGCAACTGCAAATACGGTAGCCAAGATAGTTCATGGGATAGCGGACACCCTCGTCACAAATGCGGTTGCACAAGCCGGTAAAGGCAAAGTTAGGACGATAATATTACCAGTGGATTTGGAAGAGGGTGAAGTCGAGACTGTGATACCCTCTAAGTTGGAGTTAAGTATTTGCAGAAGGTGTGAAACATGTAATGCTGCTGCGGCTTGTCCACAGGATGCGATAATACCGGGGGTGGAAATACAACTTCTAAAATGTATAGGATGTGGGAATTGTCAGAGGGTTTGCCCTTATGGGGCTGTATCAGGTGGGAGTATTATAACACTCCATATGAGGAGTGTGGATGTGGAGAATACGAGGCGCCTCGAGAGTATAGAGGGTGTCCAGGTTATCAAAGAACCAAAGGAATTTTGGGATCACTTGTAGAATTCGATGATATCCCCTATCCTCGTCCCGGAATCTGCTATCCTCCCCCTTGGAAGTTCTATTATATATTTTGCAGGTTTTTTTGGTATGTATATCTGCCATGGTTTTAGTGTGGCCAGGTCCACAACCCTTTTCTCTGAATCTAGGAATATAACATCTAATGGTATTCTCATGAAGAACATGTGAATACTTGAACCACCACACCCCCTACCATCTGGCATCTCTAATAAGAGACCCCCTTTTATATCTTTTTTGAACATTAGGCCTTTGAATCTTGAAATGAACGTGTCTGCGATTTTCACATTACCAAGGCATTCATTTCTGGTCTTGTTCAAAACTTTCAATAGGGTCACCCTACCTCCCAGATTATAATATTATTTATATTATCAATTCAAAAAATCATATCTATCATAATAATTATTTTCATAGACTCGGGAGGTTACCATTGTGAGGAACATAATTGTAGAACCACTTAGACAGCCGTCAATCGAAGAGCAAAAAATAGAAATAGTCGAAAGGAAGGGTATAGGACACCCTGATAGTATAAGTGATGGTATAGCAGAGTCTGTTAGCAGAGCGCTTTGCAATGCTTATCTGGAACATTTTGGGGCTATTATGCACCATAACACTGATGAGGTTCAGATAACAGCAGGCGAGTCAGCGCCAAAATTTGGTGGCGGTGAAATACTGAGACCAATAAGCATACTCTTAACGGGCCGGGGCATCTCAGAAGTTGATAATGAAAAGATAGGACTTGACTGTATAGCGATAGGAGCAGCGAAGGAGTACTTGAAGGAGAATATAAGAAACCTTGATGTTGAAACATGCACTGTAGTAGAATGCAAGATAGGCCACGGCTCCGGCGAACTGAGGGATGTGTTCGCGAGGAGGGATAGCGCCCCATTATCAAATGACACATCATTTGGGGTTGGATTCGCCCCATTCTCAGAGACAGAAACTATAGTACTTGAAACTGAGAGGCTGCTAAATTCTAGAAAGTTCAAAAGAAAATATCCAGCAGTCGGTGAAGACGTGAAGGTCATGGGCTTAAGGGAAGAGGACAAAATAACCTTAACAGTCGCGGTTGCCATGATCGACAAACACATAGCAGACCTTGAAGAGTACATAGAGGTTAAAAACATCCTAGAAGAGAAAATCCTAGATCTTAGCAGAAGATACACTGAGAGGAGTGTTGAAGTGTTCATAAACACGGCTGACAGATATGATGAGGAAAAACCATCAGTTTATATAACAGTCACGGGAACATCAGCCGAGATGGGAGATGACGGCTCAGCAGGGCGCGGTAACAGGGCGAACGGGCTCATAACACCCAACAGGCCAATGTCGATGGAGGCCACATCTGGTAAAAACCCAATAAACCATGTGGGTAAAATATATAACCTACTAGCTAATCAGATGGCCTCAGATATCATAGGAGAAGTGGAGGGTGTTAAACAGGTCCATATAATGATCCTGAGCCAGATAGGCAAGCCAATCAACCAACCAAAGACTGCAACGTCCCAGGTACTCCTCGAGGAGGGTTACAGGATAGAAGACGTCGAAGGGGATATCTCAGGGATAATGGATGAATGGCTTGAGAATATAGGGGCCATAACAGACATGCTGATAAAAGGGAAACTTAAAACGTTCTAATTTTTCACACCCTCTAAGATGGGAGAGTTATTATGCCAATCCAGGAGGCTGAAAGAACATACCAACCACACCGTATCGAAGAGAAGGTCCAGGACTTCTGGGAAGAAAGGGATATCTACGAGCGGATTAAAAGACTCAGAAAGGATAAACCAAGATATTCATTCCTAGACGGTCCACCTTATTGTAGCGGTCGGATACACCTCGGGACAGCATGGAATAAGATTATAAAGGACACCTACTTGAGATTCAAGAGCATGAAGGGGTTCCATGTTAGAAGACAAGCCGGTTGGGATGCTCACGGCCTCCCAATCGAACATAAGGTAGAGGGGCTACTGGGCATAAAAAGTAAGAAAGAGATAGAAAAAATAGGAATAGAAAAATTCGTGGAAAAGTGCAGAGAATTCGCCATTAAGAACAAGGAGGTAATGACGGGACAATTTAAGAGACTGGGAGTTTGGATGGATTGGGAGAAACCTTACATCACTTTCGATCCCAATTATATGGAATCCTGTTGGTGGACCCTAAAACAGGCACATAAAAAGAACCTCCTCATAAATGATCTTAGGGTTATAACATGGTGCCCCCGCTGTGAAACAGCCCTGGCACTGGCCGAGATAGACTACCATGAAAAGGAAGACCCTTCAGTATACGTGAAATTCCCACTAGAAGAAGAGGATCACTTCATCCTAGTATGGACAACAACACCATGGACCCTCCCAGCCAACATGGCGGTAACTGTACACCCCGACTTTGATTATATTTATGCGAAAACTGGTAAAGAGACATACCTTTTGGCAGAGTCCCTGGCAGATGCCATACTAGGAGATTATAAGATAATAAAGAAGGTTAAGGGGAGTGAACTTGAAGGGTTAAAATATGAACATCCCCTCAAGGAGGAAGTACCATACCACAAGAACATTAAACATCATATAATAGTAGGTGAACATGTAACCCTCACGGAGGGGACAGGATGCGTGCACACAGCCCCGGGCCACGGACCGGAGGACTTTGAAATAGGTAAAAAGTATGGTCTGCCAATATTCTGTCCAGTGGACGAGGCTGGGAAATTCAAGAAAGAAGCGGGCAAATACGAGGGCCAATTTGTGAAGGATGCCGATCCATATATTATCCAAGACCTCAAATCAAAGGGTCTGCTCTTCAAATCCGGGACCATCAGACACCGTTACGGGTTCTGTTGGAGGTGCAAGACGCCAATAATATACCTTGCAACCCAACAATGGTTCCTGAAGATCACAGAAATAAAAGATAAAATGTTAGATGAGATCGAAAAGGTTGAATGGATCCCAAGTTGGGCTGGTGAGAGCAGATTCCGCAACTGGATCGAAAACGCGAAGGACTGGACAATATCAAGGCAAAGATACTGGGGGATACCATTACCCATCTGGATATGTGAAAAATGTGGTAGGATCAAGGTTATAGGGTCCATCCAGGAACTTAAGGAAAACATGATCCAGGGAGAACTCAAAGGCGACTTCATACACAGACCCTACGTGGATAACATAATCCTAGAGTGTGAATGCGGTTCACAGATGAAGAGGACACCCGATGTATTAGATGTCTGGATCGACTCTGGAGTTGCTGGTTGGGCGTCACTCTACTACCCAAAGGAAAAAAGATTATTCAACAGATGGTTCCCCTATGATTTCATAACAGAAGGACACGACCAGACAAGAGGCTGGTTTTATTCACAGCTTGGCTGCGGAGTCATAGCACTGGACCAGGTACCATACCAGAAGGTTCTCATGCACGGGTTCACCCTCGATGAAGAAGGGAGGAAAATGAGCAAATCCCTGGGGAACGTTGTCGAACCCGAAGAGGTCATAGAAAAATATGGTGTTGACGTCCTCAGATTTTACCTCCTCTGGGCCAATAAACCATGGGAGGATCTTAAATTTGTATGGGAAGAACTCAAAAATATTAATAAAATGTTCAACATCCTCTGGAACGTGTATGTTTTCGCAACAACCTATATGGTCCTAGATGATTTCAACCCCTATGAACATGATGAATTTAAATTCAGGCCAGAAGATCAGTGGATATTATCAAGGATAAACTCAGTAGCCGAGAAGGTGACAAGAGCACTTGAAAAGCTCCTATTCCATAAGGCCACGCGGGAGTTGCACGATTTTATAGTGGAGGATCTTAGCAGATGGTATGTTAGGCTTATACGTAGCAGGACATGGATCGAAAAGGACGACCCGGACAAGATCGCAGCATATTATACCCTCTACAATGTCCTTAGAACTCTAATAATTATAATGTCACCTATAACACCCCATTTGACGGAGGACATTTACCAGAATCTCGTAAGGGGCGCTGACCCTAACGTCCCAGAGAGTATACACATGCTTGACTGGGAATACGATCCAGGACTCATAGATGAGGATCTTGAAGAGAAAATGGATATTGTAAGGGATGTTATCGAAGCATGTGCACGTGCAAGGGACAAGGCAAAGTACAAGCTCAGATGGCCGGTTAGGAATATAACAGTAGTATCCGAGGACAAAAGGATACTTGAGGCTGTGGAATCACTTAAAGAAGTTGTTATGGAACAGGCGAACACCAAAGGATTAGATGTGACTGTAGAGTTTGAAAGGATGAAAATACACGCCAAACCCAACCCAAAGAGCCTAGGACCGCGCCTCAGGGGTGACATGCCCCTAGCGATGAAAAAACTCCAAGAAGAGGACGGATATAATATAAAATCCATCCTAGAAAGTGAAGGAGTATACACATTAACTATTAAGGGCAAGGAGGTGCAATTGGGCGAGGAAGATATCATATTCGAAACAGAATTGCCAGAGGATATAGTAACAGCAAAATTCGATGGTGGAAGCGTCTTCGTAGATACAAAAGTGACCCATGAAATATTAAGCGAGGCCATGGCAAGGGAGCTCATCCGCCGGATTCAAGATATGCGAAAAGACCTAGACCTTGATGTTGAAGCACACATTAAAGTCGATGTTAACTGTAGCAAAAAATTCAAAGACCTTGTAGAACCCCACAGGGAGTTCATTAAAAACGAAGTGAGGGCGAAGACACTATCATTCCAAGGGGAAAAGATAGGATACACAAAGGATTGGAATATATCAGATGAGAAGCTCACAATATCCATCTCCAAATTATAAATTGGTGTTAAAATGGTTTTAACCGATGAAGAACTCGAATTCATAAAAAGAGAACTTGGGAGGGAACCCAACCCCCTCGAATATGGGATGCTCGACGTCATGTTCTCAGAACACTGCTCATATAAAAGCAGCCGCCCCATACTCCGATTATTCCCCACAGAAGGCAAGAAGGTCATAATAGGACCGGGAGACGATGCAGGAGTTGTAGAAGTAACACCAGAATTGGCACTGGCAGTTGGAATAGAAAGCCACAATCACCCATCAGCTATAGAACCATACAGTGGCGCTGGCACGGGGATAGGCGGTATACTACGCGACATACTCTCAATGGGGGCCATGCCCATAGCCCTATTAGACTCCTTGCACTTCGGATACCCTGAAGACCAAAAATCAAGATACCTTTTCGAGAACGTTGTAAAGGGGATATCAGATTATGGGAATAGGGTGGGAGTCCCCACGGTAGCTGGTGAAGTCGAATTCGACGAAAACTTCAAGTTCAACCCCCTAGTAAATGTCATGTGCGTCGGCCTCGTGAAAAAAGATAAGATAAAAAGGGCCACAGCACCCAACCCTGGGGAGGTATTCTTGCTAATGGGTGGTAGAACAGGCAGGGATGGGATACACGGGGTTACATTCGCATCAGAGGAACTAACAAGCTCATCAGAGATAGAGGACAGGCCAGCAGTCCAAATAGGGGATCCTTTCACAAAGAAGATGGTATTAGAGGCCAGTCTTGAAATAATGGATAAAGTGGAAGTTTCAGGGGTCAAAGACCTTGGTGGGGGTGGGCTCACCTGTTGCATATCAGAGATTGTTGCAAAATGTGATAACGGTGCAATAGTAGAACTAGAAAAGATACCCCTACGCGAGGAGGGAATGACACCCTATGAGATAATGTTGTCAGAATCCCAGGAAAGAATGCTTTTCGTGATAAGACGAGAGGACATAGAAAAGGCCATGAGGATATGTGAAAAATATGAGCTCCCAGCAGCCATAATAGGCGAAGTCACAGACGACAAGAGGATGAAGGTAGTAAAGGATGGTAGAGTAATCGCGGATCTACCAGCCAAACTCCTCGCAGACCCCCCAGTTATCATAAGAGAGGCTAAGAGGCCAACACACCCCAGGGAGACTATAAGAGTAGAACATCCACCAGTTAAAGAGGCGCTTCTGAAGGTTTTGTCTTCACCCAATATTGCAAGCAAGGAATGGGTTTATCGGCAATACGATCATGAAGTTCAAATCAGGACCGTGGTAAAACCTGGAGACGATGCAGCGGTTTTAAGAATTGATGGGGAAAATGGGATAGCACTCACAGTGGACTCTAATAGTATACATACAAGACTCGACCCCTATCATGGTGGTGCAGGTTCAGTGGCAGAGGCCATAAGAAATGTGGTTTCAATGGGTGCCTGGCCATTGTGCATAGTAGATTGTCTCAATTTCGGGAATCCTGAAAAGCCCACTGTATTCTGGGAATTCAAAGAATGTGTTAAGGGGATGGCGAAGACCGCCCGGACATTTAAAACCCCTGTTATAAGTGGTAATGTAAGTTTTTACAATGAGACGGAAGGGGTCACAGTTAACCCTTCACCAGTGGTTGGGGTTATAGGATCGCTGAAATTAGATAATATAAAGACAATGGATTTTAAAGGGGAGAATGAGAAGATTATAGTCGCCGGTTACACAAGAGGAGAACTGGGAGGATCTGAATATTATAAGAGTGTGCACGGGCTCGTGACAGGAGACCCGCCACGTGTAAAATTCGAGGATGAACTAAAAGCTGCAGAATCCATCCATAACATCATAGACGAGTTTGGTGATGGTGTCACGGCAGTACATGACTGTTCTAGGGGTGGATTGGGAGTGGCATTAGCAGAGATGAGCATAAAATCGGGTCTAGGAGCCAAAATCGATACTAATAGGATCCCAAACAATTGCAAAAACGAACATCAACTCCTATTTTCAGAATCACATGGCCGATATATTATAACAGTAAAGGAAGAAATAGCCGGTGATATAATAGCAAATATAAAAGTACCATCTTCAGTTATAGGCACCGTCAGCGGTGAAAGTCTCCAAATAGATGACCTAAAAATCCCAGTAGATAAACTCCAGGAGACATATCATGGAGTGATAGAAAAATACATGTAAATTCCCTCAAGGGTTTATTTTATTCGGTGGGAAGACCCCCAGGAGGGGATGAGAACCTTAGACTCACATTTGTGAAAGTGTTCCTTGGGGGTGCTCCCTATGCGAAAAGGTTTGAATGCTCCTCTAATAGCTTAAAATATGGGAATGGATGCTCCCATTAGCAAATGGGGAGAGAAGCATGAAATTCTATTTAAACGCCGGAAGCTCCACCCTTTAGAGAGAGGTAGTTCAGTTTGAAATATAAACGAGAAATCCTAAGGCAACTTATACATGCTACTGGTATAATATTCGTGATAATACAACCTTGGGTTGGAGTGCGAAACCTCATTTTATTAGGCATCCTAGCAGCATTTATAGGTGAGATCATCCGCCAATACGACCTCAGACGCCCCATACCCTTATTTTCATGGTTACTGAGAACCTGTCGCAGAGATACTGCTGAAAGAGGATTCATATATTATTTTATAGGCTTGGCCATAACCTACACACTCTTTGGGTCGAATATTCCAATTGCAAACGCGGCTATACTCATTCTAACAATTGGTGATGCTGCATCCACCATCGTCGGTAAACTCTATGGGAAACATCCGCTACCATACAAGCCCAATAAGACATTTGAAGGTTCCATCGCGTTCATAATCATAGGATTCATGGGAGCATTAACACAAGTTAACCCTATCATAGCCTTCATAGGGGCATTCACGGGATCGTTAATAGAAGCATACACTCCAATAGAAGATAATATCACCATACCCATAATGGCCGGGCTTGGCATGTACATTTCATCCATCCTCTAAAAAAGAACCTCTTCCAAATCGGAAAAATATATAAAAGCTGGTGAAATAAAACATTTAATTGAATTTTATTCTTTTTCGTGGTGTCGAGTGTGGCTGGGGAAACTGACAAGAAAATGATGGAAATTTTAAGGATATTATCCGAACATGAAGAGATCCTCGGAGCGAAGGCGATAGCCAGAGAACTTAAAAAGAAAGGCTATGATCTAGGTGAAAGGGCAGTCAGATATCACATGCGCATACTCGACGAAAAAGGATTCACCAAACGCATAGGATACTCTGGCCGGAAAATAACAAAAAAGGGGCTAAAGGAGATAGAAAAGGGCCTAGTCTATGATCAAGTCGATTTTATATTCTCAAAATTCGAAGAAATGATACATCAGACAAGCTTCAACCCTATAACTGGTAAGGGGAAGGTTGTGATAAACACTTCCATGACCCCCCAAGAGGCTCTCCCCATTATCAAAAAGGCCTTCAAAGAAGGTTTATGTGTAAGTCCATATGCAAGATTGGAGAAAATAGATGAGAACTACAAGATAATGACAGTATGTGGGACCACAATTGATGGTTTACTCCTCAAGGAGGGCATACCCATAATCCCAACCTTCGCGGGATTGGTTGAAATAGAAGATCATACACCAAGAAGGTTCACAGAACTTATAGCATATAAAAAGACTTCGATGATGCCACTTGAAGCCTTCACAGCAGGGGAGATGACATCAGTCCTCGATGTGATAGAATATGGGGAAGGTAGAATACCTGCTAATTTCCGCCTCATCCCAGAAACAGGCCGCGAAAAGGCCCTAAGATTATTGGATAAACTCCAAAGGATGAAGATTGGAGGGGTTATTAAAGTAGGCGAAGCTGGGGAGAACCTACTAGGCATACCCGTGGATGATGGGATGGTTGGAATAGCGATCATAGGGGGTATAACACCCATCTGCGCAGCCCAAGAGGCGGGCTATGATATTAATATTAAAATGGCTGAAAGCCTATTAGAATTTAACAAACTAGATTTGATCACGCACCCCAGAAGACTGTTAAAAGAACCGAAAACGCCCAGTAGGGAAAAGGTCGGAATCCTCTTGACCAAGGCATGGAATCTCATACAACAAGTAGATTTCGACCCTGATACGATAACTGGGAAGGTCATAGCTAACATTTCAATTTTAAAAAGAGAAGATCTTGACAGGGCCCTTGAGATCATCCAAGAAGTGTGCGAAGAAAAACCAGAATATTCAACATCACCCTATTTTAGGATAATAGAATTAGAAGATGGTAAGGTGGGTATAGCTAGTGTATGTAGCTTAACAGTTGATGGTGTTCTCATAAACCAGGGTATCATGTCAACTCCAACTTATAGTGGATTACTCGAGATAAAAGATGATATGCGAAGGTTCGTTGAACTTACAGCCTATAATGGATCATCAGTCGAACCCCATGAGATATACATTTCAAAGGGGATGACAAGTGTATATGATTCCCTCACAGGATCTGGGAGGATAATGGCAAGTTTAAGGGAGATACCATACATTGCAAGGGAAGAAGCCCTAGAAGTGATAGAGAAGCTTAGGGGATCCGGCCTTACCATCCTAAAGGTTGGGAGAACAAATGAGATCCTGTACAATGCCAAGGTTGGAAGATACAAGGTGGGTATCGTCACACCAGGCGGGTTAAACCCCCTTGCAGCGGTCAAAGAAAATGGGATAGAGGTTAAGGTCAAGGCTGTTGAATCACTCATGGAGATAAGTAACTTTTTTATCATCAAATAAAATAATATAGAAAGGTGATATACATGGAAGCTGAAAAAAGATGTGCCACATGCGAGGAACTCTGCCGTTACATTAAAGAGGAAGTAAAACCAGGAGATATTGTAAGATTGTCCCTTGGCAGAGTATATATCCCAGGGAAGGTTATAACAAACAATAATGGTATCATACAAGTAAAGATTGACAGTGAAATGATAAAAGGACTTACAACAATCGACGTTGAAAAACTCAAAGATTATCTCATAGAACTAGAACATGAATGTGAAGGTAGCGTGTGCATAATAGAGGCAGTTGATGAAGAGGAGGGCCAAGAATGAGTCAAACATTCCAAATAATCTCTGTAATACTGGTGGGTTTTGTTATTGTATCAGTATTATGCCATATGCTCAACAGGCACCCCACATAAAAAAAGAATATAAAGGGAGTCTTACTTGGATGCTTTGATCTCCCTCACCTTTTCTAGGATTTTCTCCACTATTTCCTTATCAGGTAATAGGTCTGTTTCAACGACTTTTCTCATCCTTATAGGCACGCCCTCCATCCTATAGGCGGTCCCCTCTACTTCAAGACCAACAATAGCTGGTGGGATTATAATATCGGCTAATTCGGTTGTTGGCGTCCTGTGAGGTTCAATAGCTATCACTGGGATCTCGGCCATGTACTCAACAGCCTTCTGTGGGAAATGGGCACCTGGATCAGATGCTATGACCATTAATGCGTCTGCTTCTCTGTTCTGGAGAAGATCGTTTGCACCAGTCTCTCCGGGGTTGTATCTTGGTTCGCCAGCTGAAAAGTCGACACAGTAGGGGAATCCGCTCTCCCAGGAGGCTACCTGGTTGAATCCTGTAACATTATAATGGCCTCTCATTGGTATTAGGTTGAATTTACCGAAGTCGTTCAAGTCTTCGGTTAGCATAATGGCAGTGTCAATGTTTCTGTGTTTTCCTCTGCTCTGGGTTAGGCCCATACCCCAGAATAGTATCCCAAATTGGGCGTTTTTCATGATTTCAACTGCTTCTTCGATGGTTTCTCTTGGGATTCCTGCTACTTCGTCGTATAATATTTCATGTCCGAGTAGGTATGCTCTCATTGCGTCGATGAGTTCATAGTCTCTGTCAAATTCTACTTGTAAGTGGATGTCTGCGAGTTTTGCGGTGTCTGTTTCCCTAGGATCTACTACTATGACGGTCCTGTCGGGTCTTCCACGGTCCCTGAAGAATCCTCTGGAGAACACGTGACGTGATATGTGCCTTGGGTGGGCGTGCATTGGGTTGCATCCCCAATAGACTACAACGTCTGCCCTGTTTTTAACCTCCCCTAACGTGCATGTTGGGTATCCTACGTCTTGTAGTGCGAGGACTGAGGGTCCATGGCATACTGATGCTGTGTTGTCGATGACTGCTCCTGTTTCCTCTGCCAGTTCCATGCCCACAGCATGTGCTTCACATTCGGTGGAGCTCCAACCATATAATAGGGGCCTTTTGGCTTCTGCTAAGATCTCGGCAGTTTTTTCTATTGCCTCGTCATAGGTTACTTCGACAAGTTCCCCGTTTTTTCTTATGAGTGGTTTTGTGTAGCGTGTTGCACCCTCTGTATGTACGAATTTATTGTGAGCAATCCTGCAAGCGTTTATTGTGCCCACTATTTTACCGTTTTCTACTTTACATATGATGTCGTCACATAGGGTCCCGCAGAAGGGGCAGACAACATTTTTAACATATTCCATTATGATTACCTCCCTTTTTTGGAGTTTATGGGACTATATGACTGTTACCTCTAACAGCCACGTATACTGTCCCTTTCGCGCCTTTAATAGCATGATCTCCTAGGAACTTGTAGAAAGCTCCGGGTATTGTTTGTCCATCTACTTCAATGTCTTTTTCAACGCCTAGGTATTCGAATCCTGGGAGGAATTCGTTGACTATACCTTTTACTACTATTGTTCCTCCAGCCATTTCGGCGCCGACCCTTGCAATAGCGTCTCCTTCGACTATGATAAGTCCGTTGTTCATGTGTATTCCTGTCATTATGTTCACGTCGCCTTTGATGATGATTTTGCCACCGTTCATGTATTCTCCGATCTCGTTGCCAGCGTTTCCATGGACTATTATGGTACCGCCTTGCATACCTCTCCAGTCTCCACGGTAGGAGGATCCTACATAGTCTCCTGCATCTCCTAGGATTTCTAGTTCGCCGCCTATCATGGTTTGTCCTGCCCATGCTCCGGCGTTTCCTTCAACTGTTATTTTACCGCCTTTCATCTCAGCGCCGACGTACATGTTGACATCACCTTTGATGAGGATTTCACCAGCGCTCATCCCTTCTCCTATTCTTTTTGTCCTGTCAACGTCTCCATCAATGATTATTTTGAGCTCTGCAGGATTCTCAGATGTTTCACCAGTTACTTCGAAGAAGTCTGATAATTTAACAGGGATGTTCCCGTGGAGTATTTCGATGTTTTTGATCTCTTGGATAGTTTTACCGGCGAATATGTCAGGTTTTATGTTGGAGGCTTCTAGTGGCACCTCTGGCTGATCTAAGGGTGTTAATATTATCTCGCTCATAATATCACCCCTTTAACTGGAGCAGACTTTGGCAGATATGCATCCTGTACAGGATAATTCTCGAGGTTTACGGAATAGTATTGTTTGAATTTTCTTTCAACATCGGCTAGGACTTCTTTGTATATGTCTTCTTCTACTTGTGTGTCAACCCAGTATGTTCTTCCATGTTCTCTTGTCTTGACAACGTTACCATCCTTTACTATTATTTGCCCGTCTTTTAGGACGTAGCTTGCATTTTCGAATGCCTTTTCAATTGCCATGTAATCGTTGGATGGGTCTGTTGTCTCTGGGTTGATATCATATATTGCTATGTCAGCATCTGCACCTGGGGCGAGGTGTCCTTTAACGTCACTTAGTCCAAGTGCCTTTGCTGGTGTGGCCCTTGAAACTTGGGCTATTTCATAGAATGTGTATTCTCTGTCAATGGTGGCTATACTGCTTCTTCTCTGGACCCAACTGTGTAGTTTTTCTTCTATGTATTCCATCCTGTATTTGTTACTCATTAACCAGGCCATGATCCTTGGGTATCTGGTGAATGGACCGGCGTTTGGATGGTCTGTCGTGAGACAAACTTTGTTGGCATCTTTGATTAGTAGGAATAGTTCTAGGCCTATCCCCCATTGGACTGAGGGGACTGGGGCTTTTGGCACGTACAAGAATGGGACCACTCCTGCGCCGGTTTCGAGTTCTACGTCACAGTTGGCCCATTTGAGGCCATTTAGTGAGTGTAGGTCGTATTCCATCGGACCGTCTGCTGTCATTGTTGTTGTCTCATCTAGTGTTACTTGTCCAACGTCTATGATTAGGTGGTCATGTTTGTTGACATAATCTGCGATTGGTGGGGCTCCTGATTCGAAGTCTCTCCATGTTGTCCCGGCGTAACTGTGGAATTGTACGTGTGTAGCATATAAGACCGTGTCTCTGCTTCCTACTGCTGGGTTGGGTTTTATGCCCTTTGGCACTTCAAAGGATGCGAGTGTTGTCTCGTAGTTGCCTGGGTGTCCGAGGTCGTTACAGTGTAGGTGTATTGAATGTGGCATTCTTAGTTTTTCATTGACTTCTGCGAGGCCCTTTATGATCTCTGCTGGGGTGATGTCAAAGTATGGTACGGGTTCGTGTATGCCGTGGACGTTCCCACCCCATCCCCATGCTTCTGTACCTGCAGGGTTCACGAGTTTGATGGTGTAGCCCTTTGTGGCTTTTAGGAGCCATGATGCGTATGCTGCGCATTTGTCGATGTCTCCTTCTTTAAGGTATTCCATTACGAACCAGTTGTTACCGAATAATGTGTAGGCTGAATGGTCTATTAGGGGTGTGTCATGGAATTCTTCGTGTGTGTGTCTTGCGAGTAATGGTGGCATTGCGGCTTCCATTGCAGTGGTGTAGCCCATCTTGGCATAATTGTATCCTGCCATGAAGGTTGAGGGGACTGAGAATCCGCTGCCGGCTCTTCCACCTTTAAATTTTGCAGCGGCTTTTTTGCTGTCTTCTGGCCTGTATGTTCTTCCTATGTTGACTTTTGGGCCTGCTATGTGTGCGTGTGGGTCCACTCCACCTGGCATTACTATTTTGCCTGAGGCGTCGATAACCTTTGCATCGTCGCTGACGCTTTCAACGATTTTACCGTCTTTGACGCATATGTCCATCTTTTCCCCGTCAATGCCGCTTTGGGGGCAGTAAACAAATCCGTTTTTTATTATAAGCTCCATTTTAATCCTCCCTTAAATTTGACCGAGTTTGCCATAAACTTTTTTCATTAGTGTTGGCATGTCAAGTACTTCTTCATCTGCTGGTATGACTTCTACGGGGATGTTTTTGAAGCTTGGGGTTGCTGTTGTGTCTGTGTTAGGTCTTACAACGCGGTTGGCCCAGGGGCCCATTGGGATATATATCATGTCCTCTGGTAGGGCCTCTTTTGTCTCGGCGACTTTAACAACAACGTCTCCGTATTCTGATATGACTTTTACGTTGTCCCCTTCTCTTACTCCTAGTTCTCTCATCATCTCGGGGTTCATGTAGACTATTGCAGCAGCATCCACGTATAATTTAAGGTCTTTCCCGGCTTCTATGGCTTGTCCTTGCCATATGGTTCTACCAGTATTTAGTATTGCTCTCATTCTGATTCCTCCAGTCTTATCGCATCTACGGGACAACTTTCAACACATGTTCCACATTTTCCGCAGAGATCTGAATTTTTTATGTTGATGACACCATCTTCAACTATCATTATAACTTCTACGTCTTCTGTGGGTCCTTTACCTCCTGCAATTTCGGGGCTTCTTAGGGCATTGACTGGACATGCTACGACACAGTTTCCACACCCGTGACAGAGGTCTGGGTATGCTTTTAGTTCTATCGCCATTTTGGTTAAACCCCCATTATTTTGTTAAGGATTCGAAGGCGTTTTGCCATGCTTTTGATCTGGTTGGTGTATAGTTGATGTTTGTCCTTTTGACTGTTATTGCATCTACGGGACAGGATTTTTCACAAGCGCCACAGTAGATGCAGAATTTTTCGTCTTTATGAAGTTTTTCGGGTTTTTCTCCTGGTTTTTCTGGTTTGGGGAATGAGAGGACGTTGCATGGGCATACCATGACGCATGTTTCGCATCCTTGACATTTTTCTTCGTCGAGTATTAGTTCGCCTTCGAATGGTTTCGTGACCGTGGCAGCGTCTACTGGGCAGATTTCTTGGCACCATCCACAGTTGACACATAATTCAGGGTCTATGTAAGATGTTCCTGTTATTTCTGGTTCTTCTATTTCGTATTCTCCGTATGGGCAGATTCTGCATACTTGCATTATCGCGTCGACTGGGCATACTCTCTTGCAGATTCCGCAGTGGACGCATTTGTCTTCGTCTACGTTGATGTCGCTTGCTATGACTGGGTTTATTGATGTGGGTTCTTCGTGGTCTATTTGGATGGCGTCTGCTGGGCACATTTCTTCGCAGATTCCACAGTATATGCAGGTGTCTTTGTCTATTTCGATTTCTCCGGTGACTAGGTCTTTTCTTTCTGGGAGGTCTCTTGTTATGGTTATTGCGTCTTGTGGGCATGCTGTTTCACAGGCTTTGCAGTTTATGCATTCTTCTTCGTCTATTTCGGCTGATTTTAGTAGTTGTGGATATCCTGGGATTTCTTTTATGGATGTGCCGTCTATTTGGAGGTCTAGTGCCTGGAATGGGCATATTGAACTGCACATTCCACATAATACGCATTTTCCTTCGTCTATGGTTATTTTACTGGTTTCTTGTTCTGTTCTGATCATGGCACCGGTGGGGTTGACTTCGATGGCTTCTACTGGGCAGATTTCTTCACATAAGCCGCAGACTGCGCAGAGGCCGTTGTTGAAATACAACTTTCGCGTCTCTTCGCCGGCTCTTTCAACTGTAATGTTCCCCCCTTCTTCTATTACTTCTGTAGTTTCCATCAATCTTCTACCTCCTCAATTTCTATAGAATTTGTTGGACACATTTCAACACATATGAGGCAACCACAACACCATTCAGAGTCTATTTTTGCCTTTAGTTCATCCAGTTTTATGGCTTTCATAAGGCAACTGTCTATGCAAATACCGCATCCGATGCACGAATTTTTCACTGATGCTTTGAATTTTCTTTTTTGGCAGGCTTTGATTATTGTTCTTGTTTTATTTGTGTCTTGTAGGAGGGCGTAGGTTAGAAGTAGGAAGTCCCTTGGACATAGTTCTGTTATTACCTTTGCAACTTCTATTGATCTTATTGAAAGGTTTCTGCCATTTAAGTAGTGGGAAACTGTGGACCGGTTGATGCCTAGTCTGTTGGCTACCTCTTTTTGTGTGTGTCCCTGTTTTGTCAAGTTTACTGCTGCAAGGTACCGGAGTCCTGAAATTATATGTTTTGGCATCGGGTCACCGTGTGTGCTAATCACACTTTTATGCTTATTTTATTTAAAACATTTCTACCATGAAAAAATAGAAAATTATATATACTATTGTGTGGTGTGTACACACACTATTGTGGGATTAAATCAACACAAGAAACCTTCAAAGCAGGCATCCCAGAAAGCGGATCCCTCACAGAACTTGTAAGACGGTTAACAGGGGCAAAATGAAAACTCATAAAAGTAACACCCTCCATTAAAGCTTCATTGAATTTTACCCTTGTCTTGACGACGCCTCGCCTCGATTTAACCAAAACAAAATCGCCCTCACGGACCCCTAGCTTCTCTCCATCAATAGGATTCATCTCAAGGAACTTCCAGTCCTTAAATTCTCCAAGGCCCTTGATTTTACTTGTCATGGTCCTTGTATGATACTGATATAAACTTCTACCAGTAATGAGTATAAAAGGATAATCTTTATCAGGAGTTTCAAATAACCTGAATGAGGGTAAAATGAATTTCGCCCTACCATTTTCAACTGTGAAACCATCCTTATAAAGAAAATCGGTCCCAGGATCCTCTCTACTCTTACAGGGCCATTGGATTCCCCCATTTTCTAATCTATTATATGATATGCCCTTATATGCTGGTACAACTTCCCTTATCTCATCGAATATTTCCCGTGGATTTTCGAATTCGAAACCAGGGGCTCCCATTTTCTCAGCGATCTTGCATATGATCCACCAGTCGGGTTTAGCATCCTCTGGTGGTCTAACAGCGGACCTTATTAATTGGACTCTTCTTTCAGTATTTGTGAATGTGCCATCCTTTTCTGCGAATGAACAAGCCGGTAAAATAACATCTGCAAATTTTGAAGTTTCAGTGGGGAATATGTCCTGTACAATTAAAAATTCAATAGTTTCAAGGGCTTTTTTCACATTCTTTATATCTGGTTCGCTTAAAATTGGATTCTCACCCATGATATACAATGCTTTTATTTTACCCTTGCATGCATTTTCAAAAATTTCAAGCAATATCACCCCTTTTTCCCTGGGGAGTTTACATTGCCATTTTTTTTCGAATTTTTCCCTCGCATCATCAATTGATTGGTAACCTGGGTACAGATCTGGCAGAGCACCCATATCGGAGGCTCCCTGGACGTTATTCTGCCCCCTTAATGGGTTGATACCAGTGTTGGCCCTGCCAAGGTTACCGGTTAAAAGTGCAAGATTGCTAAGTGCAAACACATTATCTGTTCCATTAACATGTTGGGTTATGCCCATGGCATAGATTATTGAAGCGGTAGGGGAAGATGCATAGAGTATAGCAGCCTCTCTGATATCATCACGGGGTATGCCCGTTACTGATTCTATTTCATCCCATTTAAGATCATAGAGATATTTTTTGAATGATTCAAAACCTTCAGTTTTTTCCTTTATGAACTTATAGTTTATGAGGTTCTCGTCTAGTATGGCTTTGCACATTCCCATGATTAGGGGAACGTCAGTACCTGGTTTATTCCTTAAATAGATGTCAGCGTGTCTTACAAGTTCTATCCTCGTGGGATTAACTACTATAAGTTTTGAACCGTTTTTAACAGCCTCTATAACCTTATATGCGATTACAGGATGGGTTTCTGTTGTGTTGGTTCCAATTGCTAGGATACAATTGCTGTGTTTAAGTTCGTTGATTGAATTGGTCATGGCTCCACTCCCGAGGCTTTCACTTAAAGCTACGAGGGAGGGGGCATGACAGAGTCTTGCGCAATGGTCTATATTATTGGATTTCATCACGGTCCTTGTAAATTTTTGCAGCAGATAATTTTCTTCATTAGTACACTTTGCAGAGGCTATAGCTGCGAATTCATCTCCAGTGTATTTTGAAAGTTTATCTGCTATGAACGAAATGGCCTCATCCCATTCAACCTCTTTGAACTCGCCATCTTCCCTTATGAGAGGTTTCCCCAATCTTTCAACATTCTTAACGAAGTTTAGGGCGAATCTGCCCTTAACACAAAGTCTTCCATTGTTAACCGGGTTTTCAGGGTCCCCACGTGCACTAACGATCCTATCACCCCTGATTCCAAGGTAAATTCCGCAACCCACACCACAATAGGGGCATACTGTTTTAACTTCCCTTGATGGCTTCTCTGATTTTTTTACAAGGGCCCCTACTGGGCAGGTTTCAACGCATTCGCCACAAGATACACAAATAGAGTCCATTAAGGGTTTGTCCATGAATGTACTAATCTTGGTTTTGGCGCCTCTAAATGTGAAATCTATTGCATTGACACCTATAGTATCACAGGATTGGACGCATAAACCGCAAAGTATGCATTTACCATTATCCTTTAGGAAGAATGGGTTGGAATCATCAATTGAATCGTCAATTTTAAATTCCCTCAGTTTTGCCAAATTCTCGTCATTAATGCCAAGATAAGAGGATACAGCCTCTAATTTACATTCTCCTGATTCAGGGCATTTGAGACAATCCCCGACATGTCCCTTTATCAACAAGGAGGCTGTAACCTTCCTGATCCGATCTAACCTATCAGAGTCGGATATTACATCCATACCATCCTCTGCTGGGGTTTCACATGCAGTTACAAGCCTGCCATCAGAAGTCTCAACTAGGCATAACCTACAAGCACCAAAAGCATCAAACCCCGGCCTGAAACAAAGATGAGGTATGTATATATTGTTTTCCAGGGCAGCGTCCAAAGTACTCTTACCCTCATCCACTCTAATCCTCTGACCATCCAGGATAATTTCTATTTTCTTCTTCATAGACGTCCTTAAAATTTTTTAGTTGATGGAGAAAAATTTATCTTTATCTAAAAATAAACCTTTGTCCTGGTGACCCTATGAGGATACTTAGCATAATAGGTACAAAAGACACTGGCAAAACAACACTCGTAACGAGGTTAATAAAAGGATTAACCAATAAAGGCTACAAGGTTGGGACAATAAAGCATACCCATGGAAGCTTCGACTTTCCAGGTAAAGACACGGAAAGACACCGGAAGGCAGGGGCAAAGATAGTCACAGGAGCGGGAAAAGAGACATTTTTCCTCACGCCCAAAGAAAAGGACATTAAATGGATAATATCAACCATCCCATTTATAGAGGAAATAGATTTCCTAATCATTGAAGGATTCAAAAAAATGGAATTTGCTAACATATCCACGTCTATAGAAAATGAATTCACCATAAAAAAAGTAGACCCATTCTCCCTCAAAGATGAAGAATTCAACAGGATACTACAATTAATAGAAAAAAGAACCTACGGTCTCCTATTAGGCCTAAATTGTGGAAAGTGCGGTTTCGAATCTTGCAAGGAATTTGCAAGGGCGAAAATTAGGGGAGATGCAGATGATATTAACTGTAAAAGCCAATTCAAAAAGGCAATGTTACGCATAAATGGCAATCCAACACCCCTCAACCCCTTTGTCCAAAAAATCATGTCAAAAACCATTACCGGGATGGTTGAATCTCTTCAAAGAGAAGAAACCGAAATCGACAAAATAGAAATCATAATAAAATGATGAAAATGAAGATCTACGACGACTATAACAGGCCGGTAACATCATTAAGAATATCAATAACTACAAAATGCAACTTAAATTGTTTCTATTGCCATAAGGATGGTATAATCCCCAGTTCCCAGGAAATGACAGCAGATGAAATAGAGAAAATATGTAAAGTCGCATCCCAACTGGGTATAACCAAAATAAGATTATCAGGCGGCGAACCATTACTCAGAGATGATATAATCACGATAATAGAGAAAATCAACGCCATAGGATTCAAAGACATATCACTCACGACCAACGGCACCCTACTCGAAGAATATAGTTCTAGCCTCAAAGAAGCCGGCCTCGACAGAGTCAACGTGAGCCTTGACACTCTCAACTCCAACACATATAAGTTCATAACAGGTAAAAACCACCTAGAGAAGGTTAAAGATGGTATAAGAGCCGCTGTTAAAACAGGCTTGTACCCGATCAAGGTCAACATGGTGATGATGAAGAACATAAATTCACATGAAATCTGGGAAATGTTTAAATTCTGCCACCAACAGGGAGCCATACTCCAACTCATCGAACTTCTAACCACAGAACAATGCCCAGATAACGGTTTTGAAAAATACTATTATAACCTCGCCGAAATCGAAGAAAAACTCTCCAAGATAGCTGATAAAGTGAAAACTAGGAAATTCATGCAAGACAGAAAAAAGTATTATATCGGGGATGGGGAAATCGAAATAGTAAGGCCAATGGACAATACACGATTCTGTGAAAATTGTACAAGGATGAGAATAACCCCAGACGGCAAATTAAAACCATGCCTTTTGAGAAATGATAATCTTATTGACATGAAAAACGCACTTCATGAAGATGACCTAGAAAAACTCCGCAGATTATTCATTAAAGCAATAAAAAACAGATACCCATATTATCAAAAAATAAAAAAATAAAAGGCCTAACCTGGTAGATAATATGGATTCCCATCCCAGAAAGCATTATCGATGAGACCATACCTGAAAAGCACGTAACCTGTTGCTCCACCATTAAACGCCGCCATTATATCAGATTCAAGCTCCTTTGCGGGGATTCGTGTTGGATCCTCGTCGGATCTGTAAGTTTGTAAACCAGTCCACACTTCCTTGCCGTTGCACCTGTCCTTTATATACGATGTTACACTGGTTATCCAAGTTGTATTGGCACGGTAGTTGCCTTTGTATGCCATTGGAACCAGCACATTGAGATATTGTGCAAGTTTGGCATAATCTTGACCATATAAGTATGCGTTCGCCTCCTTTTCTGGCATTAAAGCCGCCGATACTAAAAGTGTTGGATTAGCACTTTTCACAGTCTCATATATTCTCTGGACGACCCCTGTTATAATATCCGTCGCATTTGGATAGTTATAAGCGGTCTCTGGGTAGCGGATGTAATCAAGGTGGATACCACCAACACCAGGAAAACTTAGAAACTCCTGGATCCTGTTTATCAGACTTTCAATGTAGGATTCATTTGTGGGATCAACCCATGTACCATTTTCTCGCAGACAGATTACCCATGCACTTACACGGATACCAGCATTTGAAGCGCCGTTAAGGAAGTTCAAAAGTGCCGTTCTATATTCTGTCTTGGTGAAAGCTTGCTGCTCCAAGAATATGTCTGTTATACCCTTATTCTTAAGGGCGGTGAAATTAACCTTCTCCATAATAGAAGCATGGACCCATATCGCACCATGTGCTATTGGACCTTGATTTATATTCACTATTGTCACGGAGTTTGGTAGTCTCTGGTTTTCGTTGTAGAAGTTTATTATCCTTGCGTAGGCGTAAATTAGGCTCTGGTAGTTTACTCGGCCGATTGTTGTGGTGGCGTAGTTTGGTGAGCGTTGGTATGTTTCCATGTATTTTTTGATGTTTTGTGCTGTTTGTAGGTATGTTGTTTTTGTGAGTGTTCCGGTTGCTGTGGTCTTTAATGGATCTGTTGGTGGTTTATAATTATTGATAGGTATGCTTGTTTTTTGGTTGGTGTTTAGGTTTATTGTTGTGGTTGTTGCTGCGTAGAGGTAGTCGTCTAGTGTTATGTTTTTGTTGTTTACTGTGACCTGAGATGGTATTTTACCATTTTGATTTACATAACTTGCTATTACCTTGGAAATAGTGGATATTTCATTGTATGATAACTGGGGTGTTGGTGTGTTTGGTATGGTGGTGATTTTCACATTTTTTATTGTCACGGAGTTTGGTAGTCTCTGGTTTTCGTTGTAGAAGTTTATTATCCTTGCGTAGGCGTAAATTAGGCTCTGGTAGTTTACTCGGCCGATTGTTGTGGTGGCGTAGTTTGGTGAGCGTTGGTATGTTTCCATGTATTTTTTGATGTTTTGTGCTGTTTGTAGGTATGTTGTTTTTGTGAGTGTTCCGGTTGCTGTGGTCTTTAATGGATCTGTTGGTGGTTTATAATTATTGATAGGTATGCTTGTTTTTTGGTTGGTGTTTAGGTTTATTGTTGTGGTTGTTGCTGCGTAGAGGTAGTCGTCTAGTGTTATGTTTTTGTTGTTTACTGTGACCTGAGATGGTATTGTGCCTGTTTTTGATGCTTGATCAGCTATTATCTTCGAGGCGTCGGATATTTCATTGTATGTTAACTGAGCCGCCGAGGCGCTGCCAGTTAATACTAGGATTAATGCCAGGAAAACACCAAGATATAATGCTTTTTTCATGGTAACACCATAATCCCCCTATAAAACAAAACAAGTATATAAAGGTTACTCTTATTGTTGGGGGTGAATTATCAGATAAAATTAGAAGTCCTTTGATTTCTGGTAAAACCTTTTTCTGAAGTTTCAGCAACACTATGGAGGTTCTGGAAAAAGTACAATGTTAATAATTTATAAGCAAAAATATTCATGTGCAATGCTTTGGGCTTTATCCTTTTTCTGCGGGGAAAAGAATATTAATAATATATGTTATATTTATCTTTGGCAGAGCCCTGATAGTGTAGCGGATATCACGTAGGACTGCGGATCCTATCACCCGGGTTCAAATCCCGGTCAGGGCATCCAAACTTCATAATTGTGTGATTTTTATGATATCCTATTTTAACCCTGAAATTGAGACAATGGATCGTGATGATATTGATGCAATAGTAGAAGAGCGCATCCAATACACTATCAAATATGCGTATGAGAACGTCCCATTTTATAGTAGATGGTTCAGAGAACATAAAATAAAACCTTCTGATATAAGGTCGCATGAAGATCTTAGGGAATTACCAATCATAAATGGGGGAACCGTAAGGGAGAATCAACCTCCGGAAACTGAAAGGTTCGAGTTCAAGGCCACTTCGTGGGAGAATATTTTCACCATACATGAAACAAGCGGTACAAGTGGACGTCCGAAATCCTTCTTTTTAACATGGGGGGACTGGCAACGTTATGCTGAGAAGTATGCGAGGGCCTTTGTATCCCAGGGCTTCGATGCAGGGGATAGGGTTGTTATCTGCGCATCTTATGGGATGAATATTGGCGCCAATACAATGACCCTTGCAGCGCATAAGATTGGCATGACAATAATCCCAGAGGGTAAATGCACATTCCCAGTGCGCATAATAGAAAATTATAAGCCAACCAGTATAGTTGCCAGCATATTCAAACTTTTAAGGCTTGCCAGGAGGATGGAAGATCATGGTATCGACCCCAAGGAGCCCAGTATAGAGCGTCTAGTTGGCGGTGAAAGCTTCGCACCAGAAGCAAGGGAATACATAGAAGAGATTTGGGACGTGGAAGTCTTTAACACTTATGGTAGTACTGAGGGGACAATGTGCGGAGAATGCATAGAAAGGGATGGGTTGCATGTCCCAGAGGATCTTGTCCACCTTGATGTCTATGATCCTCATCTTAAAGATTTTGTCGATGATGGTGAATGTGGCAGGATAGTCCTCACAACACTTCTGCCAGTGGGTGAGAAGACAGGGATCCTACTTTTAAATTATGATACTGAGGATACCACAGTTGTAATATCAAGGGATAAATGCAAGTGTGGGAGGACTCATATGCGTATAATGAGCCCAGAGAGGGAATCCGAGACAGTATGGGTGGCTGGCCACCCTTTCAATAAAGTTGATGTTGAAGCGGCAGTATTCCAGAGGGAAAACATGGAATATTTAACCGGAGAATATGAGGCATTCCTATATGGTAATGAGGACGAAGGACCCGTTACAATGCAAGTATCACTCGAATGCAGAAAAGTAGAAGAATTTGATAGAGAACTTATAAAAGAAAATTTTCTCAGAAAATTTTTCAAAGAAAAAAAAGAACTTTACCACACGTACTAGATGGTACATTCGAGATACTATTTAATTTTAAGAGACCCGGAGAATTAGAATTTTACAAGATAAGGGGAAGACCCAAGAGGATAGTTGACAGAAGATAAGTGGGAAGATTATGAGAGAATCTCTAGTCCCGTGTCCAGGTGTAGGAGATTTGGGGGGAGAATAGTGAACTTGGGAGGGTTAGGCTTATATTCCATGAACCTTCCACGATCAATGGGACCCTCACATTCGCCCGGGACACGCGGGTTGGGCTTATATTCCATGAACCTTCCCCGGCCAGGATTGTGAACATGATAAGCTATAACCCCCTATGAGGAATATCCGCTTTTAAAAGAGTAGGTTGTCTATTATTGAAACAATTTGTGTGGCATGTTGTAATATTTGGGCGTATGGATCATATGCGTATGTTTCATATATTATTGATGGTATGCCTGCCTTTATTAAGGGTATGGTAACGTATGTGGCGCTGGTTGATGTTGGTGGATTGTAGATCGTTAACCAGCTTGCTTTATCTTTTATCATGTTAGCTATCCTTTTGGCTTCTGTGGAATTATAGGGGACGAATAAGAACCTCTTCGCTGGGTAGGTGCCTCTATTGGAATGAGCATCAATTACTAGTCTTGGTAGCATTCTTTTAACCTCGGGGACTACATACTGGTTAGCCAATAATTCGCCATTGATCCTACCCTTCTCGTAATCAGACGCATCCTTTGTGACATTCACCCTGTAAATGTAGTAACATTTATTAAGAGATCCATTCAAGGCTCTTATAGCTTCGATGATAGCATTATGGGATTGTGACTCTAGGGGATGCACGCCTACTATGAAAACCACCTTATCGGGGGAAGTGGAATTCCCATATGGGCCTTCACGCACAACTAAACCATAGGTTGTCCTGCCAATGACCACACTATTATTTGTTGTATTTTCTGGACTTGTGCCTGAACTTGTGAGTCTCCTAACTGTTATAGAAGTTGGCAGTCTCTGGTTTTCATTGTAGAAGTTTATTATCCTTGCGTAGGCGTAAATTAGGCTCTGATAATTTACCTTTCCAATTGTTGTGGTGGCGTAGTTTGGTGAGCGTTGGTATGTTTCCATGTATTTTTTGATGTTCTGGGCCACTTGCAAGTATTCTGTTCTTGTGAGCGTCCCAGTGGCAGTACTGTTTAGGGAGCTTATCGGCGGTTTATAATTATTGGTTGTTACGCTAGTTTTCTGATTATTGTTTAGTTTTATTGTTGTGGTTGTTGCTGCATAAAGATAATCGTCTAATGTTATGCTCTTATTATTTAGGACGATTCCGTTGGGTATTTTGCCATTAGATGAGCCATAATTTTCGATTAACTTGGAGGCTACGGAGATCTCATTATAGGAAAGATCAGCACCATGAACACTGCTCATGAGAATGAAAAACATAATTGTAGGTAATAAAAGCCTTTTCATTTTTTTATAACCCTCCATAGGATCACACCAATTATTTGAGAATATTCTATATAAATTTTTCCCATGCTTAACATTCATAAATCCTACTTCAACTAACCATGGCAGAAAATTAGTGGGAAACAAAAGATTATCTCTTTATTCACTAATTTAGGAAAACTTCCCTCTTTTCATTAACTGGGCCCTCAAAGGGGGCTTCCTAAAGATTTTTTTAAGTTTTTCCGGAAAAAAATTATGAAGTAGTCTTCCAAGCCGAAGCAGTTAAATATTTCCTAGATGTAATAAACATAAAAATAAAGGTTTTGGAAGGGGAAAGGGATCCCGTATGAATACAGAATATTTGATTATCGGCTTGGTAATTTTAGCTGGGCTGACTGTTGGGTATACATTCTTCCAAGAAGCCAGTCAAAACAATATAAAATTCAATGAAATCAGCATAGATACAAACAAATCCGTCCCAACCGACCAAGGGGGTAGTTCAGGTCATGGGACCAGCTCAGACCAAGGAAATAATCCAACTCATAGGACCAGCTCAGACCAAGGAAATAATCCAAGTCAAGGGAATATATGCCCCACCTGTGGCGGAAGTGGATACGTCAATGAACATGTTGATGAAAATGGGAGAATAGTAGTGGATATGTGCCCCACTTGTGGCGGTTCTGGCCATTTATGAAATGGCTTTTATTAAGCTGATAGTTATTCTTCTCGCCGTTTCTTTTGAATATTTAATCCAGAAGAAACCTTGAAATTTTAGGGTTATACCAGAGCATCCATTTATCATAATCCCCAAACTTTAAATCCTGGACTGTAGGATGCTAAATTCAAGAAAAAGGGGTGATGAAACCAAAATGTTAAACGTTGAAACTTATGTAACTAGTGGTGTGGGTACGGGTGGCAAGATCAGAGTAAAATATGAGGATTTTTATGTGGAGGAAATCCCACTCATCCAACCCAGTGGTCGAGGACCTAACACGTGGATTTGGATGGAAAAAAAGGGTAGAACAACCCTAGATGTTTTATTAGACATTGCAAGGGAATTAAGTTTGCCACGTTGGAGGATGGGCTTCGCCGGGATGAAGGATAAGATGGCTGTCACAAGACAAGGGATATGCATAAGTAACATAGACCCAGAAGAGGTCAAGGGATTAGATGAAAGATTACATAATGTTAAATTCCTTAAAATAACCCGACACGAAAAAAAGCTGAGGATGGGCCAATTAGTAGGTAACCGATTCCGTATAAGGATAAGAGGCGTGAAACCCTCTGCTAAAGAGGAAGCAGAGAGCACGCTCCAGGAATTATCAAAAATTGGAGTGCCAAATTATTATGGTTGGCAACGCTTCGGCACTCCAAGGGCCAACACACATCTTGTAGGCAAGGCCATAATCTTCGGAGACCTTAAAGGTGCTGTGGACTTATATATTGGCAGCCCCTATGAAGACGAACCAGAAGATATAAAAGAGGCGAGAAGGGCATATGATAGGGGAGAACTGGAAGAAGCCTATGAGCTGATGCCGCCGAGTATGAGATACGAGCGGATGATGCTCAGGAGGCTTATAAGAGAAAAGAAAAGAGGGGACCTTACTGGGGAATCCTATGCCCGTGCAATACAAACATTACCAAAGCCCTTGAAGAGAATGTTTGTCCACGCATACCAATCATATCTATTTAACAAGGTTGTCAGTGAACGCGCAAAATTTGGTATCAATAAATATATACCGGGGGATATAATAGTTGACAACCAACAACACATCATACATAACCAGGAACCTAGAAAATTGGATGAGATGATAAAAAGGTTTGAAGCCCATCCAACAGCACCATTATATGGTAGTAAGGTCCCCCTTGCCACGGGCAAAATAGGTGAAATCGAAAGAAGGATCCTCGATGAGGAAGGGTTGACATTAGACCTTTTTAAGTGCGATAAAATGCCCCACTTGGGCAGTCATGGTATGCGCAGACCCATAAGATTCAAAATATGGGATGCTAAAGTCGAAACCGCCGATGATGGTTTAATTGTGGAATTTTCAATACCGAAGGGATCATATGGGACATCAGTACTCCGAGAGATCATGAAAAAAGAAATATAGGGTTTGAAATGGATATAAAGTGTAGGGTTTTATCAGAGGGTATAGGCCGTGGGAAGGCCCTTGTATCCACCGAACCTTTAAGTTTTCTTGGTGGTGTGGACCCTAAAACGGGGACTATAATAGACCCCAGACACCCTTTGCATGGCGAAAACCTTAAGGATAGGATCCTCATAATACCTGGAGGCAAAGGATCTACTGTAGGTTCATATGTGATCTTCCAATTAGCAAAGAATAAGAAAGCACCAGCGGCGATCATATGCAAACAGGCGGAGCCTATAATAGCCACTGGGGTTATAATGGCGGGCATACCCCTAGTAGATCAGCCAGAAGAGGATGTTATGAAGATTATAAGGGATTCTATGGAAGTTGAAGTCGACGGATACTCTGGTATTATCAGAACCACCCCATAGAGTGATTCACTGAATATCATCCGGTCCCCCAAGACGTATATTTCATATACATGATAACATACTAGTATTGGGTGTTCTTATGAGCGAACTAGTAATTAACGGTGAAATAATAGACTTGGAAGTGTGTGATCATTTTAGGGGTTCTATAGTAGTAAAGGGGAACACAATTGAATCCGTTTCAACTCAACGGGGGACTGGAGCCCGTGTAATTGATGCGAGTGATTATTTCATCCTCCCGGGGTTTATAGATGCCCATGTACATATCATGGAGGAAGGTTTTAAATTAGAGGATAGGATAGAAACTCCATTCTCATTCTATTTTTATAATGCCATCGACCATATGCGCACAACCCTCAACACAGGAGTCACCACAATAAGGGATGCTGGGATGGCCGACTTTGGGGTTAAACTCGCATCCCAGAAGGGTATAATCCCAGCGCCTAGAATGCAGATAAGCGTAACCCCCCTTTCGATAACAGGGGGCCATTTCGATTTCCACATGAAATCGGGTTTAAATATTGAACTTAGATATCCTGGATTGCCAAGTGGCATATGTGATGGCGCATCAGAGGTGAGAAAAAAGACTAGAGAGGTTTTAAGGGCTGGGGCGGATGTTATAAAGATCATGGCCACTGGTGGGGTGATGAGTGCCAATGATAAGCCTGATGACACCCAATTCACCAAGAAAGAGTTGAAGATTATCGTGGAGGAGGCTCGTTTCAGGGGTAAAAGGACCATGGCCCATGCTCATGGACTTGAAGGTATAAAAAATTGTATAGAGGCTGGTATAAATTCGATAGAACATGGAACTTACATTAACAAGAAGACAGCGGCTGAAATGCGAGAAAAGGGAGTTTGTCTAGTGCCAACGCTCCTTGTGACGGCGGAACTTGCCAGGAAAGCCAAGAAGGGCGAACTTCCAAGTTACACCAGGAAGGATGCTATAGAAGTTGCTAAAGTTCATAGGGAAAATATAGAGGCCGCCTACGAGGAAGGTGTTCAATTAGTAATGGGTACTGATTCAGGGGTTATAGAACATGGCCAAAACCTCAAGGAATTTTCATACTTATCCGATATTGGGATGGGGCCTCGTGAGATCCTAGAATCTGCCACTTTAAAGGCGGTGGAGTGTATTGGATGGGATGATATGATAGGGAGTCTCGATAAGGGTAAACTTGCAGATATTATTGTTGTAAAAGAGAACCCCCTTGAGGATATAAAGAGCCTTGCAGACCCTGACAACATACTCCTCGTAGTAAAGGATGGTATGATATTCAAAAATCTTTTAGGTGTATTATGAGGGTTAATATTAGGATCGGTGGGATGAGCTGCGCAGGATGCGCTCTGAGAATAGAAGAAGCACTTAGACAAATCGGCGGCGTTAAAGAGGCTAATGTAAATTTTGCAACGGCAAAAGCCACTATAGAATACGATCCTGAGGAGATTGGGCTTAAAGACATAGAAAATGTGATAAAAGAGGCCGGATATCAGGTTTTAAATGATAAAATTCAGGTTAAAGTAGGTGGCATGACCTGTGCCATGTGCGCCAAGACAATAGAATCAGCATTAGGACAACTTGAAGGTATAATAGATGCTACAGTGAATTTAGGAGCTGAAACAGCATACATAGAATACAATAAGGACCTAATATCCATAGATGATATCAGAAAGGTCATAGAAGGGCTCGGATACCAATTCCTGGGCACTATGGGGGAAGTAGTTGATGAAAAGATTCTAGGGGATCTTAAATCTAAAAAGAAGAGGATAATAGTGGGTTTAGGGGTTTCGATTCCCCTTATGATCATAATGTACTCTAGGATAGAATTTCCCTTTATGAATTATATCTTCTTCCTAGTATCGATTTTACCATTCCTATATGTAAGTTATCCAATCTTTAATGCCGCGATACGTTCACTTAAAGCCAAAACGCTCAATATGGATGTCATGTATTCTATGGGTATTGGAGTCGCGTTCACTTCCAGTGTACTGAGCACATTCAACATCCTATCACAAGATTTTATGTTCTATGAAACTGCTTTAATGTTAGCAGCTTTCCTAACCCTTGGAAGATACCTTGAGGCGAGGGCTAAGGGTAAAACGTCAGAGGCCATCAAAAAATTGATGGAACTCCAACCAGACACAGCAACCATACTTAAGGATGATAAGGAAATGGAAGTGCCAGTAGAAACCCTAAAAAGAGGTGATATACTACTCGTAAAAACTGGGGATAGGATACCAGTAGATGGTATTATCATTGAAGGACAAGCACACATTGATGAGTCGATGGTAACAGGGGAACCAATCCCAGTATTCAAAGACAAGGGAAAGAGTGTAGTGGCAGGCACTATTAACACTGATGGGGTCATGAAGATCCGAACAACCCACACAGGAGAAGAAACGTTCCTTGCGAGGATCATAAGATTGGTGGAGGAAGCTCAAGGGTCTAAACCACCATTACAGAGGATAGCTGATAGGGCGGTCTCGTATTTCATACCTACGGTTCTAATAATAGCATTCACGGCTTTTATATTCTGGTACCTCAAAGGTATGGGATTACTCTTCTCTCTAACGATCCTTATATCTACTTTAGTAGTGGCATGTCCATGCGCCCTTGGGCTCGCAACACCAACAGCGGTCACTGTTGGTATAGGCAGGGGAGCTGAGCTTGGTATTCTCATCAAAAAAGGCGAAACGCTAGAAGTTTCTGAAAGGATAAGTACGGTGCTCTTTGACAAAACAGGGACGCTCACTGAAGGCGAACCATACATCACAGATGTAGTACCCCTCAAAGGCGATGAAAATGACGTAATAGGATTGGCTGCTAGCATCGAAGCCAATTCAAGACACCCCATAGCCAGGGCAATAGTTTCAAGGGCAGAAGACATACCCTCTATTAAAGTTCATGAACTTAAGTCAATCCCTGGAAAGGGCCTGATAGGATTCACCAACTCTCAGAGGATCCTGGTAGGTAATATAAGTTTGTTCAAGGACAATAGAATACCATTAGACCATATCAAGGATATGATATCAAAATTACAAGGAGAAGGTAAAACTATAGTATTAGTTGGAATGGATCAGGAGCCTGTGGGGATCATCGCGGTCTCGGATAAGATAAAAGAAAATTCCCCAAGGGCTATGAAGGCTTTGGGGGAAATGGGTTTAGAAACTGTTATGGTAACGGGAGATAATCCTATAACGGCAAAGATCGTGGCAGAGAAACTAGGGATAGGCAGAGTACTCTCACAGGTCCTACCGGAGGATAAGGTTAATATAGTCGCTAAGATGCGTGAAAAGGGTGGTGTGGCATTTGTTGGTGATGGTATAAATGATGCTCCGGCCCTTGCAGCGGCTGATGTTGGAATCGCGATTGGAAGCGGTACGGATATTGCAATGGAAGCAGCTGATATAGTACTGGTGAAGGATGATCCAGTTGATGTCCCCGCGGCCATGCAATTAGCCCGTAAGGTCGTTTCACGCGTTAAATGGAACATATTCTGGGCTTTTGCATATAATATGGTTCTCATACCTGTAGCGGCTGGCCTATTTTATCCAATATTCAGGTTAACATTCAGACCAGAATTAGCAGGTCTTGCCATGGCATTAAGTTCGGTTACGGTTGTATCATTATCATTACTTTTAAGATCCTACATTCCACCAGTAAAAAAAGGAAATTAGAGGTTGGGGATTCTAGAACCATTCTTTTGATTTTTTGAGGACGTTTTCAACTATCTTGATGGCGGATCCTAGGTATGTGTGGGGATCCATGATATCTTCAAGTTCCTCGAAGCTTAGATATTCCATTATTTCCCTTTTTTCTCCTGCGACTTTTATGAGGGGTGTTCTTTCTTTGTTGGCTTTTATTGCACATTCTCTCACGATCTGGTATGCTGTTTGCCTTCCCATACCCCTCTTGGCCAATTCTGCCATTAATCTTTCTGCCATTATAAGACCATTTGTAAGTTTGAGGTTTTTTTCTATATTCTCATCGAAGAACACGAGATTCTCTATTAGGTTTGTGGTTAGGTGTAGGAGGTAGTCTGTTAGTATACATGATTCTGGGAATATTATACGCTCTGGAGACGAGTTTGTGAGGTCTCTTTCATGCCAGAGCAGGTTATTCTCTAGTGCGGTTATCACATGTGAGCGTATAATCCTGGCTAGGCCACAGATGCGCTCTGCGGTTATCGGGTTCATTTTATGTGGCATTGTACTGCTGCCGACTTGTCTTTTGGGGTCGAATTTCTCACCTACTTCCATGATCTCCGTCCTCTGAAGATTACGAACCTCTAAGGCTATCTTGTCAAGGCTTGTGGCGATGTTAGCTAATACCATGATGAATTCAGCATGGTTGTCCCTTTGGATGACTTGATTCGATATTAGAACTGGTTTTAAGTCGAGTACCTTGGAGACTTTCAGGTGCACTTTTAGGCCGTCTTCACCTAGGGCTGCTGTGGTGCCCACTGCACCGGTCACCATACTTACACATAATCTTTTCTCGGCCGATTTTAACCTTTCAAGGTTTCTGTGCATTTCATCGGCCCAGAGTGCGAATTTCATACCGTAGGTTGTGGGTAGTGCATGTTGGCCGTGGGTTCGGCCAATGCAAACCCTTTTTTTGTTTTCGTCTGCTAATTTTAGAAGGAGTTTTATTAGTCTGATGAGTTTTTCTTTTAGGATTTTTATGGATTCTTTAAAGAGTAGTGAGTTTGTTGTGTCTATTATATCATTTGATGTGGCCCCGAAGTGTATGTATTCTCCTGCGTCGCCTTCGCATTGTTCTGCCAGTGCTTTTATCATGGCTGCGATGTCGTGCTTCGTCTCTTTTTCGATTTGGTTCACTCTTTCAAGTTTCACATATTTTGTGTTGGCTTTTCTTTTTATTTCTTCTGCGGCGTGTTCTGGTATGATCCCTAGGCTGGCTTCTGCTTCGGCTATGGCCGCCTCCACATCTAGCATTTTTTGTAGTTTGTTTTCAGCATCCCATATTTTTTTCATTTCTGGAGTGCCGTATCTGAATTCGATGGGGTGGATCGCCATTAGATCACCGAGGGTTTTTAACCTGAGAACCTGAGTAATAGGCAGAATACGGCTAATATTATACTCATTGCAACTACTTGTTCTGGTGTGAGCTTAGGACCCTTTGTCTCTTCCTCGAAGTATCTTACAAGGCCGGCACCACTTGGTGGGAGCGTTTTTTTATCCTTTTTAGCCATTTTTCTGATCACCCCGGATAAGCTTTTATAGAGATTATATTCATTAGGGATATAATATATTATTGTTGGAAATCATCCTTTTTAGGGTTATGATTATGATGGAGTATTTTAAGGAATTGGAGAAGGAGACAAATAGGCTTTATGAGATAGCCTGGAAGGCCAGGGCTAGGGGTTTAGATGCTTCCACAGAACCTGAAATACCCCTTGCGAAGGATCTTGCAGAGAGGGTTGAGGGACTAGTAGGACCTGAGGGTGTTGCCCAGAGGATAAAATCATTGGAGAGGGAGTATAGTAGAGAGGAGATAGCGTTTAAGATAGCTGCTGAGATAGCATCCCAGCGGATAAACGAAACAGACGAGGACAGGTTATGGTCTAGGAGACAGGAACTCGCGGATCAGGCCCTGAGAACAGCCCTTGCAATATTGACGGAGGGTGTTGTGGCAGCACCCCTAGAAGGAATCGCTAAGGTAACTATCAAAAACAATTTTGATGAATCAAATTACCTGGCAGTATACTTTGCGGGGCCTATAAGGAGTGCTGGGGGGACGGCATCGGCATTAGCAGTTCTAATAGCAGATTATATAAGGATGAAGATAGGATTGGACCGTTACAAGCCCACTGACAGGGAGATAGAACGTTATGTGGAGGAAGTGGAATTATATGAGTCAGAGGTGACTAACCTGCAATATTCCCCAACCCCAGAGGAGGTGAGATTAGCCGCTGAGAATATCCCTGTGGAGGTCACCGGGGAGCCAACAGATAAAATAGAGGTTTCACATAGGGACCTTAAACGTGTAGAGACCAACCACATCCGTGGAGGAGCCCTACTGGCAATGGTAGAGGGTGTTATCCAAAAAGCCCCAAAGGTGCTTAAATATGCCAAACAACTGAAACTTGGAGGATGGAATTGGCTGGAAAAATTCTCAAAAACCCTAAAATCTGATAAAAAAGATGAAATCACCATAAAAGCTGACAGCAAATACATAGAGGATATAATAGGGGGAAGACCGGTCCTAGGATGCCCATCAGAAAAAGGGGCCTTCAGGCTGAGATACGGGCGTTCGAGGAACACGGGATTAGCGGCCATGGGAATAAACCCCGCCACAATGGAACTTTTAGAATTCCTAGCAGTTGGGACGCAGATGAAAATTGAAAGACCAGGAAAGGGCAACTGCGTCGTGCCAGTGGATACAATCGAAGGACCAATAGTCAAACTCAAAAACGGGGACGTAATCAAAATTGAAACAATTGAAGAAGCCAATAAAATCAAACCAGAAGTAGAGGAGATACTATTCTTAGGTGACATGCTAGTGGCCTTCGGAGAATTTTTAAGGAACAATCACGTACTAATGCCCGCGGCATGGTGCGAGGAATGGTGGGCGCAATCAATCCTCAACTCAAGGGCATATAATACCAAAGAAGACCCCTTAAACCTTAAAAAGTTTAAGGGCCAGTGGAATAGGATAAGACCAGGTGCAAAGGAAGCATTTAAAATCTCCATAGAATATGATGTGCCATTACATCCACGCTACACCTACTTCTACCATGATGTCACAACAGAAGACTTAAACAACCTCTACGAGTGGCTACAACACGGAAAAAAGGAAAATGGTAAACTAAAATTGCCACTAGCACCCCCAAAGAGGATACTAGAGATACTAGGAGTTCCCCATAAACTCAGAAAAGACAAGGTTATAATAGGAGCTGATGACGCATACGCACTCCTAAACACCCTCAAAAAACCCCTAGAAAAAGAAGAGGATCCAATCAAAGCAATAAATAGGGTGTCCCCTGTTAAGATCATGAAAAAGGCCCCCACTTATATTGGGGCGAGGGTTGGGAGACCCGAGAAAAGTAAAGAGAGGAAAATGCGCCCAGCACCCCACGTGCTATTCCCAATAGGTAAACATGGTGGTAGCCGACGAAACATCATCGAAGCCACTAAAAAGGGAAACATTAGAGTAGAGATAGGCCGTGCGAAGTGTCCTAGGTGCAAAATAAGCTTCATGCAATCAAAGTGTCCACAATGCGGTGAAAAAACAGAGATGGGCAAACCAAGCAAAAGATCCATAAACCTCGTGCAACTTTTAAAGAACGCCACCGAGAACGTGGGAGTCCGCAAACTCGAAGAAATAAAAGGAGTTGAGGGGATGATATCCCGTGACAAGTTCCCAGAACCATTAGAAAAGGGCGTTCTCAGGGCCAAAAACGAGGTTTTCACCTTTAAGGATGCTACTATAAGACACGATTCCACGGACCTTCCACTCACACACTTTAAACCCTCAGAGATCGGCATAACCATAGAAAAATTAAAAGAATTGGGGTACAAGACAGACTTTCAGGGCAGGCCCCTAGAAGATGAGGATCAAATAGTAGAATTGAAGGTCCAGGATGTGGTAATATCTAAAGAGTGTGCAGATTACCTCATGAAGGTTGCATCATTCGTCGACGATCTCCTGGAAAACTTCTATGGCCTTGGAAGGTTCTATAATCTGCGGGGACGGGAGGATCTAATCGGCCACCTGATAATCGGATTGGCACCCCACACTTCCGCGGGGGTCTTGGGGAGGATAATAGGCTTTACTGAAGCATCAGCATGTTATGCGCACCCATACTTCCACTCAGCCAAGAGGAGGAATTGTGACAGTGACGAGGATGCCATAATATTATTATTAGATGCTCTGCTCAATTTTTCTAAAACATACCTCCCGAGTAGTAGAGGGGGGAGCATGGACGCGCCACTCGTCCTATCATCAAGGATAGACCCGGAAGAAATCGACGACGAATCACATAACATCGACACAATGGACTCATTACCCCTCACATTCTATGAGAAAACATTAGAATATGCCAAACCATCAAAGGTCACCAGCCTAATTGATAATGTTAAAAAACGTCTCGGCACGCCAAGACAATACAAAGGACTAATGTTTTCCCATGACACTTCAAATATCAATTCAGGACCTAAAACCTGCCTATATAAGATGTTACCCACAATGAAAGAAAAGGTTAATTCACAGATCGAACTTGCAGAAAAAATACGGGCTGTGGATCAGCGAAGAGTAGTGGAGGGAGTTCTACTTTCACATTTCCTACCTGATATGATGGGGAACATCCGGGCATTCACTAAACAGAAGGTGCGATGTACAAGATGTAACAGGAAATACAGGCGAATACCACTCACAGGAAAATGTGAATGTGGTGGGAACCTTGTACTGACGGTATCAAAGGGTTCGGTCATAAAATACTTGGAAATATCAAAGGAGCTGGCTGGGAAATATCCTATTGACCCTTACCTCATGCAGAGAATCAACATACTAGAGTTTGGTGTGAACTCACTATTTGAAAGTGACAAATCTAAACAAAGTTCACTGGACCTATTCCTTTAACAGTTATAGGGGGCCCCCAATAGAATATACAACAAGTCGAGATTTGCCCAATCAATCTCTACATTGTGTTAGGGTGCATTTTCCAGTGCAAAATCACAATAATAGAGGAGGGGAACTCCAGTATTGAACTGGCAAATAATTTATAAGTGCAAGGGAACTTGGAATGGAAGGTCAAGAGATTGTAAAAAAGATAATCTTGACCTCCCCATACTAGGTAGATGTGGAAATCGTGGCCTCTGGTAGTCCTCATCGACGCTCAGGAATTTCTCTCCGGTGAACTTAACTGCCATGGACCCTAGGGGTGCTGTGAATAGTATTGCAAGTACAGCCATGGCCAGTATGGTTTCGCCTGCCGCAACTCTTGCTGCGAGGGGTATTGCACCTACAGCTGCTTGTACAGTTGCCTTGGGTATATATGCTGCCACGCAGAATATCTTCTCCTTCAGGTTCAGGTCTGAACCTAGGAGTGAGAGGAGCACCCCCATGCTCCTTGCTGTAAGTCCAAGGATTATCACTGCAAGTCCAGCAAATCCAACATGGAATATGAGCCCAACATTGACTTGAGCACCAACAAGGACAAAGAGGAGTATCTCAGCGAAGATCCATACCTTGTTGAACTTTTTAGTTAACTGCAGGCTAGTATCGGGCATCCTTTGAAGGATAACAAGCCCTATGACCATTACACCTACAAGTGCGGCCACGGGAACATGTGAACTTACAATATCCCCAGCATTTTTAAGCAGTATGGCTGCTCCGAGGACTATGAGGGTCTTTTCAGTGTTCCCTATCTTGAACTTCTTGAAAAGTTGGACCAGTGCAAGACCAAGACCCAGACCAGCAATTATGCCCAGCAGTATGGATAAAGGCACTCCAATGATCTCCACGATGAAGTTGACTTGCTGGCCCTGGTATATCCCAAGGAAAACAGAGAAGAGTGTTATTGAGACTACATCATCCACTGAAGCCCCTGTAAGTATATGGTGGGTATCCCTTTGGCTGTTCCCATTCTCCTTTCAATGAATGAAAGCATCTGGGGGACTATAATTGCGGGTGAAACTGCTGCTATAACAAAGCCCAGGATTCCAGCTTCAATGAGGGATAATCCAAGCAGGTAGTGTGCTGCCAGCATCACTGCAAAGCCCTCGATAAGGTCAGGTATGCAGCTCATAACTGCTGTCATCCCAACCTTCCTGAGGCTTTCAATGTTTATACCGAAGCCCGCCCTAATAAGGATTATTATAAGTGCTATAATCCTTAGATCGGGTGAAATATCCATTATACTCTTTGATATCAAAGTCCATGGGGTCCTATTATGATACCTAGTATCAGTATCCCTAGGATACCCGGAAGTTTTATCTTGTTGAATACCTTGTTGAAGAGAAGTCCCAGTAATATAATAATGGCTATGCTAAATGCAACATACTCCACAATATCCCTCCCACACTTATCTTGCAGGAGTCATCAGCATAAAAAAGCAGTTAAAGGTGGACTCCATCACCCCTTGTACAGAACCTCTTTAAAGTGTAGTATATAAAAGTTTCTGTCTAAGAGGTTATATTTGATTTAGAATCCTTTGATTCAATCCTCTCCAAATATCTGGTTCCTTCAACTTCTGATCCTTGCAAAAGCAATTATAATTGCAAAATACCAGAATTATAAGGAACACTGATAGTTCATGGTATCCTTTGTTCTAATTTATCTAACGGGCTAGAAGCCCCCCATCAGGGGGTGTTTAACTTTCTCGGCGGGAACCCCCATGGGGGATGAAAGCCGAAAATTTTATACACTTTGTTCTTCTGTTATGTTTTGTTGTGTTTACCTCCTGGTAGGAGGTTGGGATGCGGTATCTCATCCATAGCCTTGGCATCCTCTAAAATTGTGGGTGATGACTGGATGGGTAGGGTTGGGACAACCCGAATTCGCACCTGTTGGAGGCAAGATCCCTACTCAGCATCCCCTGCTTTAGCTGGGCAAGTCTTGTCGTTGAAGCAGGAAGCCCATCCCATCAGGGAGGGGTAGTTCACCCCTTGTGGACTTTCATCCCCCTGATGGGGGAAATTCCAGACCAACAGCTGAAGGCATAAAAAGGCTTGGTTCTTGGATTTTGGAAACACCCCCAAATGAAGTAGTTCACATAGTATTGGCCGTTTTATACTGGGATGGTGTCCTACATACTATTTTTTTGGAGTTTAGTTCTTGAACACATTATTGACCCTCATGCATTCGCTTTTCTGGCCATTCAAGGAAGATGAATTTAGACATTGAATTTCCCTATTATTTCTTGAATTTTTTGGGGGAGGAGTAGGCTAGGTGAAAAAGGATTAATATTGTGTTGGTCAAAGATTTTATTAGTATGAGGAGAGAAGTTTATAATTGGTGGAAACAGGCAGAAAAGGACCTTGAAGGCGCTGCTAAAAATCTTAAAATCGAGGAATATTATATAACGGCGTTTTTGTCACAGCAGGCTGCTGAAAAGGCATTAAAGGCGCTCTATATCCACAAAAAGAGGAAATCCCCGGGTTCCACGCATTCCCTGATTTTCTTGGCAAATGAACTTAACATGCCAGAGGAGTTTATGAGCGGCCTCAGAAAGCTAAATCCAGATTTTATCATCACACGTTATCCGGATGCTGCCCAGGGACTTCCATATGAACTCTATGACAGGGAAATAGCAGAGGAGAAATTAGAGATCGCAAGTAAGGTGGTGGAATGGGTCCGGAAGGAATTGAAGATATAAGGGGATTTTTATCCCAGGTTAAAAGAAAGTTTAAACCAGACCTCATTTTATTATTTGGGAGCAGGGCGCGAGGCGAACACTTGGAAGATAGTGACTATGATATTATAATCGTCAGTGAAAAATTTAGGAACATGAATTTCCTTAGGAGGATCGAGAAAATCATAGAATACTGGGATGCAAAGGTTAACATTGATGTACTTCCCTATACGCCGGAAGAGTTCGAAATTAAAAAAAAGGAAATAGGGATAGTGCAAGAGGCTATAAAAGAGGGCATAAGACTCAAGTGAACACCCCCTCGCTGGGTTTTTCTGCTTAATAGTGAAGCCTTGAAGTGTATACTCTGTAGCGTCAGGCTTGGGATGTGTTCCCAGCCCCGGTGGGGATGGTTTTATCCTCTCAGATTATCTGTCAGCTTTCCCCGAGCCTTCCGGGACAGGAGGTGAAGATTTTATAACCATAGCATTGCTGTTATCAAAATTGTGGTGTATGAGTCTTTTCTGGCTTTCATCGGGGGGCTTCCCCACCGGTAGAATTAACTCCGGTGCATAAGAAAGACCATTGAGGTCTTCGACAAGTTCTTTCTTTTCTGTAATGTAAGGCAGGACCCTTCTAACTTATACTTCTGAAACAATTGAGACCATTGAAATCATCGAGAGGCTTTCGGGGGGGAACGGAGACTCCCCACATCTTCAGGACTCTCAGTCTAACGTTCAAGCTTCCAACAAATCTTTACAGCCTCACCAGTCCTGTAAAATTTCTCGATAGTATAGTTTAGATGTAAGAAGCAGCCCCCCAAGCATTCACTTTTGCTTTGGTGATGAGGTAATGGAGACCCCCTTGGAAAGTTTTGGTGTGTATGATTCTTCCGATTTCTAACCTTTTCTGCAATAACATTCAAATCATCCTTTACTTCATTTAGGCGTAGGAGTTGTCCCGGTTTATGGGATATGTTTCGTGTGAATGTCTGCAGCATGCTTATGGGAGAAAAAAGCAAAGGGCTTCGTTTATGGGATATGTTTCGTGTGAATGTCTTGAAAAATACGTCCGCTAAATTCCCTAAGATTTTTATCTCCTTTTTGGTGTGCGGTTAATCTAAATGATTACAAAAAGAAAGAAAAGAAGGAGGAGAATTTTTATAGTTTTCCTCTTAGGAAGTAACCTGCGCCTACAAGGGCTACTAGGACTATGACTCCGAGCACTGCGTATATTGGCATGCCAGCGCTTGCACCAGACATTCCACCAACTTTACTCACTTCATAGGCTCTACCAGATGATCCTGGCCCTGCACCCCCAGCCGCGGCAACTCCAGCTTCTGAACCGGTTTGTCCACCTGCCCGTCCTTGACCACCAGTATAACCGGGACTCACACCATGCCCCTGACTACCAGTATAACCAGGACCTGTTTGTCCCGGGGCGCCAGGCACACCTGGTTGTCCTGGTGCGAAGGCAGCATTCTTTGTAGCGCCGTAAATTTTCGCTTTTACCTGACCTAAAAGGTTAGGATCCACATAACCCATAGCCCACTGCATCATAGCAATATTACCACAGCTACAGTCACAACAAGAAACACCATACCCTGCAACTAGCTTAGCCCAAGTGTTAGCCACCAACCTGAGTGTTCCCTCATCAGCATGCCAAAAGCCTTTATGAGCTGCTGTTAGGAGTGTTCCTGTTATGCTGATCATTGCATAGGCGTTGTTACCTGTAGACAACCATTTTGTAACTCCAAGATTGTATTTGTCTCTGATGTAAATGTCAGTAATTTCATTCCACTCATAGTTATGTACGAGTTGGGGAGTTGTAACTTGCCAGCCCCATAGGTATGAGACGAACTTGTTTGAAATTGCCCTTGCACCACTGTAACCTTCTTTCATCATTCCCTGGATCCACGCGGGGTTGAAATAGCGTGTTCTCATCTCCTTTCTCATGAACTGCTGTAATGAAAGGACCTCTGGATTAGCTGGGTTTGCATAGTAAAGGACATTTAGTGATGGTGCTCTTCCATTGTTCACTTTTTCGATTGCCATTGATAGTCCACCATAGTAATCGTAGTAGTCGTCATTGTCGATAACTCCATAAAGGTTTGTGCTTCTACTATGGTATGTTACTGTCACTCCTTTAAGGAGGTCTTCAAAGAGGTTTCTTTGCGAAATGCCCCATTGTGTGTTGGAGTATGCATGACTCATTCTTCTAAGGTAAATGTCTGCCAGTTCTTCTCTGTTGTTCCATGTCCATGCTTGTTCAACTCCATGGTTAACTCCAGCGCCATAGTCTCCTACTGGTGGGGCGAATATCCTTGTTATTGCTGCGTCTCCATCATAGCCCCTCTGCACAAGTTCTATCCAATGTTTTGCAACGTAATTCAATTCAATTGGGTCGCCTTTGTCTATAACTTTGAGAAGGGCTTCCATTGATTTTGCCTGTGGGAACTTTCCTGTGATCAGTGGATCAAGTGCAAGGTCCAACTGATCTTTAAATTGTGGATATGCCTCAACTATCTTTGAGTAGGATGCTCCCAGTGCAACCCTGTAGGCTATGTCCATTTTTGCAAGCAAGTTTGGGAATAAATCTCTGAAAAGACCGCTTGTTGTGGTTATCACGTCAATTCTTGGCCTTGATGTGACGTTCTGGAGTCCAATACTATTCCTCATCTTGTTCAAGTCATTTAGGAGGTCTGTGAGGTTTGTTGGGGTAATGTATGATAATTTTCCTCCTTTGAGCCAAGTCTTGTCATCGGGTTTTGGCTGAACACCTAACATTCTTAGAACAAATGAGGCCATTGCACCGTCGTCTCTTGCTGTTTCAACGCACCATACTACAGCAGCCATCTTCTCGGGGATGGTGTCAAGCTGTGCAAGGGCCATGTCTGCGAGTCTTTTACCAAGGTCCCATGCTGTTTTTGTTGGTAATGTGTTGTCGTCTTGTGCATAGAAGTTTCGCCCGGTTGGGAGTGCATAGGGTGCTCTGACAGGGTCTCCTCCTTTGGCTGGTGATATGAACCTTCCTGATAGACCTTCGATTAGGGCGTCCATTTCCTTTGTTGGGCTCTCTTTTAGCAATGCAATGTATTCCACTGCCACTGATAGTTTGTCCTGGAGGGCTTTTTTGAGGGATAGGTCTGTAACATTCTCAAGGATTGCTGCTATAGATTTTCCGTTGAGAAGATCTTTGATCATGTTTATGCATATGTCGTTCACCTGTTCTGCCTGGTCGAAGGTGAGATTTTTGAAATCCCAGCCCATTGCTGTGCTCACGAGCTTTTGGAGGGATGGGTCAACGTCGCTGTCTGGTGATAGCATCGTCGAGACCATAAGGGCTATCTCATCAGATGTCCAATTTAAACTGAATGTATGAAGGCCATAAGGCATCAATGTACGCTTGATGTCTAGGAGATAATCGTGTATTTTGTCGATGTCTTCATCTGTGATGTTGTTTGGATCTATGTTCATGTCTTTGTAGATGGCTGTTTTTATTATTGTTTCACGGATCTGTTTTGCATACTCTTCTCTCATTGGGTTTCCTTCAGGTGTTTTTTCATAATTTATGATGAGGCCTGCAAGTTCCTGTAAGTCGCCGTAGAGTTTTGTCTGTGTGAATGGTGGTGTCAGGTGGTCTATGATTACTGCAAGTCCTCTTCTTTTTGCTTGCATACCCTCTCCAACGCCGTCCATTATGTAGATGTATAGTGATGGTGTGTCGCCAATACATATGTCCGGGTAATCGAATGAGGCAAGAGCGTACTGTTTTCTTGGTGTCCATTCATAAGTTGCATGCCTTCCAACATGTATCTGTGCATTTGCCTCAAAGACTGTGTTTATCCATGCATACCATGCAAGGTAGCAGTGTGGTGGTGGGACAACTGTACTATGATAAAGGTTGGCCGCATCGGCCTCCCATCCTCTCTGTGGCTCTGGGCCGATGAAGACGTTCCCAAACATCAGACCAGGTATAATAATGTATTTTTCGCCATTCTTTTCAACGACCATAACGTCTCCTGGCGGTTCACCCCATCCTGTCATCCCTGGGAGTTTAAGTGCCAGGAGTTCTCCTTTGTATTTTAGGAACGTCTCGTATGCCGTGGTATTTGAAGGATCCTGGATATAGGATGTTAAAGCAGCGCTGATCTTATTTATGAGGTCTATTGCAGTGCTTGCAACTTCTGGGTGCGTATTAGCATTTGATATCATCTCTTGTGTCCATCTGTTGAGGGTTTTAAGCATCTCATCCCTTGTCCTTGTGTCTCCCTTTTTAATGTATTCTACTGCTGCCTTGGTTAGTTCCTCGATGTAGCCTACTGGCCCTTCAACCATCTCTTTCCTGGCAATTCGGTCTAGCTTATTGAACCATGTGAGATAATCTTCAACTGGCCATAATATGATATCGCTCTGGTTCACTAGTTTTTCAAGTTCACCTGGCGCCCAGTTGGCAATATTTATACCCTTTTTGACCATCAGGTCGAGGAGAGCATCGGCGTTAGATGGTATCTCACCTATGTTATAGCCTTCACGTTTCAGCCTCTTAAGTATCTCAAAGATACTCTCCGGTACATTGAGATAACTTGCTCCGATGTTCTGTTTCCCTGGTGGATAATTATAGTAGACTATTGCAATCTTCTTCTCATTATTTGGGAGTGTCTGGAGTTTGATCCAATTGTAGACCCTGTTCACAAGTTTCTCTATCCTCTCAGGTATTGTGACTGTTATATCCCATTGAGCTCCGGTTTCGGGGTCGCTTCCGATTTCACCGACACCGATTGCTAGTGGCTCTATCTGTCCTTGCATTTCAGGCTGGGCACACTGCCAGTATACTGACATCCAACTGAATCCTTCATCTGAGACAAGCCATTGTCCCATTGTCCTATATGTTGAGCTTGTTATCATGGCTCTGAGTACTGGAACGTTTGAGTGTTCAAAGAACTTGGTAACTTGGGCACCTGAGGTAGTTGATCCCGGGGTGAAAGTTAAAAGGTCTATGATTATATTGGCTTTGATGGGGTATCTTTCCGGGTATGCTTCATATTGTACAACATTTTGTGCATCTGTTAGGAATTTTACAAGGCCGAATAGACATTTGTGGGTTGTGCGTTGCTAACCTTGAAGTGTTTTACTATGGTCCCGTTCTCAAAGATGTCTACTTCATACACCTTTCCAGTGGAGATACTATTAACTCCAAGAATGGATGATCTCTCAGTGCAATTCCCGATATCCTTTATAGCAGTTATATTGTATGTTTGATTAGGATTGCATAGTGTCTGGAGCAGCTCTCTCATCGCAGTGTCATTTAGTGTCACATAGTTTGACCATGTACCAACTACTGGGATCACATTCATACCCTTTGAGGTCAATGCGTCAATTATCTGTTGCATTGCATCAGCATATGCAACTTCACCTGTGCTGCCAACGTAAGTCAGAATTGCTACTGTTGGTTTAGTAGGGTCTAGATGATATTTCTGGAAGTACTCTTGGAGGCTGAATCTCTGACCATCACGGTATAGGAACTCTGGTTGCAGTAGCAGGCCTGGTTCAACAGGGGCTGGATCCCAGCTACTATTCCATGGTTTTCCATTGATGAGATAATAGAGTTTAAGGATGTACTTGAATTGATTTTCAATGTTTTTCTTACCCCCAGCTGCATAATAACTGGCGCAGTCTATCCAGTATTGTAGTGCTTGGTTACCTGAATATTTCTCTTTGTAGAACATCAGCGATGATAGATCACCATCATGGCATGCTCCTATGAGTGTTCCTGGTCTATCCCAAGTGCCTATATCTGTATCAGTGACTCCTTCAAATACCTTGGTGTTGTTGATCATGCTCAGTTTAACTAGCGTCGGGCCACTTTCAAATGCGAAGAATATCTTGTTTTCAATTAGGGATGGATTTGCTATGATAACAGATTCCATGGACCCATTACCAGCCAATTGGGTTCCCCATTCTGCCAATATTATCTGTGAGCTGTTTAGAAGAGCTTGTATTTCATCACTGGTCATGTTCCCTATCTGACTCGTGGATCTTATCTGAAATTTGACGTTATTGTCTGTGAGATTCATTATTGAATGTGCCACTTCATTGTAACTCTTCGCGGCTCTTGATGAACCTATAACTAGGATCGTGGTTGTATTGCTTGTTGTAGTGTTGTTTGCTGCCACTACAGTCTGGCAAAATAGGACCATGAGAAGAATTGCTGTTACTGTAATCAGATGCTTTCTCATAACTATTCACCACCTTTTCATTTTTTCATGTTTTAATGTCTAAGTAGTAGAACATATATTTTACTAAAGATTGATTGAAGAGTATTACTAGTTTTGGGATGATATAAAAATAGTGTATTATTTTGTGAGTAAAAAGGGAGTATTAAAGTAGGGGAGAGGCTCTGCCACGATTGTTTTTCCCTGAAGCTTGCCAGTTGAATTTAAGTTTAAGATTGTGTTAGCCAGTGGACCTGATCGAATATTGTTAAGGTAGATGAGATGTGCCCAATCAATGAGTTCTGGGATTTCACTTAGATTTTGACTGGCCTGTGAAACACTTCTAATCTGGATCTTTACATTAGGATATTCTTTCATCAAATACTCTGCAGGGATTTGGTACTGTCCCGCACTTGTATCCCATGATAATATTAGGCAATGTATCTCAGAAGAGTTCAACCCTCCACTAGTGTTTTGAGCACCTTCCTGTGAATCTTCTGCTGCCACGGTCCCTGTGAATGCTAGGATGAAAACAAGCCATGTTAATACTAGAAATAGTTGTTTCACTTGTCTTCCCATACCATTTCACCTCCTTTCAAATTGGTTTTTTATAACTATTTTTACTATCCGCGAGGAGCTTCCTGCTTTAACGACACTCAGTCTCCACAGGCGTAATTTTGGCCTGTCCAATGCTTAGGTCTACCAGCTCTTTTAGCTGACAGATAAATATTATTACTTAAAGCTCCTCATTTACGATTACATCGATTCAAAAATAAATATCTTACTATATAAAATAAAAAAAGTATTACTAGATTATATATGAGTTAAAAATAAAGTATGAGAAAATGGGGAATCAAGAATGATTTTTTACTAAGTTAAATTTATAACGTATGAATGGATACGAGCAGGTCTGTCGAAAACTTGGGGGATGATATCGTGGATAGGACAGTTTGTCCCATAATGGGGTCTTTACCAGACATATAATTGGAATGTGTAATTGTTATAGTTTCGGATGGCGGAATTTATATTATCTGCCTTTGACATTTCAGCATTTGAGGCTATCGTAACAGATTCTATGCCATTGTATGCTGTTAGATTATATTTTATGTTTGGGAATTTTGAATTTAAGAATTCGCTCGCTATCCTGTTAGCCTCTCTTATTGCTTCTTCACGGTTTTGATGGGAGTTAAGTTCGTGGCTGATCCTCTCAAGGACTGTGCCGTTTCCGGTGTCATAGCTTGCCATAAGATCTATGATGTCTCTGGCATGATAGTTTCTGTATTCTGATGGGGGGTAATGTTCCAATGTTAGGAAATGTGTTAGGGAGGCTGTAACTATGAGGAGTATGGTGAGTGCGATTATAGCATCTAGGGTGTATATGAAACCTTTATCTTCCACTTCGTATGGCCTCCACTACTTTCCTCTTTTTTTCTATGGCCTTGCTTGTTGCTTTTTCTACTCTTTTTTTCATTTTGTCGAAGTCTTCTGGTGTTTTTTCGCCTACTACTTTTTTTATCTTGGTATATGCTGCTTCTCTAAAGGCTGGTTCTAGTCTGGTTTCTCCGTCTTCGCTTATAAGAATGGGCTCCCCAGTATCTGTGACTTCGCCTATTTCATCTATTTTGACACCAGCCCCTTCTATTATGTCTTTGATGGTGTCTGAAACCTCCTTGGGTGCTATTATCATGAGTGAGTCGATTGAAACTCCTAGGGGGTCTATGTCAAGTCTTCTGAGCATTTTAAGGACTTTTGGGTTTATCATGGCCATGATTTTATCCTCGTAGAATTCTAGGCCCACTCCGGTGGTTGATGAGATTTCATGGGCGTCCCCTCGTAGCCCCCCATTGGTGACGTCTGTCATGGCGTGGATTTCTCCTAGTATGTTGGCTTCCATTAGGGCTTCTGAGGCTTTTATGAAATTTATGTCCATTGTCTCCCATACTACGTCGAATAGTCCATGATAGATTGCGGTGGTTGTTATGGTACCTCCACCGGACCCTTCTGTTAATAGTATGGTGTCTCCTGGTTCTGCTCTTTTTCTGGCGGTTGGTGGGTGTTCTGATACTCCTATAGCCCCCACGGCACTTACTAGTCGGTCGCCCAGTACCATGTCTCCACCGACGCGTAGTGTGCTCCCAGCGACGATGGGGACATTTACGAGTTCTGAGACAGCCGCAACACCTGCTGTGAAATCTAATAGTTTGCCCAGGTCACCGTCATCTGCGAGGTGTAGGTCGCTTAGTATGGCGAGTGGCTTGGAGCCCATGACGCAGACGTCTCTTAGGGCTGCTCTTGTAACATGGAATCCGCCCAGGAAGGGGTATTCGCTGAGACGTGAGTGTATACCATCAACTGCAGTTGTAATATAGACTGTGTCTTTTTTTATGGGTGTTTTCACAACTCCCCCGTCATCTTGGGCTGTTGGTGTTATATATGCTCTGGTGTTTGTGCTCGCGACTATATCTGCTATTTTCCGGTGCACGAAGAAGTCACCAGCCCCCCTGGAGCCTACTCCCATTTCGCCCATGCTTATTTTTGTCTTGGGGAACTTTATAATCTCTTTGAGGAAGTTGTCTTCTTCTTTTTCTATTTTGAGGGTGTGGTTAACTTCTTCTATAACAGCTTCTGCTAATTTCAGGGCCGTTCCTTTATCAACATCTTTGAATTCTAGTATGCGCTCTGCTAGGATCTCCTTTAATCCTTTCTGGTTTATGTTGCGTCTTGCAAATCCTTCTATGTCCATATTTGATCACTTCTATTTTGAGAATTCGATGAAATTATGGAGTATTTTTAGGCCAGCTTTCCCACTTTTCTCTGGGTGGAATTGTGTGGCGAATATGTTATCTTTCCATAAAACTGCGACCATTTTTATGTGATAGTCTGCTGTGGCTGCTATAACATTCTTTTCTTTTGGTTTGGCATGATATGAGTGGACGAAGTAGAAGTATTCGTCTTCTAGGCCTTCTAGGATTGGGCAGTTATTTGTTATGTTTAGTTGATTCCAGCCCATGTGGGGTACTTTTCCGAGGGCTGGTATCCTCGTAACTTCCCCTGGTATTATGTTCAATCCTTGGATGTTAGGGCTTTCTTCACTTTTTGTGAGTAGGAGTTGTAGTCCTAGGCAGATGCCCAGGAATGGTTTATCAGCTTCTATGTGTTTTATTATTGTGTTTTTGTAATTTTTGAGGTTTTTCATGGCTTTGCCGAACGCCCCTACTCCTGGGAGTAGTATGGTGTCTGCCTTTTTTATTTCCTTTTTGTCCTTTGTTATCTTTACTTGGCTTCCTACTTTTGTGAGGGCGTTTTTTATGCTTCTTAGGTTTCCGCTGCCGTAGTCTATTATTGTTATCATTACCATCGTTCGTAGAAGTCTTTTATTCTTATGGTGTCCTTGGGGTGGGGTGTTGAGACTTCTTGTAGTAGGGTGTTTTCCATTGCTACTATGGAGTGTGGGGTTTTTGGTTTGATGCGTATGGTGTCGTTTTTGCTGAAGTATTCTTTTTTGTCTTCGAATTGGATGTATCCTGAGCCTTTTATTATGTACATTGTTTCATCTTTTTTCTTGTGGTAGTGGAATGATGTTCTGTAATCTTCTTTTATGAATAGTTCTTTTGTGAGGTATTTTTCTGTGTTTATGAGGATTTTCTCATAACCCCATGGTTTGTCTGTTCTGTTTTTGTATTCTTTTCTTATCTCTTCGAGTTCCTTTGAGGTGTCAATGGCCATCCAGAATAGTCCATCTTCTTTGTAGAAGCCGAGTTTGTTCTCTTTAGCCATCATTGGGAAGACCGTCTTTTCTATGTCCCCTGTTTCGAAGTCTCCGAAGTCTATTGGTTCTTTGGCGAAGTATACTCCCGCGTTTATATAATAGTCTAGTAGTGGTTTTTCTTTGAAGTCAGTTATTTTATCCCCGCTTATCTCTACTATACCATAGGGTGATCTCATCTTTATTATGAATATTAGCAGGGGATAATTGGATTTTTCGCCCAAGCGAACCATTTTTTTCAAATTTAAGTCTGCGACCACGTCACCATTTCTTATAACACATTGTTTGTCATCATCTATTGCTTCCATGCCTAATCTTATGGCGTTTAATGTCCCTAGGGGTTCATCCTCCTTTACATATTCTATCTTCAAGCCCTTGTATTCGTTACCATAGCGTTCCTCGATCTTTTCACTAAGGAAACCCGTTAAAAGGTATACCTTGTTTATATCGGCACTTTTAAAATCGAATAATTGTTTATCAAGTATGGTGTAACCTTTTTTTATTTCTATGAGGGGTTTTGGTATTTTGTCTGTGAGGGGTTTTAGGCGTTTGCCGAATCCCCCGCAGAGTATCATGCCCACGGTTCTAGCCATTCTGGATCACCTTCATATTCTTTCTTATACTTTCACCAAACTCTGATTGGACTATATTATCTACTCCTAGGGTTTTGGCATGGGCGTCAAGTTCCGCGATAACATAATCATATCCTAGTTCCTTTAAAGGTTTGACGAGTCTCGGACCATCGGTCACTGCTACTGATCTTATATTCAGTTTTTCAATTGGGACTGCATGTGGCACTCCACTTATAACAGCAAACTCAACATTTTCTTCTTTGAGGATTTCCCCTACTCTTTTCCCGGTTATGGGGTATTCGTCTAGTCCCCCTGTGAGATAATCGATTTTAATCCCATTTTTTTCAAGTTCAGATTTTATATTCTTTGCATGTTTTCTTATCCTGGGAAGTCCAATATCATCCTGGAGGTTAGCTATTACTAGGGGATGAAGGTTTAGTTGAGGTAGTTTTAGTATGTCGGCGAAGAGGTAAGCTGTCTCTTTTTTCGCATTTAACACCATAGCAACCCTTTCATTATCCTTGAGACTTTTTAGAAGTTCAAGGGCCACTTTATCCTTATCGTCGCCTGATGATGGTTTTATGTATTCTCCCCGTGCCATCCCTCGTGTCTTTTCTATCTCAGTAGCCTTTTTAAGCATCCTTATCTGTCTTTCAGCCTCCTCCCAGGTTATCAGACCGGATTTGGAGGCCTCTTCTAATACGATTATAGCCCCTTCTGTGTTATCTCCTTCACCAAATCCCCCATGCGATTCTACTGTAAGCACCTCCGCGGATATGTTAGCCTCCTGAACAGCCTCTTTAAGGTCTTCGCCTATTATCATGCTTGCACAGGTTCCCACAACCCCTACGAGTTTTGGGGAGAACATCTTCTCCACTTTTTTCAGAGTCTCTTCCAGTTTCTCATGCGCTCCGAATATGAAGTCATTTTCAGACATTCCTGTGGTTAGAACCCTAACACCATCATTTTCAAGGAGTCTAGCAGTTCTAAAGCAACATCCTGTAGGCCCATGTATGACTATCACATCAACGTCAAGGTCCCTGAGTGTATAAAGGGATGCTGCTATTGGACTAGGTCTGGGATGCAATCACTTCCACCTCAATCTATTTTCCCCATTATATACTTTGGGGGGGTCTGTAAATATTATAGAGTATGAAAATAAAAAATCTTATCCTAGCAAATTTTGTTGGGAGGCCTAACCGTTTCACAGTAGTGGTTGAGAGGGATGGTTATAAATTTAGAGCCCATCTGAGAGACCCTGGGAGATTGGAGGATCTTCTTAATCGGGGGAATAAATTACTTTTAAAGCATATCCGGGCTGGTAGAAATCGTAAGACGTGTTTTGATGTTATAGCCACCTTTAAGGATGGTGAATGGGTTCTTATAAATTCCGGTTTACATAATAGCATAGCCATGGAGATCATAGGATCTCGGTTTGTCAAAGAATTAGAAGGTTATAAGGTGATTAAAAGAGAATATAAGTTTGGTGAGAGCAGATTAGATTTCCTTTTAGGCCGTGATGGGGAAAAAATGCTCCTGGAGGTTAAAGGCTGCACGCTTTTAAAGGGTGATAGGGCATTATTCCCAGATGCCCCTACCAGTCGGGGTAAACGCCACCTTGAGGAACTGATGAAAGCAACGGAATTAGGATTTAAAAGTTCGATACTATTTCTAATATTCAGGAGAGGGGCTAGGATATTTTCCCCAAACTATGATATAGACCAAAGGTTCGCGAAAACCCTTAAAGAATCCTCTGAGAAGGGTGTTATAATCATACCAGTCACCTTTAAAACTAGATTAAATAAAGATTTTATAATAAAACCTGGAAAGAGGATAAAAACAATCCTATAGGTTCTTTAAAAAATTAATAAGTGGTAGGGGCTTTTATGGTTGCATAACCTGATAAAATCCCCTCTCTTAGATGAGCTTGTGGTGTTCTTGGCAGTAAACTAAGAATTCTGGATTACCTTCGCGAGCCATGCTATCATCTGAACAACCATCTGAGGGATTCTTGGACTTAATTCTGGATGAGGTCCGCATAGTATAACCCTGCCAGAACCATAGGTATCTGCCACGGCAGCAATATACCCCTTGTATCCTGTTTTATTATCGGCATAGGTGGCGAGGCTGGTTGCTGTCCCCACAGTATACATTGCAGCTCCGTTGCAATGACAGATTGTCTGGGTTCCGCTGAGGCCTAAAATTTTCTCTCCAGCAGATGTGATAGAGATGCTCAGATCACCTTCATAGTATACAGCCTTACATCGTACATCTGCAAGTCCCCAACCATCATAGTATCCGTCAACTCCTATTGAGGCTGCATATGCACCTGCACATATTCCAAGGTATCCTCCACCATTACTTACGAATGATTTGATCGCCGAGGCGCTGATATTTGGGTTCCTCAGATAGCTTAGACCAGAAGTACCACCAGGCATCACTAGAACGTCATAGGATGCAAGGATACTCGAAGTTATAACAGTACTCGTAGCATAGGTGAACTTCACACCATTGAGTGTAACAATATCTAGACAATATTTTATACCATTCACACAATTTGTTGAAGCATCATAGCCACTGTAAATTAACACCCTGACTTCCCTTATATTATTCGGGTCTGCACTGCCAAGATTTTTTATTGTCACGGAGTTTGGTAGTCTCTGGTTTTCGTTGTAGAAGTTTATTATCCTTGCGTAGGCGTAAATTAGGCTCTGGTAGTTTACTCGGCCGATTGTTGTGGTGGCGTAGTTTGGTGAGCGTTGGTATGTTTCCATGTATTTTTTGATGTTTTGTGCTGTTTGTAGGTATGTTGTTTTTGTGAGTGTTCCGGTTGCTGTGGTCTTTAATGGATCTGTTGGTGGTTTATAATTATTGATAGGTATGCTTGTTTTTTGGTTGGTGTTTAGGTTTATTGTTGTGGTTGTTGCTGCGTAGAGGTAGTCGTCTAGTGTTATGTTTTTGTTGTTTACTGTGACCTGAGATGGTATTTTACCATTTTGATTTACATAACTTGCTATTACCTTGGAAATAGTGGATATTTCATTGTATGATAACTGGGGTGTTGGTGTGTTTGGTATGGTGGTGATTTTCACATTTTTTATTGTCACGGAGTTTGGTAGTCTCTGGTTTTCGTTGTAGAAGTTTATTATCCTTGCGTAGGCGTAAATTAGGCTCTGGTAGTTTACTCGGCCGATTGTTGTGGTGGCGTAGTTTGGTGAGCGTTGGTATGTTTCCATGTATTTTTTGATGTTTTGTGCTGTTTGTAGGTATGTTGTTTTTGTGAGTGTTCCGGTTGCTGTGGTCTTTAATGGATCTGTTGGTGGTTTATAATTATTGATAGGTATGCTTGTTTTTTGGTTGGTGTTTAGGTTTATTGTTGTGGTTGTTGCTGCGTAGAGGTAGTCGTCTAGTGTTATGTTTTTGTTGTTTACTGTGACCTGAGATGGTATTGTGCCTGTTTTTGATGCTTGATCAGCTATTATCTTCGAGGCGTCGGATATTTCATTGTATGTTAACTGAGCCGCCGAGGCGCTGCCAGTTAATACTAGGATTAATGCCAGGAAAACACCAAGATATAATGCTTTTTTCATGGTAACACCATAATCCCCCTATAAAACAAAACAAGTATATAAAGGTTACTGTTTTCTAGGGGTTTTTTGGCTGAAAAAAGTTGAAATGATCTTTTCTCAGACCATTTAAAAGAAAATATGGCTAAAATAGAAAATGCGACAAGCAAAAAGCATTTATAAAAATCTCTAATAAACTTTCATATACTCTTTGATACTCTTATAACGAATATCTTATAACCTTAAATTCCCATTTTATATAATATTTCTTAATTGTTGCTATTTTTGTTATTGGATGACTTTTGAAGCTAAAACGGACATGGGGAACATCCTAGAAGGTTGATCTTTCATAATCTGAAGTGTCTGAAAACTGCTTTTCGGAGTTCATCTGCTAGGAAAACTATAGGCACGAATGATAATAGGTACAACCATTCATTGAATCCTAGGGGTGCGGTTCCAAAGATAGGCTGAAGTTGAGGCAGATAGACTATGGAGAATAGTATTATAAGCTCGAATAGTATCCCCCAGATTATCCAACGATTCTTGAATAATCCTATTTCAAAAACTGATGATTTCGTGGTCTGGCATGTTAAGATGTTACCTACTTGGGCCATTACTATACCCGCGAACACCATTGTAGTGGCTTTAAGATACAATGGATCTGTGAAGGCTAAATGTTCTCCTAGTGTCCAGCCACCATTGTAGAGCACCCAGAAGTAGCCTGACATTACAAGGATGGCTTCTATAATCCCAATGAACAAGTATCCGCGGAGTATAATTGGGAGGTTTAGCAGTCGTTCATGTGGTGGTCTTGGGGGTTTATCCATAACATCAGCTTCTGGGGGGCTTCTGCCAAGGGCTAGTGCGGGTAGTGTGTCTGTTCCGAGGTCTATTGCAAGTATTTGCATTACTGTAATTGGGAGTGGTATTCCGAGGAAGACCATAAGGATGAATGGCACTATCTCGGCGGTTTCATGTGAAAAAATGTATGTTATAAATTTTCTAATATTCTCATAGATGGTGCGTCCCTCTTTAACCGCTTTTACGATTGTGGCGAAGTTATCATCTATGAGCACCATATCTGCGGCCTCTTTGGCCACGTCGGTTCCGCTTCCCATTGCAACGCCTATATCTGCTTTTTTGAGGGCTGGGGCGTCGTTAATCCCGTCTCCTGTCATGGCTACTACTTCTTCTTCGCCTTCTAGGACCTTTGCTATGCGCATTTTATGTTCTGGGACTGTTCTTGCGAATATTATGTTATTTTCTCTTTTTAAGATATTTTTAAGTTCATCGTCTGATAGTTTGTCCAATTCTTTCCCTTTTATTATCTGATAGTTTTCATCAGGTATTATCCCTATTTCTTTTGCTATTGCTGCTGCTGTCAGACCATAGTCGCCGGTTATCATGATTATGCGGATACCTGCCCTTTGACATTCTTTAACTGCTTCTTTAACGTTTTCGCGTGGAGGGTCTTGGAGTGCTGTCATCCCAACTAATATAAGATCTTTTTCGATATTATCCGGTTTGTAATCTTCTAGTTGGTTTGGAAGGTCTCTATAGGCCATTGCAAGCATTCTGAAGCCTTGGGATGCGATTTCGTCATGTATTTGTAGTATTTCTTTTCTTTTTTCTCTGGTTAGGGGTTCTGGTTTCCCATCGACTGATATCCATTTGGAGAGTGATATTATCCTTTTTGGGGCTCCTTTGACATATGCAACCTTTTTATGGGGTTTCTGGTGTATTGAAGTCATCATTTTCCTCTTAGAGTCGAATGGGAGCTCTGTTATCCTTGGGATCTTCTTCATTTCTTGGTCGCGGTCGAACCCTATCTTCTTCGCGGCTACTAGTAATGCAGCTTCTGTAGGATCTCCTATGATCTGCCATCCACTATTATCGTCTGGTGGTATTAGTTTGGCGTCGTTACAGAATGATGCTGCCCTCATAAGCAGTTTTATTTCGCGTATATCCTTGTGTGTGAGTGACTTTTTATCCCATATAAATTCTCCTTTTGGCTCGTAGCCGGTTCCTGTTACATCGATTATCTTGTAGGGTATCCATACTTTGCGTACTGTCATCTCGTTGCGGGTTAATGTGCCTGTTTTATCTGTGCATATGATGGTTGTGGAGCCTAGGGTTTCGACACTGGATAATCTTTTTATGAGGGCGTTATCCTTCACCATTTTACGGGCGGATGTTGCAAGGGATAGTGTAACTGTTGGCAGCAACCCTTCTGGTACGTTAGCCACCATTAGGCCAATTGCAAAAATAAATGCTAGGTTAGGTGGTAATTTTATAATGTAGAGGTTGACGAGGAATAGTATTATGCCCATGAGGATTGCGATGATTGCTATTATCCTTGCAACATTTGCTATTTGTTTTTGTAGGGGGCTTGGTTCTTCTTTAACTTCTTGTGTTAGTTCGGCTATTTTGCTAAATTCTGTATTTTCACCGGTGTGGTATACTATTGCTTTGCCCGAACCTGAGGTTATGCTTGTACCTGCGAATACCAGGTTGGGTGTTTCAACATAATTGTCATATTTTTTTATTGGATGGGATACTTTCCTTACTGGTTTGGATTCTCCGGTTAGTGTTGAATTGTCAACTTTTAGTTCATGTGCTTCGATGAGCCTTGCATCTGCTGGTACATTATCCCCTTCTTCTAGTATTAGAAGGTCTCCTGGGACGATATTCTCTGCTAATATTTCGATTTCTTCCCCGTCCCTTATAACCTTCGCCTTTGAGGGTAGGATGCTCTTAAGGGCCTCAGCTGCCTTTTCGGCTTCATATTCTTGCCAGAAGCTGAAAATGGCATTGAGGATGATAACGGCGATTATGGCGATCCCTAGTTGGGGGGTGCCTGATATAAAAGCAAGGGAACTGGCAGCCCATAAAATCAAGGCTAGGATATTGTATAGATTTTCTAGGAAATTGAATATGATGGGTTTCTTTTTAACTTCTTTTAATTTGTTGGGTCCGTATTCCTTTAGGCGTCTTTCAGCTTCTGGATGACTTAGGCCATTTTTTGTTGTTTTTAATTTTTTGGGGACTTCTCCTTCAGGTAATTGATATATTTTCATATTTATACTTGAAATGCAGTTTTTAGCCTAGAGTGTGGGGTTTTATCTACATATTATGGTGATTATATCTCCGTGTTGAAGTTTGTAGTCTGATGCTACTCTCATTTTTTTTCTGGCATCTACTGCGTGCATGAAGGAATCTCCTATTTCGGTGTGTATGAGATATGCTAGGTCACGTGGCTTCGAGCCTCTGGGGATGAGGAATGCATCTGGTAGTATGTTACCTTGTTTGTCTGATAGTTTGTGTTCATCCTCTACTGGGTAGACTACTATCATATCGAGTAGATCGAACACCGCCCTATTGAGGGCTTCTTGTACGCCTGTGTTACCATAAACTTTTAGGACATTTTCTCTTATGTATTCAAGTGCGTTTAATTGTTTCTTGGTGAGTTCACCCTCATCTAAGACCTTGAAATCATCATCACCCGGCTTGTAATCTATTAAACCCGCATTAGCGGCTCTTTTCAATGCTAATTCGGCCTCTGCGGATGCTGGGACAACATTGGGGTACCTTTCTTTTAATCTTTTTATGTTCTCCTTTGCGGTTGGTAGATCGGCCTTATTTGCGACTATAAGACCGGGCTTCGCGACTTTAAGAAGCTCATCTATGAATAATAATAAGTCCTCGTTATCCCAGGATTGATAATCTTTTTCAAGTTTTCTTGAAGCTTCGATGATATCCTCAACACTCACACCTATGCCTGAAAATTGTTCATGGATTATCTTAGCCATGTCAATCTTCTCAGAGGCTGCTTTTCTAAGTAGTCGATCCCAATTCCTACCTATTATACCATAAAGCCACATTAAAATCTCTTTTTCGAGAAATTCAACATCATTGATGGGATCATAGCTTCCAGGTTCTACTGGTCTTCCTTCCTCATCAGTGGAGCCGGAAGCGTCCACCACATGGAGAAAAACCCGGGCCTGTCTCAGATCATCAAGAAATTTATTCCCAAGTCCCCTACCTTTATGGGCTCCTGGCACGAGACCGGCAACATCTATAAGTTCAACGGGTATGAAACGAACACCATCCTCACAAATAGAATTTTTAGGATTACACTTCATTTTAAATTCCCTACAGGGACACTGTGAAGTTACATATGCTATCCCCCTATTCGAATCTATGGTAGTAAAGGGGTATGATGCAACATCAGCCTTTGAAAGAGTGGCCGCATTAAAAAACGAAGACTTACCCACATTAGGTTTCCCTGTAATTCCAATCTCTATCATCATATCACACCAGCTAAAAACCCATAACCTCTACTATAATATATTGCTAAGATATAAAAAATTAGGTATAAAAAAAGCTAGGAGGATCCTTTTATTGGTGTTATATATTGTAGGTGCCGGGCCAGGATCGCCAGATTTTGTCACACCAGCAGCGCGAAGGGCCGTTAAAAAATCCGATCTAATAGTTGGAAGTGGAAGAGTTTTGGAATTATTTGAGGGAGGGGGTGAAAGGATAGTATTTAGTGGCGAAAATGTGAGGGAAAAACTGGAAGAGGCTGTTAAGAGGGCTGCTATGGGTGAAACGGTGTCGATAGTCTCAACGGGCGACCCTGGCTTTTCAGGGGTTTTGAAGCCAGTGAATGAGATCATCAGAAAATTTAATATAAATGTGGATGTCCAGGTTATCCCAGGTGTTAGTTCGATCCAATTGTGCGCAGCTCGACTGCTGCTCCCATGGAACCAAGCAAACATCCTAACATTACACGGTAGAAAAAACACTGAAATACTCAGGATTATTAACAATGGGAAGCCCACCATACTTCTACCCTCAAAGAATCCCAGTGAAACAGCCTCTTTCCTAATAGACAATGGTGTGGATCCCCAGAGGAAAGTGGCGGTATGTGAAAGACTGAGTTACCCGGATGAACGTGTCATGAAAATGAAACTAGAAGATGTTAAAAATTCAAAATTTAGTTATATGTGTGTCATGGTAATCTACTAGAAAATCCCCCAAGTATTTTGGTCTCATTTCTAGCTCTTTGGTGGCCAGATTACATATGCCTATTTTGGTTGGATCAATTTTCCTGGTTAACTTTCCAGGGGTGTGAATTTTAAATATGGTGGTTGTTGGCTACTCGACCATTACCTTGAAATGGTGAAGATGGACTACTCAGCGTAAATAGGACTAACCATCAATGACAAAATATTAAATCAGGGGGTTCGCGTTTTTTAGAACATTAGTAGTATGCCGCGACCAGTACCCCATATTATACTAATTGCCAATATAAGGATTACGAATACTGACACAGAACTTACAATATGATCTACTATATTGTTGGGTAGTTTGGATTTTAAAAGTTCTTCGAACATTAGGCCTCCGTCTAATGGCTTTGCAGGTAGGAGATTAACAGTTCCCACTGCAAAGTTTAGAATTGAAATCCAGAAGAACAGGTCCTGGAGGTATAGGAGTAAGCTGGGGATTTTATTCCCCCATATTGATTTTATCGGCTCTTTCACTTCTAGGTTGTTGGTGCTTCTTATACCAATATAGGCTTTGCTTGCATTATTTGGATTTTTTGAAGTCTTTAGATGGAAGACGCCCTGGTCTGTTTCTATCGTTATAACCTCTCCAATCTTTATATCCTTCAGCGCCTTCTCATAATTGGTTATGCTGTTGGTTGGTTTGCCATTGATGCTCTTTATCACCATACCATCTTTTAGCATGTGACTGGCTGGGCTGCCGGGTACTACGCTCTTTATTTGCACGCCATCTGTTTCGAAGGTTGAGGGGACGGCATATGATGCAATACCCACGAATACTAGTAAGCATAGGAATGCTATTATAAGGTTTGCGATGGATCCTGCTGCATATATTCTCAGCCTTGGGAGCCTCTTTAACCTTTTAATGTCATCTTCGTCGGGTTCCACGAAGGCCCCGGGTATTATCGCCAGTAAGAGCAAGCCTATTGATTTTATTTTCACCCCTTCAACCCTTGCTAGTATTCCATGTGCGAATTCGTGCGCTACTATCACGATTATGAGTCCTATAAGCCCATATGCTAATGGGACGAATAATGGACTTCCTGGGATATCCACCCCTGGGACGATCAAGGACGCTTGTGGTTGCACGAAAATGTCCTTAAGGGATGCTATGATCGCATATAACATGTAGAACATGAAAAAGAAGGCTATGGGGATGCCTATGTTCACGCTCCACTTCCAGAATCTGGAGTGCCTCTGGGCTATCCTATCGATAAAACCTCTCATCCTCTTGGTTTTTCTCATTAGGATGGGCCCATAGACTTCGATCTTTAATCTTTCTCTGAATAATAAGGCTAGCGTCCATATGAGTACGAAGACGATCCCATAGAATAGTAGGATATTCATCTGTTTTACACCCTTTTAGATTTTGAAGGAATCGAATAATATTACATTACATTTTGAGTTTTTATCTATTCCTTCGGTATTTTCTTCTATCACGATGTAACTGTTTGATTTGACCATAGATTTTATGACCCCCGAGCCACTTATAAGTATTGATTCTGCTATTTTATCATCTGTAAATGCGCGTATGTAATCTGTCCGTCCAAGCCTAGATGGGGTTTTACGTTGACATATCCTCTCAACCAGCTCATGTTCATAATTGATATTTTGCATCCTCAGGAGATAATACCTTACGAATATGTCAAATTGTACCATGGCAGCCACTGGATACCCTGAGAGCATGAACACGGGTTTATCTTCTATTAGGCCAAATGCTAATGGTTTCCCGGGTCTTATGGCAACCCCATGGAAGATGATCTGGCCAAGCTTGTCAACTGTATCCACTACGATATCGCCTTTGCTAATGGCGGTTCCACCAGTTGTTATTATCATATCATATCCTCTGATGGCCTCTTCTATCTTCTCCTTTAATATTTTGGGGTTGTCTGGTGAATGTTCGACTGTGGGTGATGCCTTAGCACTTTCAACAAGTGCTTTGAGGGAATACTTGTTGGAATTTATTATCTTTCCCGGTCCCGGTTTTGTCCCGGGTTCTATGAGTTCATCGCCTGTGATGATAATCTTAACCCTCGGTTTCTTGTAAACTTTTATGGTGTTGTAGCCTGCTGATGCTGTGATTGCAAGCTCTTGGGGGCGCATCACAGTCCCGGGTTCCAGTATGGTTTCACCTGCTTTTATATCCTCTCCTTTTGGTGCGATGTTTTCACCTGGACTGGTGGGTTGTAAAACTTCGATTTCATTCCCTTCTTGGTTGGTGTATTCTTCCATGATCACGGCATCCGCACCTTCTGGTATGGGGGCGCCGGTAGCTATTTTAATGGCTTCACCATTTCTAACTTTAACATTTGAAACATTGCCTGCGCTGATTGCATCTATAACCTTTAATTTGATGGGGTTATCTGCTCTGGCCTGGAATGTGTCCTCGGCTTTTATGGCGTATCCGTCCATGGCAGCCTTATCAAATGGTGGTGAATCCAACTTTGAGGTTAACCTTCTAGAGTTTACACGACCATGGGCATTGATAAGATCGATGGTCTCTTCACTGGTGAGCTTTTGATTCTCGTCCAATAATTTGAAGGCTTCTTTCACTGGTAAGAGTTCGCTTATGAACATGAAGGTTCACCTACCCTTTATATTTTTTTATGATTCCTATGAGAGATATAATTTTAGGCGAGAATTTTCTGGTGTAGATATGATAGAAGTGGAATCTCTTAGAAAAACTTTTGGGAAGATAATAGCATTGGATGATATCAGTTTCCATGTGGATGATGGCGAATTACTAGGTATTATAGGCCCTAATGGGGCTGGTAAGACAACAGCCATCAGGATAATTGCTTGTATTCTGCACCCGGATGGGGGGGGAGGTTAGGGTGGCTGGGATGGATGTTACGAGGGATCCTATTAGGGTTAAGTCTATGATAGGCTATCTGCCAGAGGAGCCTAACCTTTATGAACGGTTCACGGCAAGGGATCTTCTCAGGTATTTTGGGGAATTATATGAGGTTCCAGGGGATATTCTTGATAATAGGATCGATGAACTCTTGGAACTTGTGGGCATGGAGGAGCGGGCGGCTGACCCGATAAACACTTTCTCTAAGGGGCTTAGACAGCGTATTGGGATAGCTAGGGCGCTTATACATGATCCTCCTATTCTTATATTGGATGAGCCCACAATGGGCCTTGATCCTGCCACCGCAGCCTCTATAAGGGAATTTATAAGGGAACTTAAGGGTGATAAGACCATGATACTCTGCACCCATTACATGGAAGAAGCTGAGTACCTCTGTGACAGGGTCGCTATTTTAAATCAGGGTCGCATATTAGATGTGGGAACACCCCAAGAGCTCAAGTCGAAGATAAAGGGTGATCTTACTTTGGAGGTGGATCTTATCGATCCTAGTATAGTTGACCTAAACCTTCTAAGAATTGGTGGTGTGAAGAATGTAAGATTGGATGGGAATAGGCTCGAGATTTCACTCAAGGATAGGAGTATTATCCCCGCTATTATAAGGAACTTGGGGGAGAATGTTTATTCTGTGAATACAAGGGAAACTAGCTTGGATGATGTTTTTATAGAGATGGTTAAGGGCTCATGATGTGGACTATAACAAGATGGGAAATCAAAAGCACGTTTAAAAGTCGTAAGTTCCTCTTCATCTTCATATTCCAGATGGTCACCTTGCTCTTGATAATTTTCATTTTTAATGGTGTGCTTCAGATGATGAACACAACTGAGGAGGTCACGTTAACCCCTTCACTTAATGAATTCGCATACTTAGATGTTAATGACCCTTCTGGGATCATCAAAGATGAGATCAACCCTAAGGCAGTCATGATACACCCCACAACCGCAAGATCCCCAAGGGGGGGTTCATTGCTCCTATAATACATTACCATTGAATGCGAGCTTATTCTTGGATTATTCAACTCCCATGAGGAACATTATAAAAAAGGAGGTGGAAAGTGCGGTTGAGGTATCCTCAAGGAAAATAACCGATCAGATCATAGCATCAATGGAAAGGGAACAGCCCAATGTTAAAGAAGAAGCTGTGGGGGAATCACTACCATTAAAGCTTGTGAATAAGGTTATGGTCGCGATACTCCTCATCCTACCCTTGTTCATGTTCGGGAATCTTATCATCGACAGTATCGTGGGGGAAAAGGAAAGAAAAACTGGAGAATCACTTATTGCAATGCCAATCCCTAGGAGTCACATCATCTTGGGAAAATCTCTCGCGGTCATGGTGATAATGGCCATCCAATTATTTATATGGATGATAATAATATGGGGTTGGTTCAAGATTCCTAATGCTCCCATTGTATATTTGGTTCTTCTCTTAACAGCATTCCCGGTTGTGGGCCTTACAAGTTTAGTGGCTGTTTATTCAAAAAATTACAAGGAGGCGGGGATAGGTATAACATTGACCTATATAATAATTATAGGTTTTCTTATAGTACCTGCCCTTGCATATATTTCCCAGAAGAGTGGTATGGGCCCATTGATCCTCATAATAAAGTTTCTCAGTTCAGAAAATATAACAATATATGATATAGTATCAACGGTTTCTGGGTTAGTTTTTAGTAGTTTAATTTTTCATGCTTTGGCGGTGTGGCTTTTCGAAAGGGATGATATAGTATTCGGTCCCCGTCCAGGGGTTCTAAGGTTATTGAGGGGAGTTATTTATGAAATTGGTGGCATTATCAAGAAAGGAAGCGTATGATATCCTCACAAATAGGGTGTATGTATTTCTTGTGATCGTGCAGGTTATAATACTCCTTGGGAGTTTCGCCCTTGCAAGTGTAAGTTCGGTTGCATTAGACCCTGAATTAATAGATAAGTGGGGTGGGGGCCAATTCTTAAAGGTTGGAGTGCCCGAGGATATAAGGGGGACAATCCTTGAAAAGAATTTGAAGGAAGAAAACCTAAAACTTGTATATTATAGTGATCTTCAAGGGGCGAATAGGGCTCTTGGTTTGGAAACATCAGCTACTGTATATCTTATGGGGGATGGTGATGTTGGAGTTAATATAGATGCTGGGAGCATATTCTATACTATATTATCTGAGAAGATAAGAAGGGCTTCTGAGTCTTATAATATAGAGAGGAGTCTTGGTGATCTCCCAAGTGGGGAAATAGACAAGGTTAAGGAGCCTATCAGGCTTAGTATAGTTGAGGTGAACAAGGATAAGGGGGTTGAGGTTGCCATTGAAAGTCTGTATTTTGTTGGGATAATGTATGGTTTTATGGTGCCTTTTATACTTTTTTTACCCTTTTTCCTTGGGAGTAATATTGTTACTGATAGTATTGTTGGGGAGAAGGAGAGGAAGACTTTTGAGGTGCTTCTGATGACACCCTTATCATCTTATATGATAATACTTGGTAAGATAATCCCCATAGTTTTATTCTCTGTTTTACAGAGTTTGGCGTGGATCCTAGTCTTGTACTTGCTCCATGTACCCTTATATAATCTGCCATTGATTGTTTTATTGCTTTTTTTCATGGCTCTTGGTTTTGCTGGTGTTGGTGTGTTCGTTTCGAGTCTTGTTGACAGTACGAAGGAGGCTAATTCCGCGATAACCATCATACTCTTCATTGCAACGTTTATACTTTTTGTGCCACTTTTTATGGATGTGGATTTCCTGGGACAGTTTATAGATTTTATACCGAGTGTGGTTTTGGTGAAACTTTCAACTAGCCAATCCCCTGGGGGTGTTATCGTGGATATGCTGCCTTCATTGCTATTTTCCATTTTAGTGTTTGTATTTTCCACTTTTTCATTTAAGAGGGAGGGTCTGATAAGATTATAAAAAAAGGAAAGGATTTGGGGTTTTTAGATGTTGAGGTATTTTTCTATTTCGTATTTGAATACTTGGATTCTGTATTCGTCCCATTCTTTATGTTTTATTTCCATGAATTTCTCATAGATGTGTTCTCCGATGGCTGATTTTATGACTTCGTCTTCTTCAAGTGCATGGTATGCTTCCCATAGACTTGATGGTAGGGTTTTTATACCAATTTCTTCAATTTCTTTCATGCTTAGTTTGAATACGTCGAATTCAACGGGTTCTCCAGGGTCTATCTTATTTTTCACACCGTCCATTCCAGCTTCCAACATTGCGGCGAATGCAAGGTAGGGGTTGCAGGATGGGTCGGGTGCTCTGAATTCAACTCTGGTCCCCTTTCCACGGGATGCGGGTACTCTTATAAGTGTTGACCGGTTTTTGAAACCATAGGCAATGTAAACAGGAGCTTCATACCCTGGGACTAGTCTCTTATATGAGTTCACTGTTGGTGCGCATATTGCGGATAATGCTCTTGAATGCTCTAGGAGCCCCCCTATAAAGTACATTGCAGTCTCTGATAACTGTGTGGGGGTGTCAGGATCATAGAATATGTTTTTACCATCTTTGAAGAGTGATTGGTGGCAGTGCATGCCGCTTCCATTTTCTCCGAAGAATGGTTTTGGCATGAAGGTTACAAGGTAACCCATCTTATCCACTATCGCCTTTATAGCCTGCTTAAATGTTATAACAGCATCAGCAGTCTTTAAGGCGTTGTCGAATTTGAAGTCGATCTCGTGTTGTCCTGGGGCCACTTCGTGGTGGCTTACTTCAATGTCAAAGCCTAGGGTTTCAAGGTCCATTACTAGTTTTCTTCTGAAGTCTGTTCCCTGGTCTATTGGTTCAACGTCGAAGTATGCGCCTGTGTCAAGTGGTATTATGTTCCCGTTATCGTCATAGTCGAGGATGAAAAATTCTGGTTCAGGCCCCACATTATATTCATATCCTAGTTTTTCGTATTTTGATAGGACTCTTTTTAGGACGTATCTTGGATCGCCTTCGAATGGTTTTCCATCTGGCCAGTATACGTCGCATATGAATCTGCACACGCCTTTTTCTTCTGGTCTCCAGGGTAGTGTGGAGAATGTTTCTGGTTCTGGTTTTACCACGAGGTCGCTTTCGTTTATATCCACGAATCCTTCGATTGAGGATCCGTCGAATAGTATGCCCTCTTTTATTATGTCTTCTATTTGGTCTGGTCTCATGAGGGGTATGGCCATGTTTTTTGCGGCCCCGTGTATGTCCACGAATTGTAGTCTGACGAATTTTATGTCGCATTCGTTTATCTTTTCTATGATTTTTTCGATTTTATCGTCCATAGAATACCTCCATTGACCGGAAGTATATTTCCTTCTAGTGGTATATATAGTTTGCTATAATTCCACAATCTTAAATGGATCATCCTTTAAAAGGTCAAAGGTTAAAAGCTTAGGAGCCCATATAACACTACCCTTACCTGTTAAAAGCTTTAAAGCCTCAAATGATTCTATACAACCAACAATATTCGGCGCAGGCCCCATAACCGGGGGAATCTCACTTTCTAGACGCTGGAGTTTCTCTTTAACCTCACTTGTTAATCTAAGACCCTTTGAGGGTAATTTAAAAACTTCCTCATAGGATGGTGTCCCATCCCCAAATACGGTCACTTGGCCCATTGAAGCATGCACAGCACCATGTATAAATGGTATCTTTGATCTTCTACACTCCCTACTAACTATAACCCTGAATATGATGTTGTCCATGGCATCAATCACAACATCGTTACCTTCTATGATCGTGCCGGCATTCTCCTCATTAATTTCACAATTAAAGGTCTTGGTTTCTATGAAGGGGTTTATTTTCCATATCCTTTCCCGGGTAACGGCCACCTTTGGCTTCCCAATATTGTGAAAATCGCTCATCAGTTGCCTGTTAATATTAGATATGTTGAATGTGTCCTTATCCACAAGGGATAGAGAGCCCACACCCATTCTAGCTAGCATTTCAACAGCGGCGCCACCGATACCTCCACATCCAATTACTGCAACCTTACCTTTCTTTAGTTTTAACTGTTCATCTTTTTTCAGAAAACCCATCTGTCTGGTTATTATCTCCCAATAGGTTAAGCCTTCATATCTTCTCGGCATCTATGCCACCCTAGCCTCCCCCCAAAAGGGGGGAATCTTTCTAAGATTATGGGATCCTTTTAGGTCTATAAAAGAATTACTAAATATTGTTTTTAATTTATGCCGGGGGCGGGATTCGAACCCGCGACCTCACGGTATCCCAGGTAAGGGTTAGAGCAATATTATCTTATCCCTATGAGCCGTGCGCTCTAACCAGCTGAGCCACCCCGGCTTTGCCTACAAGTAAAATCAGTCCCCCAGGCAGAAAAGTACTCGTTGGGAATTGGCACACCCTTGAACCACCAACATTGATGAAAGCGGTTTTTTATCATCAAAGGACTCTGAGGATCGTGCAGGCTCTGAAGGCCCTCCTATCGACTCTTAGAATCATTTGAGGGGTGACAGGTCATACTATCATTTTTCATGTTATAAATATTTTTCGGCACACATAGATTAGAGTGCTATGGACTCTTTTTTATGGGATGCAAACTCCCACAACTTTTATACTAGATTGAAGTTTTGGATGTAGTAGAGTACTATTATGAAGGCTATATTTAGGGTCATGAATAGGATGTCAGCTCTTTTTAGTGGAGTTTTTTCATGGTACATTTGGCTTTCTTGGGAGTATCCGCGACTTAGCATACTTAGGTATGTTTTTTCGCCTTGTTCATAGGCGCGTAGGAATATCATTGCAATGGTTTCCCCGATCTTTCTTAGTCTCCATGAGTATCCAGTGTTCTTGTTCCATATATCGAAGCATCTGGTCTTCTGGGCGTTTTTTATCCTCTCTAGTTCATCATAGAAAAAGAACAGGTACCTTATAGTTAGGCTCAGGAGCATGATAAATGTATGTGGTATCCCAATTCTCCTCATTGAATTTGTAAGTTCCTGCATGGGTGTTGTTGAAGAGAGTAATATTATGGCTGTTATACTCACGGTTATCTTTGCAAATAATAGTATCCCGAATAGGAGTCCTTGCATTGTCACATGAACTCCAAGGGGTCCTGTACAGATGATGTCACCAGCTCTTATGAATAATTGGAATAGGGCTATGAAGCCGCCGAATGGTAAGATCAGAAATAGCCTCTTTAATGTATAAGATAGTGGTATCCTAGAAACTGATAATAAAAATAGGAGATAGGCCTCCATTATAAAGAGTATTAAAAGATTTGAGGTGCTCACTGCATAGACTATTATGATTAGACTTATTATTATCTTTATGCGCCCATCAAGATGATGGATGGGACTTTCCTTCAAGGTTTCTCTTTCTATGCTTAAAAGATCTTCCATAAAAAACCCTCAAAAAAATATAGAAGAAGTGGGGGTGGTTATTTCCCAGCTTTAAGCGCTGCACTTATACCATAGGCTATGATCAGGACAATTATCGTACCTACGACTAATGCGAGTATCTCCCCTTCCTTGCCGAGTCCTGGGATGGTATAATCGGGTAGGGGCGATTCTATGAATGGTTCGGTCTCAGGGTTTGGCATAACCTTCTCAGCAGTACTTTCTAGCCCATCAGGGTTTGAAGATGCTAGGAATGGTGCTAATGCTGCTATTATGAGGGCTATGATAACCCCACCAATAAGTAATTTCTTGTCTCGGCTCTTCATTTAGATAACACCTCGGCCTTTTCTTTACCCCAATCCTTAAATGAGAACAGGTCTGGGCGGGCGCTTTGAACTGCTAGTACTATTACTACGGTTAGGACTCCTTCTATGACCCCTATGACTGCATGGTATAATCCCATCATTGCAAGTCCTTTATCTAATGGGAATGTTCCGGCGATCCACATTTCTATTGCACATGCTATCGCTGCTAGGAATATTGAGGCCCATGCTGCTATGAAAACTGCGGGTATTTCTCCTAGGCTCTTTGTGCCCTTGAATAGGTAGTATCCTACAAATCCTCCGATGATACCCATGTTGAGGATGTTAGCCCCTAATGCTGTTATTCCACCATCACCGAATATTAGACCTTGTAGTATAAGTACGATTGATAACAATAGGACCGCAGCCCATGGACTGGCAAATACTATGGCGACGAGTGCCGCGCCAACCATGTGCCCACTAGTACCCCATGGGATGGGGATGTTCATTGCTTGTATCGCGAATATACCGGCTGCTAAGACTGCGAAGAGTGGAATTTGTCTTTCATCGAGTTTTTGGCTGGCCCATCTAACACTGAAATACAAGGCTACTAGTGCTATTATCCAGTAGACGATACACTGGGAAATTGGTATGAAACCATCTGGTATATGCAAATTATCTACCTCCTCATTATTTTCTACATGATCATGTGATACGTGATATAATATAAACATTACCCTTAGTATTACTATCGGTTGTATCGTTTATATAATAGGTAATAATAGTTTTCTTAAAAAAGGGGATGGGAATAAACGCCTCAGATTCAAAATTAAAAAATGGGTGCTTTGGAGATTATTTCCTGGCCCTTGCAACCTTTCTGGCTATGACTAATTCCCCGATTGCTATAAGTCCGACGAAGAATTTTTCAAGCCCACCAGTTGCCCAGATAGCCTCTCCAAAGGTTGCCTTTTTTATCCTCTCCTCATATTCTGCTGCTGTTATCCTTTCCCCTGTTCTTCTTCTTGTGATTATGGCAGCAGCTTCCATGAGTTCATCCCAGCTTATACCCTTCAATTCATGGGACATGGCCTCAAAGATCTTGTAAACTTTGATCTCATATAAACTGGAAAGTGTTTTAACTATGTCTAATGCCCTTACGATTCCGACAATGACACCTTCATCATCTAGTACCGGCAGGTTAACAACTTTATGTTTTGAGATTTCCAGGACTGCTAGTCTTGCCGGGTCATTTTCATGGACGTGTATGATCTCCTCTGGTATGTGCATGATCTCAGATACCCTCTTTTTACCCTCTCTAAGGCCCCTGATAACGTTAAGGGATGTTATCCATCCTATAAGCTTCTTTTCCTCGTCTACCACGGGTATGGTGAATCTTTTATATGTTTCCATTTTTTCTGATACTTCATCCAAGTCGGCGTCCGGGCCTACTACTATAAATTTTTTATCCATAAGCTCTTTAACTTTCATGGGATAACCTCTTTAATTTTAGTGCGCCTACTGGGCATTTGGTAGAGCATACTTCACATAATATACATTTATCTTCTGAAAATATGAGTTTCTCGTCTTCGAGTCTTATGGCGTCTGTTGGACAATTTTCTTCACATATTTGGCATGCGACACAAGCTTCTTGGTCTATTAGAAGTTCTTTTGTCTTTATCACGGGTCCGAGTTCTCTTTCAAGTTTTATCGCGCCTTCTTCACACACATTTGCACAAGCCCCGCAGCCGATACATATACTGGCGTCTATGGTCGCAGTTTCATCTTCGAGTCTTATGGCGCCGGTTGGACAGAATCTGACACATGTACCGCAACCTTTACACTTTTCACTGTCTACTTTTATGTTTTTCATCTTTAGGGTTCTGTGGGGTATTTTCATGTCTTTGAGATGGTATTTCACTTCATCGTCTATTGTTGCTGCGCTCTCAACCACGTTTATGCACCTTATGGGACAAGTCTGGGCGCATATTTCACATTTCACACAATTTTCAAGTAATCTAGCAGGTCTAGTAGCCTTTGCATCGGCTATGGCATCAACTGGACATTCCTCAGCGCATAGATTACATCTCACACACTCTGGAGAGATTGTTATGAATTTACCTTCCATTTTACATTTTCCAATATCTAGACTTTGGCCTTCCATGGCCTCTAATTCCATGTATCTTCTTTGTATGTCCTTTTTAAGCGCGTTTTTACTCTTTTTAAATGTTATATCCATCTTTATGCACCATTTTCGATTAGTTTGATGGCGTTTACTGGGCATATGTTTTCACATTCGCCACAGCTGATACACGTTTCCTGGTCAATTATGATCTTATCGTCTTTGAGGCTTAGGGCATTTACTGGGCATTTGTTCACGCAGATGCCACATGCTTGGCAGATCATATCATCGTGGATGACTTTTCCGCTTTTGGGTTCCTTGATTTCCCTTCTTTTAAATAGTATCTTGTCATCTTTGACTGTGAAGAATTCTTCTCTGATTTTTATTGCCTTTACTGGACAAACTTGCACGCATTTTCCACAGTATACACATTCTTCTCCTATGCTTATTGGGGCTGGCATTTCGAGTTCTATGCATTTTACTGGGCATTCGTCGACGCAAGCCCCGCAACCAACACATTTCTCCTCTAAACTTTTTATCTCCCTATGTGGTTTAGTTTTTTCGATTATTTCCACTATTTCATCTATTTCTATTTCTCCATCCATGATTTCCTTGATTTCTTCTTTTATCTGGTCTGTTACATCTATTTCAAACTCTTTTTCGTCATGTTCTTTGATGATATTATTGGCAATATCTTCTAGGATGGAATTTATTTTGCTTGTGGCTTCCGCTATTTTTTCTGTTTCTTTTTCTAGAACTTCTGAGACGATCTCTGTGGTATGTATCCTATTGAACTTTCTGGAGGCTGCGGTCCTTGTGGTGTATTTGATGGCGGTTGAGGGGCATACGTCCATGCATTTTTCGCATCTTGCACAATATGCAGGGTCTATGTAGGGTAATTTGCTTACTTTACCGACTTTTATAGCCCCTTTGGATGGGCAGACTCTAGTGCATGTCATGCAGCCTATGCACTGTTTAGGGTCTATGACTAGGGCTTTTCCTGTGGCCACGGCTCTTGGTAGGATTTCACCATATTTTATGGCCTCTGAGGGGCATGAGCGGGCGCAGTAGCCACATCTCACACATTTTTCTTCGTCTATCACTGGGTGTATTTCCTCTTTACCAGAGGCTACGAGTTCTATGGCCCCGGTTTTACAAGTTGCAACGCATGCTCCACAGTTTAGGCAAAGTTTTGGGTTTATGGTTGGTATTGGTTCTCTTATAGGCTCTGATAGGATGGTTTTCATTTTTATGGCGTCATATGGGCATGCTTCTCTGCATAGTATGCATCCTATACATTTTTCGTCTATTTCGATGTGGTTGTCTGGTGGTATTTCATGTATGGCATCCACTGGGCAGACTTTGAGGCAGGGCCTATCTTTGCATTCTTTGCATTTTTTGTCGTCTATCTCATATTGGACTTCTACTTCCCTTATTGGCTTGTATGTTTTTTCAATGATTATTGGGATTTTATCAGCCCCTTATCTGGGATGGTTTCAAGGTTATGAGAATCTTATCGTCTCTTAGGAGGAATCTTGCAGTGTATAATCCTGGGACTCCGAATGGGCATGTTTGGTAGCATATGCTGCACCTTAGACACTTTTCAGGGTCTCTTTCAGTGATGCCTTTCTCTTTGTTGTAGGTTAGGGCGCCTGTTGGACATTCGTCTATGCATAATCTACAGCCTTTGCATTTTTCTTCATCCCAGGTTATTACGTTGATTTTAAGTCTGTCTGTTATATTTTCTATTATCTTGGTTACTTTTTCCTTGTCTGGGAGTATCCCCAGGGCTTTTTCCACGATTTTGGATAGGGGGAATTCCAATTTTATAATCTTTTCAGGTTCGTAATCTGGCAATTTTCTGACCCTTTCAACTTCCAGGTTTATTGCCTCTTCTAAACTTTCGACTAATATTTTAATTATTTCTTTTTGTTCGTCGATGTTTGTAATGAAAACTTCTTTTATGGCCCCTTTTATTGGGCATGCTTTGGCGCAATCCCCACATGATACGCATTTTGACTGGTCTATGGTGATTATATTATCTGTTGATGATATGGCTCCTACTTTGCAAGCGTCTTTGCATTTTTCGCAGCGTATGCAGAGGTAGTCGTCGATTACATAGATGGTCTCCTTTGGCAATATCCGATATTCTTCTTTTATAAGATAATTTTCGCCTGTTTTGAGGGTTTTTGGTTCTGTTGGGCACACTTCCACGCAGAATCCGCATCTTATACAAGCTGATTCGTTTATGACCGGATAAGCCATTTCCATTTCATCGTCTCTCACTAATTTTATAGCCCCTGGGGATGGGCAGGAGGCTACGCAGGCCCCGCAGGAAATGCATAATTCTTTTTGGACTTGTGGGAAATCTCTGAACCTTGATGGTGACTCAACTATCTCGGGGTCTGTTTTAGCATCTAGGAATCTTTTAATCCATTTTTTCCTCGCGAATTCGTATATGTACCATATTACAGAGGACATTATTTACCCCTCATCTCCCCCCTGGGGGTGTATGTTCTTAAGCTTGTTCATGCCCATAAAGTCTTTTTTGTGTCCGTGTTCATCGATTATTGTTACACGTTCGGTGCAGGCGATGCAAGGATCTATACTCTGGTATATGGCAACTGCATCTGCTATTGTAGGCGAATCCTTGAACATGTGCTTTACACAGGCTTCAAGGTTCATTATAGTCGGGGTTCTTATGGTTATATCCTTTATAATACCATTTTTTGCTGTTTCAAATATGTATGTGACTTCGCCTCTTGGGGCTTCATATCTGTTATCAACTGAACCCTCGGGTATTTTGTATTCTTTCCTTATGGGCCCTTCTGGGAGTTCGTCAATGGCTCTTCTTATGATTTTTATGGATTCTAGTATTTCGTCGAATCTTACCATCATCCTTGCATAGTTGTCACCTTCTTTTCTCCAGACTGGTTTGAAGTCGAAGTAGTCTGTGAAGGTTGGATGTTTTTGTCTCCAGTCAAATTTGACCCCTGAGCCCCTTGCTGTGGGTCCTACTGCCCTTACATCTATTGCATCTTCTTTGCTCATTTTCCCTATATCCTTGGACCTTAAACCTAGGAATAGTCCTGTTTTGAACATTTTCCTGTAGCGGTATACTGCTGGTTCCACGATATCCAGGTTTTCTAATATTTTCTTTTTTTGGGATTCTTTTATGTCCATTCTAACCCCGCCGACTATGTTCCAGGCGTAGTGTACTCTGTTGCCTGTTATCATCTCTGTGAGGTCCATTATCTTTTCTCGGGTGTTTAGTAGGTATATGGCGAGGGTTTCATGTTCTATTGCCAGGAAATATAATGCATTGGCGATTAGGTGACTTTGTATACGGTTGAGTTCACCTACTATTACTCGTAGGTATTGTGCTCTGAGTGGGGGTTCGCAGTCCGCGATTTTCTCTAGGCCTTCGATGAATGTTACTGGGTGGAAGTGGGAGCATATGCCGCAGACTCTCTCTGAAAGGTAGACTACTTTTTGCCATGGTTTGCCCTTGGCTATTTGTTCCGCGCCACGATAGAAATAGCCCAGGTCGACTTCGGCGGCCACTACCCGTTCTCCTTCTGTTTTGAGTTTTATCCTTAGTGGTTCTTTTATACCGGGGTGGATTGGTCCGATGGGTACATAGGTCATCCTTATCCTCCTTATAATGGTTATTTTGAGTAGCTGGCCAGGACTGCTGGTACGTATTTTAGTATGGCTGTGGCTATCTCTGCTGGTCTTGGTGGGCATCCTGGTACTTCGGCGTCTACTGGGATGAAGTTGCTTACTGGGGCTCCTGTTTTGTCGGTTTCTTGTTGGAATATTCCCCCGGTTAGGGCGCATGCTCCTATTGCAAGGACTGCCTTTGGCTCCGGGACCTTGTTGTATAATTCTATGAGTTTTTCTTGCCATTGTTTGGCCACATGGCCTGTGACTAGGAGTGCGTCGCATTCACGTGGGTTGTTATGGAGGTATATGCCGTATTGTTCGATGTCGTATCTTTTTGATAGTAGGGCTGCTACTTCTATGTCGCATCCGTTGCATCCTCCGGTGCAGATTAGGCAAACGTGAATGGATCTTTTCCTTATGAAGTCTTTTATCATCCACTCCCCTCTAGGATTTTTATTATCTTCTTCCTGGCCTCTTCTATCAGTTTTTCATACTCTTCCGGGTTGATTTCTAGTTTCCCGGAAACTTCCAATTCTTTTATGATTTCCTCTTTTATGGATTTTACTTGTTCTTTATCTAGGAGTTCTAGGTGGTATAGGTAGTCTAGTCCTAGGTCTAGTTCTATTTGTTTTTCAAGTCTGAAAAGTATTGCCTGTTCCATTGATGAGTGGGATGATTCTATCCTTGCCATGTCTAGGTTCTTGGCTAGTAATTCCTCCACTTTTTCTGTTGGGATCTTCAGGGTTTCTGCGAGTTTCTTCAGTACTTGGTCTTTGTAGGCGTAACTTTCAAGTTTCCACAGTTTTATCTTTTTTATTGTCTCGTCGGTCATAGGGTCACCCATAATATTAATGCGAGTAGGATCCCTATTATACTCTCATAAACGCCATATCCTGGTCTCATCCCGATCACGAATCCTATGAGGAATAATCCAAGGGGTGCGTAGATGATCATGAGCCCTCCCCCTATTAAGGCGACTATAAGGGGTATGGGTTCTATCCTTTTTTTTACGAAGGGTTCGCCGTGCCACTTATAACTTACCTCTAATCCTATTAGCAGTCCAATGGCGAACATGACCAAATGTGGAAGGTAGGTGAAGTATGGCATCCTAGAAGCCCCCCTCCTTGAATATGAAGGCTGCTGTGATTATGAACATGATGATAATAAACCAGAATGCTATGGTTTCAATTTTCTCCACTCTTTCACCTAGGAAGAAAAATGAGACAAGTACTGTGAATATTATGGCTGCTAGTATCGCGACCCTTAGTTGCATGATACTAGCTGCGATGATTACCATGACAAGGATGCCGATCATCGCCAGTGACAGGATTATATATGATCTTTCCATTATTCCACCTCACACAAGGACAGCATTTACGAGGGCCAGTACTGCGAATATCCATTGTATCATCACGGAATGGTATGGTGCCACCATTGGCGTCAAGGCACAGATAAACCCTAAGATGATTGTAATGACGGACATTCCTATGATATACTCTAGTGGCGTGTTTATTATACTCCCGAGGAAGAGGGTTAAGAAGCACCATAGGAGTACAAAGTATCCTATGATTTCACCCATCATTAGAACGCCTCTTATAACCCCAAAATGTTCAGTCTTGTAACCTGATACTATGTCTTTACCCCAGACGATCCCAAATGGACTATAAGGGGCCTTTGAGACTAATAGTATGAACACGGCCAATGCACATAATGGTAATTGTGTGATGAGGGGTCCGTGGTTGAGCTGATAGTTGATTATACCACTTATGATTAGGGTGTGGGTTTTGAAGTATACTAGTGCCATGACTGCCATTAGGGGCATTTCAGCGGTAGCAGAGAGAACAGCCCTGCAGCTTCCCATTTTTGTATAGGGAGACCCGGAGGCTAGGCCTATCCCATGTTCTGAGACCTTGTGTATGGCATAACATAATATTACAATGCCGAGTGGACCATGTAGGATGGGGCCTATGATAAGGGCGAGAACCCATAGACCATCTAATGCCATTACTATCGCCACGTATAATGGCATGCTGGAGGTTCTGGGGATTGAAAGCTCCTTTATATAGAATTTGAATGTGTGGAGGAGATGTTGTATTATGGGTGGTCCTGGCCTGCCCTGGATCCTCGCTATAATCTTTCTCTGGAGTCCTAATAGCAGTCCTCCTATTATGAATGCTGTGATTATCTCTAATAGCATGTAGGGTAAATTGATGGTTGAGAGGTAGTTCATCTTTATCACCCGAGTCTAGTAGCCTGTGAATGTCACCTTTGTGCGCTCTTTCTCATCTTTCTTGGTCTTTGCACGTGCCATTAACACGAGGCCGATATAATATGCTGATAATGGGATGAATATGGTTAAAATCACGATTGAAACAGCCAATGATGGGGGTGTTATAAGTCCGAGTATGATGGGTAGGCTGGTGACTATTGCGAGTATACTATTTTTTGTCTCTTTTTTCATCTTGGATCACCCCAGGATTAATAGGACTTCTATTACTCTTGTGAAGACCATTAGGGAGCTTAAGTGCATCATATTTATATAGGGGGCTCCCTTTGCTCTTATCATCTCTACTTTGGTTGCGAAGAACGGTGCCAGGGCCCCTTCTCCTATAGCCCCTATGAGGAGTAGTGTCCTGCTCATATTCAATATGGGGTTTGTGGGGATGTTTGCTAGGATGCCCATGCTTAGTGTGCCTGTGTTTGCTAGTATCATGGCCACTCCACCGAATAGGGGTAGCGTGCAGATCATGAGGACGAGACCATAATGGAATGTTGCATCGAGGACGTGTGTGTCCTTCACTCCTGCGAATATTCCCATGTTGGTGATGCCGGTTAGTGATACGAATAATGCGAAATTGAACAAGTCCCCGGTGGTTACGACGCCTGTTAATGCGATACCACAGAGTATTGTCATGAATCTCCTGAACTTGGCTTCTTTTCTCTCTACGGTTGTCGTTCTTACTATGTCTTCTCCAAATCTTGTTACTGATCTTAGTTCTGGTTTGCTTAGTGCCAGGAATATTGTGAAGGTTACTATAACCGCTACTAGGGCTAGTGAAAATGGGCTTATATATAATACTATGTCCATGAATGGGATGTGTCCTATTATTGGACCGTTTAGGTTGGTTATCTCGTTCATTGTTGAACCGCCTTTATTTGTTGAATTCTTCCCGGTTTAGTATTCCTAGAAGTCCGAATTTCAGGGCTACTTTGATTATGATCCCACCACCTGACATGAAAAGTGCCACGAGCCATAATCTTGGGTTTAGGAAGTATAATAGGAATCCTAGAAGCCATAGGCACCATGCAAGTCCTGAGACTCCTGACATTTCCTCCCAGAAATCATGTGATAGGCCTTTTGGTTCTCCTATGAAGAGGTAGATGAGTATACCAGCCCCTGCGACTGCACCCCCTGTAAATCCTGTTAGGATGGTGCCATATATGACGCAGAGGAGTGAGGTTATGGGGATGGCTGTTTTTATAATTTCCATTTCGATGGGTTTATATTTTTTCAACTTGGGGTAGCTGGTTCCCCTTTTTGTATATTCTCTGAAGATTAGCACTTCTGTTACTGCTAGTATCTCGGCTAGTGATACAACTAACCCTGGGAGGATGAGGGCCTCGGCTAGGTCTGTTCCCACAGCTGCCACGATTATTAGCATGGCATAGGTGACTATCTGGATTATTAGGATCTTTTGGAAATCGTCCCTTTCTATTATAACCCCTGAGAGTCCTATGGTGGCTGTTAAGATGGCGATTATAATTGCTATGGGGTAAAAGTTTATGATTATCTGGGGCACGAGATTAGGGACTATTGAACTAGGATCCATTTTATTATTCTCCCATCATTTTTCTGGTCCTGTTTAATATAACCCAGGATGCTATTGTGAAAGCGGTGAATAGTATGGATGATTCGAGTATAGTGTCTAATCCCCTTGTATAGTATAGTATTTCATCTAGTATCCCCCCGGGGTGCGCTACGATGGTGGTGCCTAGATGGTATGAGATATCCTTCATCCACTGGGAGAATGGTGTTAGATAGGCTGTTATCCAACCCTCATGTGGGCTCCTGTACTGTGATTTCACTATACCCTTATTGTTGGGGTCTACTGGTAATCCGCCACGATTATAGGGGGCGAGGTTATAGCTTATATCAACATTTTTCTTGGCCAACTCTATCTGGAGTTGTGGCGTGGGTTTAGGATAGACTTGTTCTGGGTTGAGGTGGAATGGGAGAGGCAAACTAAAAACTAATACTATTGCTATGGCCAATGCGAATATCTTCGGGACAACCCTAGGCTCGGCTAGGGAATTTAAGATTCTCCCTATCAACTTGTAAAGCCTCCCATTTCTTCTAATCTTATAATGGCCCTTATCATTATAATGTAGAGGATTGGGTTCACGCTTAGGAATGTTAGCATTGCAAGGGTATAATTATAACTTAAAAAGATCAACGCCACTCCGGTGGAGGGGACTGTAAAGTTTATTATCCTAACTATGGGCTCTGTTGAGGTTTTAGGCCCGAATACAACACCTAAACCACCGATTAATACTAGGGTTAATCCGAGGTAGAATGATATTAATGGGAGCGTCCCAGTGGCTGATATCATCCTAGTTCGCCTCGCATTTTTCTGATTTCAAGCACTCTAACTAGTCCTATCATCATTATAATTATCCCCACGAATGTCATGAATGATGATGCCATTGCCACGTCAAGGTAGCCGAAGGTTGCCACGATACTAATCAGACCATCCCCTAGGACTGCTAACATTAGGAATTTGTCTATGGGTCTTGTCTGGAGCACACCCCCTAGGGCTCCGACTATCATGAGTATGGCCGCGGCATATACGAATTCAATCACCATGTTCTATCTCCTTTACCTTACTTATGGTGAATGCTATGGCATTTGCGCCTACGGTTGCGAGTATAAAATATACCATAGATGCTATGGCGCCTAGTGGCGACGGATTTTTAAGTGTTATAACTGCTGCCACGCCAAAGTTTATAACGTTAAGGTATGGCATCCTTTCCAGCCTATTCTGGGTTATGAAGAGTCTTAAAACCATATATATTACTATACAGGATATTATCGTCTCTTCTATCATATTTATCACTTGATGACTTTTCTATTCATCTTCCCGGCCATTTTACCGATAAGCTTGGAGGATAGTGGATGGTATAGGCCTTGGATTGTTAGTATGGCGATTACTATACCTACTATAAAGTAATTTGCTGTGATACCAAAATGTGATGCGATCCATATTATGAAGGTGATGGTTAGGGCTCCTGTTGTCCCCGCGTATCCGGGGTCTGCGCACATTCTATTCCCAAGGTAGACGAATAACGCGGCGATCAGACCACCCTCCGGGCCCCCGAATCCGTAGTAGCTGCAAGATGCTAGTAGCGTGCCGGCTGAGGCGTCTGGGGAGCATACAATATTACCTGAAAAATAGCCCCCGCCTAGGTCTCCTCCTCTTTTCTCTATGGATTTGCCGATTGCCTTGGCGCCTCTGACACCTGGGGCTTCGGGTAGGCCCATCCATATGTCTATTATAACGAAGTTTAGCCATGCCAAGGTTGCGGCTATTGGGATTGCTATTATTTCATTCAAAAATATCCACTCCGAGGTGATTCCCTAAAAATAATATTATTGTCGCAGCTTATATGGTCATATTTACCCTTAGATTCCATGTGTAGGCCTAGGAGGCTTTGTGGGGTTATGAAATCTGTGGGGGTGTTTAGGTGTTTAATGGTTTTTTCAAAAAATCTTGGAGTGTGGATGATAGTATATTAAGCATTTTTTGCACCTCATACCCGCGTTATCCCTTTATACTTCACCTTAATTCTTCTCCTAGAACATATAAATATGTTTTGTTTTGCCCCAGAATATGAATGTTTTATGGATTTTTGTTATCTCCCATTTTTTTGGGATGCGAAAAAAATTAGGGTATGGTTATAGTATTTGGGATGATAGTTTTAGGGCTATGTCTTCGTTGTATATTATTTTAAGGTCCCAGAATAGTGTTAGGTAGGATTTTAGTGGTGTTGGGTCATTTTCAATGTTCCTTTTTAGGGTGTGGTTTAGGGTTTTTTCCATGGCCTTTTGGTCCCCCGCCACATAATATACTAGTATTGCATCGGCGTAATGTCCTATGGAGTATATTTCAGGGTCTCCGTCACCTTTAAATTTGCCATTGCCATCTTGGTTGGCTTTAAGCCATTTTGAGCCTTCTTGGATTGCTTTGAGGGTTTTTGTATCATTTGTGGCTAGGTGGTATAGGGCCAGTCCTTTGAGTATTTCGATATTTTCATATGCTTTGGGGGTCCAGGATCCGTCTCCTTTTTGTTTTTCAATTACATTATAGATGATTTCTTTATTTGGGTTCATACCACTTACCTGGGATTCTGTTTTTAGTTTCAAGTAGTCTGTTCCTATGAGTTGTGATGATTCTTTGTTGGCTGCTATTTTGATATCTCCATTATTTGTCTGTTTTTGGATAAATTGTAACCCCTTATTTGTTATTTTTTCAGTTTCACTCGTTTTCAGGTCTTTTAGGGGATAGATTGTCTGTGCTGTTGTTAGGGTGTATTCTGCTGGTGGCATGCCCCCTGGGAATGACCCGTTTTCCATCTGTTTATATTTCAACCATTCAATTAGATAGTTGGATCGTTCTTTAAATTCTGTGTTCCCTGTTTTTGAGGATAATATGTCATAGAGGACTGCTATCATGGCATTTGCATCGTAGCAGCCTTTGAATGCGCTCCCGAATTCTAGGTCCTTGGCTGGATCATATTCCATTGGAGTGTATCCACCACTCTCTGAGTAGGAGTATCCATTCCAGAATTTTTCTATGAAATCGGCTATCTTTTCGTATTCGGGGTCTCCTGTAAAGTTTATTTTGGCCGTTTTCCCTTCTATGGGGGGGTTTGGAATGTACTGGTATACTGCGGCGTCTCCTGTGACGATAAGGGTTTTGAAGTGGGTGTCTGTGGGGAGGTATAAGCCCAGGCCTTGCTGGTGCATGTTTTTTCTAATGTAAATGTATGTTATGTTGTTTTTTTCTAGGAGGTAGTATGCTTCGCTGGGCTGTGAGGTGGTGAATATTGTTTTTACTTCTATTTCGCTCATCTCTTTCTCTTTTAGGGTGGGTGGGTTTCCCATCATGCCCTGGTAGATTGTCTTCCATAATAGGATGTCTTTTCGGTGTGTGTTGCCTATGAGAAGGTAGGCGTCGTCCAGTGTGGCTAAGAACACGGAATCTGGGGGTGTGTTCTCATTTATCCAGTTGAAGGCTTCTATTTGCTCTGTTGTGGGGTTTATAACATTTAGGTAGGCTATCACACCCCCCTGTGTGATTGGGATGATTAAAAAGAGTGAAATAACAAATAATCTCATATATGGTGTGAGATTTTTCTTAAGTATCCTGTAATCTGGTATTTTCATCTTATCCAATCTTATAATGGCCTGTGAGAGCCCATAACCGGCCATCAAGGATAGTGGTATCGCTGCATAGGGGTCCCTGAATCTGAAGGAGTATGTTCCTATTATCGCAAATAGGATGAACCATAAAAGGATGAACTTATAAAGGGGGTTTTTTGATCTTATGAAAAATAATGCACCATATAATCCGAATATTATCTGGATTAAGCCCATCCATTTTGGGAATCCGAGTACTGTGACTGGTTGTGTTTGTAAACGGGCTGTGAATAATACGAATTCTAGAATAGCAGCGGCTACTAGGAGGAATAAGATGGAAACTTCTATCGGCTTTTTTTTAAATGATGGTATCATGAAGGTTAAAATGAATATTAGGATGGTTATGGCGAGGAATAACCATCCTCTGTGGGTGAAGAAGTATATGGATAATATTAGGAGGGCTATTATAAGATACTTATGGTTTCCTTTAAATATCTTGAAGAATCCTCCTAGGCTGAAATTATCAATATTAGAGTATCCTGGCATGCTCTTAGCATATTTTATGAGCAGGTAAAGTATTATTGTGAATAATAGGATCCCTAAGGATTCTGGTATGAAAACTGATGTTCTGGTCACGAATGATGGTACTAATGAGAATAAAAAGGCAGAGAAAAGTGCTTCTCTCTTATTCTCGAAGATCTCCCATGAAATTTTATAGAATACAAGGACGGTTAATACTCCAAGAATGGGTGGTAGAAGAAAGAATACAAGTTGACTGTTAAAGATCTTATACAAGAGGAGTCCTAGTATATGATAGAATGGTGGATAAGCATATGGTTTAAGTCCTAGTAGGGATGTGGGATCCTTTGAAAGTATACCTAGGCCTTCTGTGGCTAGTCTCATTACAATGTCATGGTGGATGTATGCATCGTTGCCAGGGAATGCAAGATTCCTATTGGGTATGAGTCTTATGATAAAGGCTAGGATACATACTAATATAAGGGGTTTGTTTTTTGGCAAATTTTATCACCTATAGTATCTCTTTGAGGGTTTTGAGGATTTTGGGGTAGTCCTTCACAAGTTTAAGGAGGGAGAGTTTAGATAGGTTTAATTCTTTTCCTTTTAATGATTCTACCAGGTTATTAAGATCTTCGTCGTTTAGTTGGTTAAGTATTTTCCGATATTTATGGGATCTTTTGATATTGGATCCCACGCTCTTGTACCATCTTTTCTCATACCTTTTCAGGAACTCTGCATCGGTCCGATCCTCTTCTATGGCCTCTGATGCGGTTTCACCCGCTATCTTCGCGCATTCTGCGGCTATGTGTATGCCCCCTCCGGTTAATGGGTCTACCTGTCCCGCGGCATCACCCACGACCATTAGACCATCAGTATAGGTTCTTTTAACGGGTCCTCCAATGGGCACGGCCCCTATATTGAATTCTATTTCAGTTGCGTCCAATCTTGATGTGAATTTTTTAAGATAATATTGGGCGCTTTTGGTGTTCCATTTTCTTCTACGTATTCCCACGCCAATGTTCGCCCTTTCATCGCCCTTTGGGAATATCCAGAGGTAACCTCCAGGTGCTATTCTGTCTCCGAGATAGAATTCTATTATCTCTTTTTTAACGTTAACGCCTACCATCTCTGATTGGGCGCATGAGCAGATTTCATCCACCTTGAACCTTGTATTGAGGCCGGCTTTTCTGGCGATTTTTGATTGGATCCCATCTGCGGCTATAACAATCTCTGAGCGGATATCAAATCTTTGACCATCTTTTTTAACTATCACGCCTTTAACTTTCCCATTTTTGATTATAAGATCTTTTGCTATTGTATTGAGCATTATTTCGGTTCCTTGTTCAGCTGCTAGGATGGCAAGGTGTTTGTCAAAGATTTTCCTTTCAACGATATAACCTTTTATTATAGGGTCTCTGGTTAGGAAACTTGCACCTGAGGGTGCATGGATGCGGGCCCCCATGATCCTGGAACAGGTGAACTGTGGTGATGGTTTTATTTTCATGGATTTAAAGAAGGTTTCGCTAACACCCCCGGCACATTGTACTGGCGTGCCTATCTCAGGGTTTTTTTCTAGCATGAGAACATCGAGACCTTCCTTTGACGCGTAAAAGGAGGATATGGACCCTGCTACTCTACCCCCGACTACTATTAGGTCATATTTTATGGTCTGCACCCCCTCTTTGGATGGCGTTCACTGGACATACTATGCTGCAGGTGCCGCATTCTTTACATTCTCCATTTATTATGACGATCTTTTCCAATTCTAGAATGTCGTATGGGCATACATTTACACAAGCACCACAACACCTGCACTTATCTAGTAACCTCAATTAATCACCCTTTTTTCTTGTCCTTTCTGGAGGTGGCATGGTGAAGATTTTACATTTTGGGGGATCATATGTGCTCTTGGTTACTTGTAGGGGGGGATCTTTTCTTAAATGGGGGGGTGGGTTTTTTAATCACCTTTAATCCTTTACTTAACCGTTAACTTAATATACCAGTTTTTTCCTATTTATTAATTACCATGCAGGGGTGCCCGAGTGGTCAAAGGGGGAGGACTTAAGATCCTCTGGCGCAGGCCTTCGAGGGTTCAAATCCCTTCCCCTGCATTAGACCCTTTTTATTCTGGCCTTAGTAGCTCAGTGGTAGAGCGCTGCCTTGGTAAGGCAGAGGTCGGGGGTTCAAATCCCCCCTAAGGCTTTGTGGGATGATTTCTTCTAATGGGATCTTTTTATAGGATATTTTGGTGATGGAATTGTCTAAGGCATTTGATATAATAATGGCGGGAGTGATATCAGGGATAGTGGCATTCACCACCCAAAAACTTGGGGTTGGTGGAACAGCACTAGGCGCAGTTTTAGGTTCAATGCTTTACCAGTTGTTATCACATTACCTTAGAGAGCCGCTGGGGAATGTTAAAACGCAAATAGTAGAGGATAAGATAGTCTTCACAATCCCACTTATAATCATACTCATAATAGAGGTTATAAACTTTTTAGCTAATTTTTATTGGAGATCTGAGAATATAATCTATCTATTGGAAGGTGTGATCCATTGGAATCTTTTCAGGTCAATGGGGCTTGGCCTTCTCATAATGGGGTTATATCCCCTTTTCAGATCGGATGAGATAAAGAGAACCCATGGATACTTGCTTATATTCGCTGGTCTATTGCTCCTTTTGAGGGGTTTTGTGGATGTGAATTCGTCCATTGTAAGACTGTATATTCTATTATTTTATCAGTTTGATGCTCTGATTTCGGTGATCATCATTACAATCCTACTTTATGTGATAGCTGTTATACTTAATGAGTCCATAGTTATAATAACTGGTGATAAGCAGTTGTGAATGTGGTGGAAATGCCCCGTAGAAACGCTACCCTAAAGGCTATAATTGACGTGATATTATATGAGAATCCTTCTACACAGGATGAGATCGCTAAAAAGTTGGGGATTACAAGACGTTATGTTACCAAGTTACTTAGACCCCTTATAAGGAAGGGTGTTGTTAAGAGGGCTTATATGGTTGATCTTCAAAAGTTTGGGGAGTTTGCGGATGTTTTTGGAGAGGAATTAACTTCGAGGGAGTATGCTGGGAGTTTTTTCATCAAGGAGCTTTTGAAGGATATGGCGGAGCATGTGTGTAAGCAGCTTGAAAAATCATTCAGGGCCCTTGAAGCATATGATAAGGAGCTTGCAGATGAAGCTCTTAGGATGGATTATGTTACTAATCATATGCATGAGAAGATTAGGTCTTCGGTGGATACTGCGATTGCCATGAACCCTTATTCTGAGTTTGGAAGGGCTGTGGTTTTCACTGAGATTGCTTATGATCTTGAACGTATAGGTGACCATTCTGGTATAATAGCTAATTTCACGGTTAAGGAGGCTTATCCTGTAGATCCTGTGATTATGGATTATCTTCGTAGGATGTATGAAACTGGTATTAGTATGGTTAGAAAGGCTATGAGTGCTTTCCTTAAGGAAAGGTTGGAACTTAGAGATGATGTTATGGAACTTGAGGAGGAAATGCATAGAATACAGAGAAGGGCGCTTAATTGTATCGCGACTCAGATGGCTGAAACGTCTTTTGAGGAGAAGGAGCGTTCGACATATTATATTTCTCTTTCGAGGATTGTTAAGACTTTTGAGAGGATAGGGGATATTTCTGTTGAGATCGTGGATACTGCGGGTGAATTTTATATGAATATTCCACGTACGACTACTCCTGAGAGGTTTAGGAGGATTTGATTCTATTTTTCTGGTTTTCCATGTATTGTATTTCTTCAAGCTTTAAAGTTTTTCTGAATGGTTTTTCTAGTTTTTCTTCGTTTATGTGGGCTATTAGTCCTGGTAGTCTCCCTATCATGAAGATTCCGGTTCCCGTGTTCCAGTGGAATCCTAGGTCGGATAATATTGCCGCGTTGGCTCCGTCGATATTTAAGTGTATTTTTTTGGTTTTGTGTAGTGTTTTTTCTATTTCTTTTGCTAGTTGTGTGTGTAGTCCTGTGCATTTTAGTTTCTCTGCTACTTTTATTATTCTTGTTGCTCTGGGGTCTCTGTGGTGGTATCTGTGACCGTAGCCGGGTATTTTTTTCCCATTTTTTAGGTGTTCTTCCACGAGTTTTTCTGCTAATATTGGTATTTCTTCTGGTGATTTGCATAGGTTTATGGTTTCTTGGAATAGTTTCATGGCTTTTTCTATGGCGCCGGCGTGGTTTTCACCGAAGGCTAATAGACCAGCGGCTATAGAAGCGTTTAGGGGCGTGCCTGTTGATGTGGTGAGGCGGGCGACTTGTGTGCTAGGTGGTGTGAGTCCATGGTCGCAGAAGGATACGAGTATGGCGTCAAGCATCTTGGATTGGTCCTTGGGGGGTAACTCACCCATTAGTAGCAGGAAGATTATATCGGAAAATGAGATATTTCCAATTAGTTCTTCTAGTGGATAACCGCGTGTTCTGATATGGTTTTTTTCTATGAGGGTTATTGTGGTTTTCCACCGGTAAGTATTAATTTTGAAGATTTCTTTTAGGGATTTTTCTGTTATCATGGTTGTTCACCATTTCAAGCTCACATCCCATAATATTTATACTTTTAGTGTCATTCTATTCACTTAATATGAACAAGATCTAGGCACCAGACTATTTTTGTTCATATAATGTGAAATATAGTTCACTAATAGTAAAATTTAAATAGTTTAATGCCAACCTAAAAACCGGTGATAAAAAATGGACACCAAAACAATTGTAGGGATAATAGTCGCCATAATTATAATAATAGGGGCTATAATAGTCCTAGGCGGCCAAGGTGAAGAAAAAAGAATCGACATAGTTGGTTCAACATCTGTACAACCAGTAGCTGAAAAACTTGCAAACGAGTACATGAAAAAACACCCAGATGTAAAGATAACAGTACAGGGTGGAGGATCAAGCGTGGGCATCACACAAGCACAACAAGGAACTGCAGACATAGGCACATCATCCAAGGAACTAAAAGAAGATGAAAAGAAAGGCCTTAAAACATACCTCATAGGCAGAGATGGGATAGTAGTAATCGTGAACAAACAAAATAACATCCAAGGCCTCACAACAGACCAAATCAAGGACATATTCAGTGGAAAAATACGAAACTGGAAGGAAGTGGGAGGTCCAGATGCCCCGATAACAGTTATAACAAGGGAAGAAGGTTCAGGAACCCGTAAAGCATTTGAAGAAATCGTAATGAAAGATGCTAAAATAAGAAAGGATGCCATTGTAGAAAGTTCCACAGAAGCGGTTAAACAGGCGGTTAAACAGGATCCAAACGCAATCGGATTCATATCACTAACCAACCTCGATGACACCGTTAAAGCACTTGAAATCGATGGAGTTATACCATCAGAAGAAACAGTGGCTGACGGATCATACAAACTCCAAAGACCATTCCTGTTCCTAACAAAGGGCGAACCAACTGGCGTGGTAAAAGACTTCATAGACTGGGTCCTAAGCCCAGAAGGACAAGCAATAGTCAAATCCGAGAAAGTAGTACCAGTCAAACAATAAAATCCCCCACTTTACCTTTTTTTAAGACCCATAACAATATATTATATTAACGAAAAATTTATCTTCAAAGAGATAATCCCAAGGTGATGGGTTTGGAGATTAAATGGAAAGGGGGAATCATACTCATATTTATCATCCTAATTTACCTATTATTCAGACCAGGTGTCCATTATGAAAGAATTGAGATAGCAGGTTCAACATCTGTACAACCAGTAGCTGAAAAACTTGCAAACGAGTACATGAAAAGACACCCGGACGTCAAAATAAACGTACAAGGCGGAGGATCTGGTATGGGCATCCGAACAGTCCAGCAGGGTGTTGTAGATATAGGTACAAGTTCAAAAGCCCTTAAACCTGAAGAAAAGGATGGTCTAAGAGAATATGTTATCGGAAAGGATGGTATAGTGATAGCAGTGAACAAGGAAAACCCCATAGATGACTTGACAAAAGAACAACTCAGAGACATATTCAGTGGAAAAATACGAAACTGGAAGGAAGTGGGAGGCCCAGATGCTCCGATACATGTCATAGTCCGGGAAGAAGGATCGGGGACTAGAAGTTCATTCCAGAGCCTGGTAATGGGGGATGTTAAAATACGTTCTGATGCGATAGTCCAGGGATCTACAGAAGCGGTTAAACAGGCCGTTAAACAGGACCCTTATGCTATAGGTTTTGTTTCAATGTCTCATATGAGTGAGGATGTAAAAGCCCTCAAGGTTGATGGTGTTGAACCATCTGAGAGGACTGTTGCTAGTGGATCATATCCACTTGTTGTCCCTTTCATCTTCCTAACAAAGGGCGAACCAACCGGGGTGGTAAAAGATTTCATAAAATGGGTTTTTTCACCAGAAGGACAAGAGATAATAAGGAGCGAAAAGGTTGTGCCTGCAATAGCAAATGTTTCAGATGACGACTAGCATTGGGGGGTTATCCCATGATAAGTAGGGGAAGGGAAATGTTAATTGAAAAGGGACTTTTCTTAACTGCTATATTCTCGATAATAATCATATTATTAATAGTGGCTTTCATCTTTAGGGAAGCCATACCCGTATTCCAAGATTATGGTTTTATACATTTCATATTCGGATGGGAATGGGCTCCCTCAGAGGGGGAGTATGGCGTATTTACAATGATAGTAGGATCCTTGTGCATCACTTTCCTTGCGCTCGCCATTGCAGTTCCCTTTTCTTTTTTATGCGCAATTTTCATGGCAGAATTGGCACCCCAGTTCATGAGGAGAATACTCAAACCAGTCATTGAAACACTGGCGGCCATACCATCTGTCGTATACGGATTCTTCGGACTCATAGTTTTAGTACCCCTTGTGAGGACACATGTAGGGGGCACGGGCTTCGGCATACTCACGGCCTCATTAATACTCGCTGTCATGATAATGCCCACAATAATAAGCGTATCAGAGGATGCCATCAGATCGGTCCCACTTGAATACAAGGAGGCGTCACTTGCCCTAGGAGCAACCCATTGGCAGACAATAAGGCATGTGATAGTCCCAGCCGCAGTACCGGGTATAATCACGTCCATTATACTTGCGATGGGAAGGGCCATCGGTGAAACATTGGCGGTTATCATGGTGGCGGGTAACGTGGCACAGATCCCAAGTTCAATATTAGACCCTGTGAGGGCGTTAACATCAAACATAGCCCTTGAGATGGGATACGCAACAGGATTACATTACAGCGCACTCTTCGGGACAGCTGTAATATTATTTATACTCATCATGATATTGCTGGTGATCGCCAACTACTTCCACTACAAGAAAAAGATCGTAGTCGGAGGAGGCTACCTATAGGGTGATTAAAATGCCATTCAGACTTATTTCACCTAAAGTCGCCCAGAAGATAATGAATGGAGTGTTATGGGCCTCTGGGATATTCACAATAATAATACTCATAGTGATCATAGGCTACATACTTTTTAGGGGTTTGCCAGCAGTTAACCTTGAATTTTTGTTGACAGAGCCGATAAATTCTGGTAGAGCTGGTGGTATCGCCCCAATGATAGTATCAAGCATCTATGTGACACTATTAGCGGTTTTAATCGCAACACCCCTTGGTGTTGGGGCTGCAGTTTACATGGCAGAATATGCTGGTGAGAGGCAAATAGTTAAACTCATAAAATTCGGGGCTGAGACACTAGCATCAATACCATCTATAGTATTCGGATTATTTGGATTGTCATTCTTTGTTATATTCCTTGGACTTGGATGGTCCCTCCTTTCTGGGGGTCTTGTACTCGCGCTCATGGCTTTACCCACAATATTCCAGGTGGCTGTAGTATCTATTGAGAGCGTGCCACGATCCTACAGGGAAGCGAGTTGGGCGCTAGGCGCTACTAACTGGGAGACAATCTATAGGGTTGTGATACCCGCGGCAATGCCTGGGATAGTCACGGGGGTCATACTAGGGATGGCCAGGGCCATATCAGAGGCGGCGGCTGTGATGTTTGTTGTTGGATCCGCGCTTTCAATGCCGATTTCCATCTTCGACCCTGGAAGGCCGCTTCCATTACATTTGTATGTGCTTGCTACAGAGGGGCTTTCCCTTAAAAATGCTTATGGGACTGCGGCTGTCCTAGTGATAATGGTTCTTATCATTACAGTCGCGACTAATACTCTTGTTGAAAGGTACCGGAGGAAGATGATGGGGCGATGACCATGTACAGGATTGAAGTTGAAGATTTGAACGTTTATTTTGGTGAAGACCACATTTTAAAGGATGTGAATTTGAAGATACCTAAGAATACTGTGACGGCGCTCATAGGCCCATCTGGTTGTGGTAAATCGACTTTCATAAGGACCCTTAATAGGATGAATGATGTTATACCCGGTTTCCGTCATGAGGGTCATGTTTACTTGGATGGGAAGGATATTTATGATCCTGACGTGGATGTGGTTGAGTTAAGGAAAAAGGTTGGTATGGTCTTCCAAAAGCCGAATCCATTCCCAAAGTCTGTATTTGAGAATGTTGCTTATGGTCTTCGTGTTCATGGCATCACTGATAAGGATGTGATAGAGAGTAGGGTGGTGGAAAGTTTAAAGGCGGCTGCGCTCTGGGATGAAGTTAAGGATAAGTTAGATCAAACGGCTCTCAGCCTTTCAGGGGGACAGCAACAGCGCCTATGTATTGCGAGGACGATAGCAATAGAACCTGAAGTGATATTAATGGATGAGCCATGTTCTGCACTTGATCCTATTTCAACCACTAAAATTGAGGACCTTATACACAAATTGAAGCGCAGATTCACCATAATAATAGTGACGCACAATATGCAACAGGCTACACGAGTCTCAAAGTATACTGCATTCTTTTTAAATGGTGAAATAGTTGAAAGTGGCTTGACAGAGAAGATATTCGTGGAACCGCAAGATAAGAGGACGGAGGAATACATAACTGGCAGGTTCGGATAATTATTTTCGGGTTTCTAGGAGGAATATTATGGAGAAAAAATATCCAAGAATACTCTTCAGGAAAAGGTTAAAAGATTTGAGAAAAGATGTGGAAAAGATAGCCCAGAAAACCCTTGAAACACATAAAAAGTCTACAAACCTTTTATTTGATTTCGACGAAAAGAGGAAGGAAGAGGTGGTATCAGCCAGTAAAGAGATAGATGACATGGTCTTCAACCTTGAAAGGAAATGCATAAGTTTAATAGCCGCTGAACAGCCAGTTGCGAAGGATCTGAGGTTTATAGAAGCTTGTATAAAAGTTGGAAGCCACCTTAAAAGAATAGGATACCTTGCAGCTGATATAGCAGAATATTCCGAGAATATAAAAGATGAGGAGATACCCAAAAAACCATTAGAAGATCTCATGCACATGGCAGATTTTGTCCAGATGATGCTCTCTAAGGGAATATATTCATTCCTTGATCAAAACATAGAAATGGCAAAGGAACTCAGGCACGATGATGATAAAGTGGATGACCTATTTGACCAGACACTAGAACATGTGACCGTTAGCATGTTCAAAGATAAAGAAGCAATAAATTATCTTGTAAACCTATTATTCATAGCAAGATTCCTTGAGAGAGTGGCTGACAGGGCTGTGAGCATAGCTGACAGGACAATATTCATGATAACCTGTGAAAAACCATAAAATTGTGAAAGTCCCAGTGTTGGGGGAGGCTATTAGCTTCCCTCCTTTCATTTTAGGATGGCGGTGGCATGTCTTGAAGCCCAACATTGTATGCAGACTCCGATGGGTAGTCCTGCAGTATGGGTGTGGGCAGTTTCTATCTTAACGTCTAATGCGGTTGTTTTACCACCAAGTCCCATTGGACCTATACCAGTCCTATTTATTTCTTGGAGTATGCTCTCTTCTAGTTCTGCTATTTTCTTGTTTTTGTTTCGTTCTCCAATTTTTTTAAGTAAAGCTTTTTTGGCAAGTTTTAATGCGAGATCTGAAGATCCGCCCACGCCCACTCCTACTATTATGGGTGGACATGGTTTACCACCCGCCCTGATCACGGTTTCGATCACGAAATCCTTAACTCCTTCAAGGCCTTCACTGGGGAGTCCCATTCTTAGCCTGTTATTATTCTCTGAACCAAAACCCTTTGGCATGACTGTTATTTCAAGAAAATCAGTATCTGCTAATTCCAGGTCTATCTGTGGGATCATTTTGCCGGTGTTATCCCCGGTATTCTCCCTTGAGATGGGGTCCACGACATTGGGCCTTAATGGGACTTGGGAGGTTGCCTTTCTAATCCCTTCTCTGATCCCCTCATAGAGTTTTTCAACTTTAACATTACCCATTTTCACGAATACTATGGGAAGTCCTGTATCTTGGCATATTGGTATCTTTTTTTCTTTGGCTATTTTGATATTCTCTAGGATGGCATTTAAGTTTAATAGTGCTATTTCATCTTCTTCTTCTTGGAGGGCTTTTTTGAGGGCTGATTCAACATCCGATGGTAATCTTGTAGTGGCTTTTTTGAAAAGTTGGCATACTGTTTCCTCGATCTTTTTTTGGCTGATCATGGGATCCTCCCAGCGCCTATAATTGGATTAGGTCCTTGATCTTTTTAAGTTCGGTTGCTAGTTTATCCCTTTTAGTGGATACTAGATCCTCTGAACTTTCTATTAGAGCTCCTGTGGGGCAGGCTGAGATACAGAGTGGTTTATCATAGTCTATGCATAGGTCGCATTTGTGTGGGGTTCCATGTTCGTCTATGTAAATTGCGCCTATGGGGCAGGCGTCACGGCATAAACCGCAGCCTACACATTTTTCTTCATCGATTATGATGGCTCCTTCTTTTTCTGTTATAGCATCCTCTGGGCAGATGTTAAGGCAGGGGGCTTTTTCTGGGGCGCAGTGCATGCAAAAGATTGGCATGCCATTTAATAGGCGTATGGCATTCCTTGGACATATTCTTTCACATTTTACGCATTCATCACATAATTCTGGGCTTAAGATCAACTCTCGCAATTGTAGCCCCCCTATTTTAGTTTCTCCTCAGCTTTTTTGGTTTTTGAGACTAGATTTATGATGTCGAGTTTTGGTTTCGCGGTTCCTGCCATCTTTGCTATGTGTTTTTCCTGTTTTTCGAGTTTTAGTTTTTCAGCGTCTACTATGGAAAGAGCTCTCTTGGAGCAGGCTTTTATGCAAGCTGGTGTGTCTATTTTGGGGCATTGGTTGCATTTTTGGGCTTTTCTCTCTGATAGTACTATGGCCCCGAATGGGCATACTATCATGCAGAGTCCGCAGCCTATACACCTTTCTGGGTCTATGGTTTCATTGATTGCTTCGGTGGGGCAGATTGCCTTGCAGGGCGCATCTTCGCATTGTTGACATATGATGGGATAGTATGTGCCGTTTATTTCACGTATCATTATCCTAGGCGCTCCATAGAGTTTTTCGCAGGCTTCTTCGCAGTCTCTGCAACCGTCACATAGTTCTGGTTGGCTTAGGATTTTCTTCAACTTTTTATCCTCCAAATTATATTCTGAGCTCTGCACATATCTTGTCTATATACTCTTGTATTTTGGCTTTTTCTTTCTCTTTTAAGTGTTTGAATCTTCTCTGGACCTCTAGGTATTCTGTGACTGGCTTCCGTTGGATTGGCCTATATGTGATCTTGAATTCTCCCTCTTCTATCTCGTATAATAGCCAGGCGCCTGTTTCTACTGCTAGTCTCCCTATTTCTATTGTCTTTGATGGGTCGAATCCCCATCCTGTTGTGCATGGTTGGTGTAGGTGTATGTATGCTGGTCCTTCTGTTTCCTTGGCTTTTTTAACTTTTTTCATGAAATCTTCGGGGTATGATATTGATGCTGTTGCCACGTAGGGTACTCCATGGGCTGCCATGATGAATGGCATGTTCTTTTTTGGCCTGTCTTCGCCGAAGCTCTTTTTACCGGGGGGTGATGTTGTGGTTGATGCGCCGTAGGGTGTTGCTCCGCTTCTTTGTATTCCTGTGTTCATGTATGCTTCGTTATCGTAACAGATGTAGATGATGTTATGCCCCCTTTCCATGGCCCCTGAGAGGGCTTGCATGCCTATGTCTGCTGTTCCACCGTCACCTGCGAATGCTACCACGTTTATGTCCTTTTTGCCCTTGGCTTTCAGGGCTCTTTCTATGCCTGAGGCAACTGCAGCCGCATTTTCAAATGCTACGTGTATCCAGGGTATTTCCCATGCTGTCTCGGGGTAGGGTGTTGTGATAACTTCTAGGCAGCCGGTTGCTGAAACTGCTATTGTATTTTTGCCTAGGACTTTTAGTGCTAATCTTACGCCTAGGGTTGCGCCGCAGCCTGCGCAGCCACGGTGGCCTGGGGCGAGGAGTTCTTCTTTAGGGATTTCCATCTAGGATTCCTCCTTTAATCCGATCCATGTGATGTCCTTTTCTGGTTTTTCTGTTTTTTCTACAATCTCTTTGATATTTTGGGGTGTTATGTCGCGTCCTCCTAATCCTAGGATGAAGTTGTAGATTTCTTTGTCGTGTATTTTCGCCATCATATCTGTGTAGAGGGCTCCCCCCATGCTAAATGTGATGTTTTTATCAAGGACTGCTATTTTGTCAGCGTCTTTTATTGCATTGTAGATTTCTTTATCTGGGAATGGCCTGTATACTCTTACTTTGAGTAGGCCGACTTTTTTACCTTCTTTTCTGAATTCATCGACTAGTTCTTTTAGGGTGCTGCAGAGTGATCCCATTGCCACGAGCACGATTTCAGCATCTTCGCATTTGTATTCTTCAACGAAGTTGTATTTGCGGTTGAATGTTTCATTGAATTCTTTGTTGACTTTTTCTATGATTTTTTTGGAGTTTTGTGTGGCTTCTTCGATTTGGTATCTTGCTTCCATGTAGTAGTTTGGGTCTGTGAATGTTCCGAGGGACATTGGATTTTCTGGGTCTAGTATGGCATGTTCTGGTTTATATTCTGGTAGGAAGTTGTCTACTTCTTCTTCTGGGAGTATTTCAACTGGTTCTACTGTGTGTGTTAGTATGAACCCGTCTAGGCAGACCATGCTGGGTAGGAGTACTTTTTTGTTTTCTGACACTTTATAGGATATGAGCATGGAATCGAAGGCTTCTTGCGCGCTTTCAACGTATACTTGTATCCAGCCTGAGTCTCTTTCTGCTATGGAGTCTTGGTGGTCGTTCCATATGCTTAGGGGGGCTGATAGTGATCTGTTGGCGTTGGCCATTACGATGGGGTTTCTGAGGCCTGCTGCTGCGAAGAGCATTTCGTGCATTAGTGCTAGTCCTTGGGATGATGTTGCTGTGAATACTCTTACACCTGTTGCTGATGCTCCTATGCATGCGCTCATGGCGCTGTGTTCTGATTCTACTCGTATGTATTCTGCTTCTAGTTCGCCGTTGGCTACGAATTGTGCCAGGTACTCTGATATGGATGTTTGTGGCGTTATTGGATAGACTGGTATTACTTGTGGTTTGGCGAGTTTCACGGCTTCTGCGACTGCCCGATTTGTTGATATTATCTTTAGTGTCATTTTTCCCACTCCAGTCTTTTTATCTTTCCCTTTCCATTTTTATCGCTTTTACGGGGCATTCTTCTGCGCATATCCCGCATCCTTTACAGTAATCGTAATCTATCTCATATTCGGGGTTTATGCATGCGTCTGGACAGAATAGTATGCAGTTGTCGCATTCTATACACTTTTCCTTGTCTAGGATTGGTTTGAAGGTTCTCCAGCTGCCTGTTTTGTTTCTGCGGGTGCTTCCGGGTTCTTTTACGGTGGCTCCTATTTCCATTTACATTCACCCTTTCAACTTCTCATAGGCTTTTTTAGCAGCCTCTGCGTTCTTTTCCCCGATTTTGCCGGGGAATGTTTCCTTGATTATTTTTATGATGGCGTCTATTGTCACTTCTCCTGTTGCACCTGCGAATGCTCCGAGCATTGTCGTGTTTACAATTGGTCGGCCCAGGATTTCTAATGCTATGCCTGTAGCGTCTATTGTATACTTTTTGGCTCCTGGAGGTGTTTGGGGTTGTTCCCTTGTGTTTATTATGACTGCGCCATTGGTTTTTAGTCCTGCGAATACGTCAACGACTTCTAGGAGGCCGTCATCTAGTACAACAACATAATCAGGGTTGTAAATTTGATGTCTTCTTCGTATGGGTTTTTCATCTAGTCTTGTGAAGGCCATGACGGGGGCGCCTCTTCTTTCCACGCCAAAGAATGGAAAGGCCTGTGAGTACTTTCCATCCTCGAACGCGGCTTTTGCGAGGATTTCTGCTGCTGTGACGGCACCTTGTCCGCCGCGTCCATGAAATCGGATTTCGATCATGGTCTACCTCCAATTTTTCATTGTTAATCATTATAAAATTTTAGTATATATACATGATGGTCAAATTTAAATCAGAGGGGGATAAAATGAAAGTACTTATAATCACAGGAAAACTCGCAGGAGAACTCGTAATAAAAGCCTCATCCACTAAAAAACATGATGTACATGTCCATATCGCGGACATACTCATAGCAGCCTTTCTAACCCCCCGCCGGATAATAAATGAAATAAAAAAACTAGATGATTCCATCATCTCAGACCTAGACCTCATACTTATACCAGGCCTAATACCCAGGGATGCTAGTATAATAACAAAAGAGACAGGAATCCCAGCCTATAAGGGACCCACAGACGCGGCAGATCTCCCAATAGTACTTGATCTATTAGATAGGCTGAAACTATCACCCAAGAAAGCCGCTGACAGACTAATAGAAGAAGAACAGCGGAAAAGGGCCCTTAAGTTTATAAAGGATTTTGAAGAGGATGAAAAAAAACGTGAAAAACTATTAAAAAAAGAGGAAAACATCCTTGTAGGAGAACTCCCAGTTGGAAGAGACTTCCCCATGAGAGTCCTGGCAGAAGTTGCAAAGGCACCATTCCTAAAAAAAGAACAATTAGTAAAACAGGTCAACTACCTCATGAAAAGCGGAGCCGACATAATAGACATCAGGACAATACCAGGCGAAGACTTATCAAAACAGATACCAGAAATAATAAGAACAGTGAAAAGGGTGGCTGGTAACCTACCAGTGAGTATCGACACTCTAAACCCTGATGAGATAGAAGTAGCTGTTAAAGCCGGCGCAGATCTGGTTCTAAGTCTCGATCATGGAAACTACAAGGAAGTATTACCCCTGCTAGAAGAAAAAAACATACCAGCAGTTATACTACCAACAGATTATAACCGAGGTTGGATACCTGAAACGGCCGAGGAAAAGGTAAAATCCCTAGAATCCCTAAAGAGAAAATGTAAGAGTATAGATGTTATCCCGGATCCCATCTTGGATCCTGTCAACAGTAAAAGTATTGTAGATTCAATAAAAGCCTGCAGAGAATACACATCAAGAAACCCGGAGCCAATATTTTTTGGCGCGGGAAATGTCGCGGAACTCATAGATGTAGACTCAACAGGGGTGAACGCCCTGCTAGCAGGCATGGGCATGGAATTAGGCGCGGGCATCCTCTTCACGCCAGAAGTAAGCGGTAAAAACAAGGGCAGCGCATATGAACTCGCAGTAGCATCACGCATGATGTTCCTTGCAAAAAATAGAAAATCAATCCCCAAAAACCTAGGCATAGACCTCATACTCTTCAAGGACAAGAGAAAGCATGAAAAGGTAAAAGAAAAAATAGAAGTCCCCATCATCGAAGCACAAGGCGGGATCGAATTCATACAAGACAAGGCAGGAAGTTTCAAGATACTAGTAGAAGATGATAAAATAAAAGTGATACACTACAAAAACATGGAACCACAGATTGCCCTAGTATCAGATAATGCCAAGAAACTTTACGAGGAGATCATAAAAAAGAACCTTGTAACCCGCCTAGAACATGCCGCATACCTCGGAGCCGAATTACAAAAAGCCGAAATAGCACTCGTCACAGGAAAAGACTACAGACAGGACCTTGAACTCTTCCGGAAACCATTCAAACTATAACTATTCTAGGGAGCAGAATAATGTTATGTACAAAATGTGGCTCAGAAAATGTTATCATCCACAGAAAATACTCGGGACAACACCTATGCAAAGAATGCTTCATTAAAACACTCCAAAGGAAAGTCCTCAAGGACATAAAAAAATACAAACTAATAAAAAAAGACGATAGAGTACTAGTCGCCCTTTCAGGTGGAAAGGACAGTACAACAGTACTAGATATACTATCAATCCTTTCAGAGAGGAACATAATAGAACTCGAGGCAATAACAGTCAACGAAGGCATAGGAGACTACCGAGAAAAGGGGATAGAATACGCGTCAAAAACTTGTAGAGAACTTGGAATACCACAACACATATTCTCATTCAAAAAACACTTCAAGATAACAATAGACGAGATAATGGCATTAAACCCCTCAAGGAAAGCATGCACATACTGTGGAGTGCTCAGAAGATGGATACTCAACAAGGAAGCCAAAAAACTCGGAGCAGATAAGATAGCAACCGGACACAACCTTGACGATGAAGTCCAGGCAATAGTAATGAATTACCTAGAAGGGAACATAGAAAACCTCACAAGGATAGGCCCCGCAACCTATTCACAAAAATTTGTAACCAAGATCAAACCACTCAGAGAAATCCCAGAAGAAGAAGTTACAGCATATGTAATGGCGAAGGGCCTGAACGTCCACCTGGAGGAATGTCCATACCGGAAAACTTCCTTCAGGAAAAAAATAGGCACAATCCTAACAGGATTAAGAAAGGATCATCCCACCATCTTATATTCTACTTTGAGGGGTCATGAAAAAATCAGAAAGGCTTTGGAAAAAGAGCTTAAGGAGGAGTCCATATTAAGAGAGTGTGTGAGGTGTGGTCAGCCATCCACTAGAGACTTATGCAGGGCTTGCACTCTCCTTGGGGAGATAGGGAGGTTACAAGATGAAATTCACTCTCATAATAGATGATGAGAAAAAGGCAATGAAGATCAAGGAAAAATTAACCATTAAGGATGTTCTTAAAGATTTCGACATCCCCCTAGAAGCTGTTGTGGTTAAAAAGAATGGTGAAATAGTAGTTGAAGAGGAACAGGTGGATGATGGCGATATTATAGAGGTTATCAGGGTAATATATGGTGGATAGTATCATGAGAGTATACTATGAATGTGCTCCATGTTTTCTCAGACAAGCAAGAGAAGCATTGGATCTTGCGACAGATGATGAGAAACTAAAATTCAAAATAATGAAAAGGATAATAAGTTTACTCGATTCCACGTTTAAGGAAGGGGCGGTATCCAATGAGATAGGCACTAGTATCCATAGACTCATCAAAAAGATGACGGGGAACAGGGACCCTTATGCTAGTGAAAAGAGAAGATGTAACAAGATCGCTCAGGATTTTCTGCCAATTGCCAGGAAGTTCCTAGAAGATAATGAAAACCTTGAAGATTTCGTGAAGGTGGCGATAACAGGTAACATAATAGACTTCGGAGCCCTTGGACTCGAATTCGACCATGAAAAAGTGGTTGTAGAATCCCTCAACTCCCCCTTGGAGGTGAACCATACTAGAATCCTCGAAGAGGATCTGAAAAAATCCAGTAGGGTACTCTATCTCGCGGATAATACTGGTGAGATCATATTCGACAAGTTACTCATAGAGAAACTCTTGGATTATGATGTGAGTGTTACAGTCGCTGTTAAAGATGAGCCTATTCTCAATGATGCTTGCGTAGAGGATGCTTTAGAAGCGGGACTCAATAAAATCGCGGATATTGTTACAACTGGAACAGATTCAGTGGGTGTAATCTACCATGAATTTTCAGATGAATTCAGGAAAATATTTGACAATTCCCAAGTTATAATAGCCAAGGGCCTTGGCAATTATGAGGGCCTAACAGAAGCTCCACTTGACAAAAAACCAGTATTTTGCCTATTAAATGCCAAGTGCACGGCCATAGCGAAGGATATTGGAGTTAGGGTAGGATCTAATGTGATGATAAAAATTAATTAGTAACCACCCCCCATGTTGTTGGGGGGCTTGTGGGAGGTTTGATATTATTAAGGTGGGTTTTATAGGTTTTGGGGAAGTGGCATCTACCATGGCCTTGAAACTTTTAGATGGGGGAGTTGAAGTTTTAACCGCTACAAGGGGGAGGAGTGAACGTACGAGGAGATTGGCACATGATCTGGGGGTTACTGAATGTGATGATATTGTGGATGTTTCTAGAAGATCTGATATGGTGATCTCTGCGGTCACCCCTGGGGTGGCTGTGAAGGTCGCCAGGGAAGTTGGTGATCATGTTAGGGGGGTTTATGTTGATGTAAATAATATTGCGCCTTCTACTGTGAAAAAAGCCCTCAGTTATATAATGAATGGTAAGGTGGTTGATGCTGCTATCATGGGACGTATAAGTAGGGATTTGGGGGTTAAAATTTTAGCATCAGGGGATTATGCCCATGAATTTGCCAGGTTAAATGATTATGGGTTTAATATAGAGGTTAGGGGTGTGGAGGTTGGTGATGCTTCTGCACTTAAAATGTTGAGGAGTTCTTATACGAAGGGTGTCTCAGCACTTTTATGGGAGACTCTCTTAGCAGCGTATCGGATGGGCCTTGATGGGGATTTGTTGGAAATACTTGAGGAGACGGAGGGTGCGGGTTTTAGGGAGCGTGCAATTTCAAGGGTTATAAGTTCGGCTTATCATTCACAGAGGAGATATGAGGAGATGAAGGATGTTGAATCATTTTTATCTGAAAATATAACCCCTATAATGTTAAAGTGCACGTCTAAAACCTTTAAAAGGATAATCAGGGGATTGGATGATATTGGGATGGTATTTGAAGATTATGGTAGGATTTTTGATCATGTAAAAGGTTTATAATTGTTGATGGAATAAAATAGTAGTAAGGTGATTTAGTTGGGAGAAGATATTATAGATGATTGTAGGGAGAATCTTAAAAAACTCATTGGTAAAAGGATCCTTGATGTTGAATTCAAATTTTATGATGATGAGTGCTGGAGGATCCACCTGGATACTGATGATGGCAGTTTTGTCATGACATTTTGTAAATCTTGGACGTGTCCTATAGTAGAGCACAGAGGAAAGAAATAGCTCATCCGATACTTATTTTGACCCTGAAGCTCTCATTTTCTTTGATGAGCTTACCATTGAATGGTATGAAATGTGAATCTATGATTAACCGGAGATAGGTTGCCATCTCACCTGGGAGGATTAATGGACTTTTAATTTTCATCCCATCCTTTATCTGGCAGGAGATAATGTCATTCTCCTTTACATATATTTTGGCTTCTGTTCCTTCTTTTAATTTTCCGATTTCAGACCTTTTTAAACTTATCCCAGCCTTGAAGGATTTTAAGGGCCCATTCAGGGGCCTGGGGCGTTCTAGGAACTTTTCATGGGCTTCTCTTGAAGTGTAACCTTTTTTCACGCTCTTTGATATGAACCAGGCCCTTTGGATTATCCTCTCCCTTTTTTGATCTGGTGGTATCCATCCTTTTTTCTCATAGTATCCTATGAGATTATAGACCTCTCTCCTTGTTACATTCATTTCCATTGAACTTAAAGCTAGTCTTGTAAGTACTGGACCATACCCGGCCCTTCTGAAGGTTGCCCATATCTGGTTTTCTGTATTGTATGGTCTCCATTTGATGATGGAGTTTATGAGGTCGGCGTTAAGATAGGCTATATATTGGAGGTCTGCCCGTGAAAGCTTGTTCATCTTATCCTTTATTAAATTAAAGTTCCTTTTGCCTGGGGCTTTCTTATCTTTCAGTTCTTTTTCGAGGATTTTTATAGTGGTTTCTGGTAGAAGTTTGGCCACGTCTTCGGTTATTTTCAGGTTATTTTCTATTATTTTTTTCCTTATTTCTCTTCCTGAAATTTTTGAACCGTTTTCTGTAAGTTCTGGGATTATGTGAAATTTCATTTTCCGGTTGTATTTTTTCTGGAAGAATTCGTTGACTGCGAACCATCTGATAACGTTCCTATTCGGAAGTTTTCTTGGTATTCCACTGAATATGCCTCTTTTGACGAAATATTCTGCTTCCTTTTTTATGATTTTTGGGAGTACGTTAGCAGCATCCACGTAATCTGTAACACCGTCTTCTATCATCATAGCTATCCTTATAGGTACGGTGTATGCTAGTGTTAGCCTGTAGTGCAGGCCTTCAATTGGTATAACTTTATCGGCTCCTGCTTCAAGGGCCATTTTTTCACGAGCTTCATATGACGCGAAGAATGGGGCGTGGTTGGCGCTATAATCCTTGTTAAGGTATATGACGAGCTTGCTTCCAGTTTTTTCCGCTATTTCGCGTCCTTTTTCTATAAGTTTCATGTGTCCTTTATGTAGTGGGTCGAAGTCTGCGCTTATTCCGATCATAGGATCTCCCCCTTGTGAATTAGCACACCCCCTAAGTGGGGGGGTGCTTCCCGGCGCCTGGAATAGGTTTTACCTTTTAATTTTAGCCGCTGGCTCTGGAGGTTAAGCACCCCATCCTATGGTCTTTATTGCTAAAATTGTTCATCTGTCCACGTTTTTTTGGGAGGTATCCTGTGTGACTTTCTAATTTTTTTATCTAGGAGCGGGCAAGAAGACCCCCCAATTTGGGGGGATCTTCCCTGGTAGGATGGGGGGGTTTGACTAACGGGTAGGGAAGATTATAGCATTGGAATTTGGGTTGTGCCCTTGATTTTCAAGATGGTTCATGTCCTGTGTGGGGTGCTGGTGGGGGGAACGGGTATAAAAATCTTGTTCTGGAGGTTGGAAGCCTTATACGATAGGATGGGCTAGTTTGTTGACTTTTTGTGATTTTTCTTTTAGTGTGTGGGGGGTTGATTATCCATAGGTTTGGTATTTGATGTTATTTGTTGATCTTGTGAAGTCTCCGAGTTCTTTTTCGGCAACCCATCTATTGTAGCAGTTGCATTTTATTGGTGGTATGGTTTTTTGGGTTAGGTTGGATTCTATGATTAATTTTTTAAGTTTCAGGTTACATTTTTTGCAGCTGTAGGGGCCTCTTGGTGTGCCGACTCCTGAAGTGTCCATTATTGTTGGTATTTTAAGGTTTTTTCGTGTGTTGTTTATGATTTCGATGAGGCTCCATATCCATGGGGGTTTGTATGAGCTTCTTTTCCAAAGTTCTTCCATTACTGTGCCTTTGTGTATGGTTGATGGGCAGAATGATATTCTGTCGACGCCTACCTTTTCCGCGTAGACTGCGGAGTCTATGGCATCTTGGATAGCTTCTTTTTCACTTGTTAAAATGGGTTTTATAAAGATATAAGCCTTTGATTTTATATTGAAATCCCCTTTCAAGCTTTTTATGCATCTTATGGCTCTTTTGAAGTCTTCTTTCGTGAAGCCCTTGTTTATCTTGTATTTGCGTGTGTAATCGTCTGCTGTTTCAAGTCCTATGCTGACTTCTAGTATTTTGTTTGGTGCTTGTTTGCAACATTCAATGAGTATCTTCTTGTTTACGTATTCTGGCCGGGATTCTGTTATTATCTCTTCTATTTTGTCTATCTTATTGAGGTATTCTAGTATGAATTTCCTTGATTCTTCTGGGAATTCTTCTGGGTTTAGGAAGCTGCCTGAGATGAATATTTTGACTGCGGTTTTCTCTTTTATCCTATACTGGGATATTAGATCTTTGAATATCTTGTTTAATTTTTCGGCTTTGATGTCTTCGAGGAGTGAATCTGAAAGGTAGCTGCACATGGTGCAACCGCCACTTTTGGATAGTGCCCATGAGCATCCCCTGGTTGGGAGTATCATGAAGATGGCTTTGCCTTTTCCAGAGTAGAGCAGATCTTCTTGGCACCAGCTAGTTGCTAATTCTTCTGGTGTTTTTCTTCTAATCCTTTTAATGGCTTTTTTCCTTGTTTTCAGCGCTAACTCTCTCATCATATTTATTCCTAGAAAAAGAAAGGTTATTATTGGGTATGTTCTTTTATTATTTAATATTCTATTGGAAAAAGGAAAGTAAAAAAAAAAAAAAAAAAAAAAAAAAAAAAAAAAAAAAAATAGAGAGAGTATAAAAAATTTTGGTGGTGAATTTTAGCTTTTTTTTAGAAGCTTTCTATGATGTCCCCTACGAGTTTTATGGATTTTTTCATGTCTGGTCCTATTGGTGAACCGACAACATATTGTGTTACGCCCATTTCACCGAGGGCTTCTATTTTAGGCACGAGGTCATCGGGTGTGCCTACAATTGCGAATGCTTCCATTAATGCGTCGTCTACTGCTGCTATTGCACCGCCAAAGTCTCCTTTGGCTATGAGGTCGCCGAATTTCTGTTGTGTGTCAGCTGGTAGGCCATGTCTTTCGAGTACGAATGGTGGTGATCCTGCGGCTATGAATGCGACCACTATCTTAGCGGCGTTTGCTGCTTTTTCAGGGTCTTCATCTACTGAGGTGCAGGTGTATGCGGCGACGTCGATTTCATCAATGCTTCTGCCTGCGGCTTCTGCCCCTTCTTTTATGTTTGGAACAGCTGCTTCGAAGTCTTTTGGGTTTGAAGCATTAATTAGCACACCATCTGCCACTTCACCGGCGGTTTTGAGCATCATTGGACCCTGGGCACCCATATATACTGGGATTTTCTCCTGCACGGGCTTGTAATCTAATTTTGCGCCTGTGTCAAGTGCTTCTCCGGCTGTTAGGGTTCTTACTATGGATATTGCCTCTTTTATTCTTGATATTGGTTTTTCCCATGCGATGCCTAATTTGTCGAATGTGGCCTTGTCACCGGGTCCGATACCGAGGTTTGCTCTTCCATTTGAGATTTCATCTAGGGTTGCTATGGCTGAGGCTGTTATTGCTGGGTTCCTAACATAGGGGTTTGTTATACCTGGACCTATTCTGATGGTCTCGGTTTCTTTAGCAAGTAAGGCGAGGACCTGATATACATATCTGTTGTTGTAGTGGTCTGTTATCCAAGCGTATTGAAAGCCGACATCCTCTGCCAATTTAACGACTTCAACTACCTCGTCTATTGGCATGCTTGGGACGATTTCGATACCAAATTTCATAGATATCACCTTTGGGGTTATTGCATTTGGGGGATTTTCCCATCCCCTTTGTGGGTTTTTTTGTTTCCCTTCCTGATATAGCAGATAGTTAGGGATGTTATTCATCCCTTAGCAACTTTTTGGGAGTTTATACTCCCAGATTTTTTCTGCTTTTCCCCACCCACCTCTCCTGCTACTCCCCCCAGATATTGGGGAAATGTGCAGCAACTAATATATGAGTTTATTTGCAAAATAGAAATAATTTATGATTTAAAGGTAATCGAAAGTTTTAAATATTATTAGCTGAAGTGTCCCCATATTTTAGAGTATATGGGTGCCTTTTCATCATATGGGGGGAGTAGAATCCTATTAGGGGATATTATAATTTTGGTTCGAGTCTTTTTACCATGAAGGCCATGAATCCTACTATCATTGGGAATAATAACAGGTATAATAATAATATTGCGATTGGGGGTAAAACTGACCCTTCCATGATTGTGGCGGCTGCAAGTAACATTACGAGGAATATTACCGGTCCGAGGATGGCGATGAACATGTATATCATGGTGAATGAGTTAAGCTTCTGGGAATAATCTCTGAGTTTCATTCTCATCTCATAGGCTATATCCTCTGCTATAATATTAAGGGTCTTGGCTAGGTCACCTCCACTTTCAAGCGTCCTTGTAATCTGATAGACAGCCCTATCCAGGCCTTCAGAGTCCACCCGGTTACACATTTCCCGTAGGGCATTCTCAGTACTTTCACCATACTTTATCTCTTCAAGTGTCCTTGCGAATTCTTCAGATAACGCTCCATACCCTGAAAGCGCCACTGAGCGCATGGTGTCGTGGAGTCCTAGTCCTGCTCTAAGTTCTGTTGCCATCTGCCTTAAAGCGAATGGTAGTTGGCGTGATGCTTCACTGGATTTTCTACCCTTTTGCAATTTTGGTGCGACTGTTAGAATTACTGATAGGGAAGTTACTGCGAACATTAGTATTAGACCGATATCTAGGCCGAGGCCTAGTGTGATTGTTATCAGTAGTAATATGAGGCCTGAAACGGTTCCAAGCATTAGCAGTATCTTGGGGTCGAACTTCTTTTCCTCTTCTTTTAATAATTCTTCGAGTGAAGCTTCCGTATACTTTTTTTCGCTTTCTTTTTTCTCCTCTTCTCGGCGTTTGTCGGCTTCTATAAGTTCTTTAAATACTTCCACTTCTTCGGGGGTCATCCTCATCCGTTCCATTATCATTGAGGTGCTTCTACGTTTTATGGTCTCCCTGAAATCGCGTCTACCTGTGAATAGTGGTCTGATGCTGGCTAGTTTCGCTGCTGGGGCCTTAACTCCCTCTTCCACTTTTTTGCTCGTGTCTATTGTTATGCTGCCGAGTTTTTCAAAAATTTTTTTTAAAACCATTTTAGACGCCCCCGATTGTGTGGGGTTTCTCCTTAGAGTACTTTCTCTAGGATCTTTTCAGGATCCTTATAATATCCGTGTATATATTTGGCCACTTCATCTATGGATCTTATATTCTCTTCAGCCATGTATTCTAGGACTAGTCTTCTTCTTTCGATTTCTTCTTCTATTTCAGTTATGCTCATGCCTCGTAGTTCTGCTATTTCTCTCAGGGTTTGGCTTGCTATGCCCACGTATTCGACCTTGTCTGTGACGTTATCCCATTCGAATATCCTGTTTAATTGGACTCTATCCTCTTCCATCCCCACGACCTCGGCCACTTCGGTTATGCGCCTTATTGAGCGACCAGATGAACTGTACATTCTATTCTGCATTATTATGAAGTCCAATGCGGGTATCATAATACTTGGGACGTTCATGGGCCTGTTTGCGAGTCTGGTGATGGTTTCTTGCGCAGTGTTTGAGTGTAATGTTCCGAACCCTGAATGGCCGGTGTTTAAGGCTGTGAATAATGTTATGGCTTCGGGGCCCCTTACTTCTCCTACTATTATCCTGTCTGGTCTTTGTCGGAGGGAGTTTTTGACGAGGGTGTCCATGTCGATTTCGCCTTTTCCTTCTATGTTTGGCGGTCTTGTTTCCAGTCTTAGGATGTGGGGGTGTGGGAGTTGGAGTTCTAGGGTGTCCTCGATAGTGATGACCCTCTCACGGGGTGGTATGAAGGCCGCTATTGTATTCAGGGTTGTTGTTTTACCTGAACTTGTTCCCCCTGCGATTATTGCATTGCATGGTTTGACTCCAAGGCCATCGGTACATACCCAGAGGAATGCTGCGAGATATGATGATAATGTTTTGAAGTTGATGAGGTCTATGATGGTGTAGGGGTCTTTTCTGAATTTACGTACGGTTAGGGTTGGTCCATCTGGTGATACTGAGGGTATGGTTGCATTGACTCTTGAACCGTCGGGTAATCTTGCATCTAGGATTGGTGTTTGTTGGTCTATGCGTCGGCCTACTTGTCTTGCGATTAGGTCAATTAGGGCTTTAATATCCTCGGCATCATCGAAGATGAGGTTTGTTATCATCATGCCCTTGTCTCTGTGGTAGACGAAAACGGGCTTTTTCACGCCGATTATCATTATCTCTTCAAGGTTATCGTCTCTTATTAGGGGGTCTATTTCGCCATAACCTAGCATTTCTTGGACGATTTGCTTGGCGAGTCTGTCAATGTTTCGAATCCCCTTCACCCTGAGGAAGTCTTTAATCTCTTTCATGAGGGTTTTTTTGTCGATTTGGAACTCGCCGCCGGCGGTTACAGCAGCTTCCACGACCTTTGCCCTTATTTCATTTATAAGTTCCCTTTCTTTTTCGGAGAATTCTGGGAGGGAAACCTTGTAGAGGGGGATTAGTTCTTCTTCTATGATTTCGACTTCTTTAACATCTGCTCTTTTAGGTTTTGAAAGTTTTCTCTGGATTATTTTATCGATGTCGAGGGTGCTCTCCTTTTCTGATTTAACATTTCCATTTTCTGCTTCGAAGCTGTCATCAGCGAATTCTCCCAGGATTTCTCTTAAGATCTCCTTCCTTTTATCTTTCATGAGAATCACTTTTTAATATGATGAGTATCATATTTAAATTTTATATGGGGTTAAAGTGTGAATGTGGGGGGGAGTGCATACTAGATAGGAGATCTTTGTTAGAAAAGATCAAGGGTTTTTATAATGGATGTAAGGATTGTTATGACTTCCATTTGGACAAGAGGATCCCCCTCGAGGATCAGGTAGACCTAGAGGCTGTTGATAGGGACTGGGGTAAATGTGGGTGTGGTAAAAGGCACCTTGACACTACAATGGGGCATATACTGGTTATAATGGTCGAGGAGGGTCTATTAGATAAAGGATCAACTTTGAGAAGTGTTGGCACGCCACTTATGAGCATAGGTTATCCTCTTTCAAGACCACCATTCTTATTACCCAAGTCTCTAATATTATTATCAGAGAGGTTGGATAAGAGAACCGCTAAACGCATAATCAGGGAGGTACCAGAAGTTAAAGGGGTTATAAAGGGGGATCCTAGGATGACAGTGGGTATCCTCGATTCAGAACATGAACCTGTCGTATATGAGAGATTAGCTGGATGCGATATGCGCTGTGATATTATAAAAACCCGGATAGGAGCCTTGTGTATTTATAAGAGACAGAGTAGAATACACATAGAATCTCCAGGGTCTTCGTATTTGAAGTTGATGAGCCTCTATAATATCCTGAAGAAATTTAAGGGTTCATTTAAGGTTATAGATGCGACATGTGGACCGGGGACCCTAGGATTGTTCGCGCTCTTTGCAGGAGCCAGTAAAGTAATATTTAATGATATATGGAGTGATGGCCTGGAAATGACCCTTATAAACTTGGAAGTGAACTGGCTTAAAGGGGGTAAGCAGGAGGATTTCGAGGTATATAATGAGGATATAAGGGATCTGCCAGGGCTCATTGATGAAGAATATGATCTTTGTATTGTTGATCCGTTCCCGGGTGTTAATGTTTCTCCTTTTGTTGAAGCTTCTAGGAGACTTGCCAGGGAGGTAATTCTTATCCGTTAGAGGTAGATGGCTAGGGCCGGTATTATGAAAACCCCCATGAGATGGGATTTACTAACGCCTACATGGTGGGGTATGAGGCCAAGGGCTATGGAAGTTACATAGGCTAGTAAAATGAAATGTAATGGTGCATTTTCTAACAGTGAAAATGTTATCACGAGGAGGCTTATAAAGTATATTAAGAATTTTGTGAGCTTATTATAGTCCACGTATTGGAGATGATCGATCAGGTGATCCCCTATTTTTATGCATAGGATAAATGATATGGTTGCTGATACTATACCTGTGAAGCTGAAGAATATGAGATGGTTTAAATTGAAATTTTCTATTATCTTTGAGATGTATACTGCTATTCCACTGCGGGCATTTCCTATAAGGTAAATGGTCATGAGGGAAAAGAGAGTATCTGATGTGTTCAAGGCGCTTAGGGATGTTAAAAGATTCTCCACCCGATCATCGTCCCCGCCGCTGATCTCCTGGGCTAATATGCTGCCTTGTGCCGGTCCAAAACCTGGGAGAAACCCTAGTAGGGCTCCGGCGATCCCACCCCCGAAAACTCCCCTCAGGTGTCTTGTGTTGATTTTTATTTCATTTACTGGGTAGGATTGAATTTTCACCTAGACTGTGAAGTAGTGTGCTGACACCAAAAAGGCCGCTGAAAGTACACAAGAGTGAAATGTTGGGTGAGAGTGGAGTGTTTAGCATGATCCATCCCATAATCCCGGATAGGATGAATATTATCAGGGACCATGTGATGGTCTCTAGGTTCCTGTTCAAACTTATTATAAGATAGATTGACATTATGAGGAGTAATAGTCCTATATATGGCTTTAGGAGTTCATTTGCTGGGGGGAAGAGAACTAGGAATAGTGGTATGGATAATACTGTAAATATTATACCCCCAAGGCCGCCGATGGTTGTTAATCTTATAGCCTTTTTACCCCATCCCTCCAGGACCATCCTATGGCCTGGTAGTATGGATAATGCTGTTGCTTCGTCTGGGACGCCCACTAGCATGGATGGTATGAATTCTAGGAGTGCGTGGGTTATGGACATTGAGAGGAGGAAAACGGCTAAGGATTCTGGGGGAAAAAATTTGAGGAGTATGGGTGTGGCGGTGAAGGTGAGGGCGCCTATAGTGTTAACATGGATGCCTGGTATGATACCTGTTATGGTGCCGCATAGTATCCCTAGAATACAGGTGAGGATGAGATCAAGAATCTCAACCACCCTTTGTTTAAATTAAACGTCGCAGGTCGGTTACTTCTATGTTACTTATACCTTCAATTTCTGATAATTTTTTTTCAACCTTCTCTGTCCCCCCAGCCGCATCATCTACGATAACCATCACATTGAGGGCTATGAGACCGAATGCGACGGGTTCCTCTTCTATCTTATATAATTCAGCGTCTTTTGGTATTGATGATTGAATTTTAGCCTTTAGTTTTGACATGTCCACATCGGGACTTTCTGGCATTAGTTTTATGGTAGCGAGAACTTCTCCCATTATTATCTCCCTCCGATTTTAATAATATTTGATCCATTATTATTATTTATATGTTGGTTGCAGGGCCACCCTCCTGGAATGTGGGAGGGTAGATTTTTTTCTTGGATTTTCCATGCGCTAGATCCCCTGGGGGGTGACCTAGGAGTCACCCTAGGGTACTGGAATATTTTAGAATCTCTTATAAGGATTAGGGGGAGAAAGTAGGAGGATTTTTATGGGCCTTCGAATCCGCATTTACATTTGTATGGGTGGCCGAAGGTTCGGCATTTTTCGCATCTGTATATGGTTTCTTCGCAGAATGGGCATTCGAATTTCACATAACTTTCAACTAGGGGTATTTCTTGTCTGCAAGATGTGCATCTTATCTTTGCCAAGTTTGGTCACCTCTTATCCTTGTATATGTTGTTTCAGTGGATTTTATGATGGAAAGGATCCTCTGGGGATGTTTTCCATTTGCTACGTAACAATCAGATTTGTATTTTAGTAGGAGTTTTGGTAGTTCTTCATCCACTGCGGTTTCGCCAAAAGTTAGTAACTTTTTAGCGCTTATTTCATTTATAAGTTTAGCTTCACTTTTAGTGGGGTGTGTTGTATATATACCATCTACGTTTGTTGCTATTAATAGGTTTGCATGTATGAGCTTTGATATATAAAATGCGATGGAGTCTGATGTTACTTTCCATGAATGTTTGAGGGGATCTAGATAATGTAGGATCCTTGATGGTAGGAGTACTGGTATTTTACCATCTTTTATTATTTTTTTAGCCCCTTTTATGGTGTGGGTTGTCTTGGCTCCTTTTACAAGGTCTGCGAGGAGTATGCCCATTATGTCCATGGATAGTATGGCGGCTTCATGGCTTGCGATGTCTGAAAATCCGAGCTCATGATCGTATTCTCTTATTTTATCTGCGAGTTCCCCGCCCCCTGCTATGATGATGATGTTTTCGCCTAGGAGATTTTTTAATAGTTTTCTCGCATTGTGGGGAAATAGGCTTCCCCCTATTTTCACGATCCATTTCATTGTCTGTCCTCCATGGTATTTATGTTGTGATGAAAAAATTAGGGGTCTAGTGGTTATTCTCTTGTTTTTTCGTGGGCTTATAATAGTTTTAGGTGCTTTGTTATCTTATCTATTTTTTCATCGTCGTCTGGGCCTATGCCAAGGGCTGTTATTGTACCTGGGGGTAGTTGTGTGTGTCCTGCGTCCCGTACGAGGTAGTGGGGGATTTTTGTTTTTTTCAGCGCCTCGTATATTTCCATGAGCTCTTCTAGGTTTTCCACTTTCAAGATTATCTTCTTTGAACCTTCATTTTCCCATTTTTTCACTTTTTCTGGGGTTGTTCTCTTGTATGATTCTATGGATGCGTGGCAGGCTTGAGCCGCGATTTTACCTTTCCCCATTTTAAGGTCTGTGCGGATTATAATGACTTGTTTCATCTAAGATTTTCACTCTCCCTAATTTTTTTGTTATATTATATGATGGTGTGTATGATATTTTTTTGTGTGAAATCTTCATGGGATTATAGGGGTAAATTTTTTTCAAATTTCTGGGATGTTAGTCACAAAGATGGCTGAAGGGAGGATAAATTTAACTTTATCCGCGGGGAAGCCCCCCTATGGGGGGGTGAAAGCCGAAAAATATATAAGCTATGTGAAAATAGATTATGGCTATACGGGGCTGGGACGGTCCTTTGTGCCTGTGGAGATGAGACCTCTACTGGTGGAGTATGCCGGTGAGTCTTATCGTTGAAGCAGGAAACTCCACCCGATAGGGTGTGGTAGTTCAGGATAAAATTGAGGTGATATTATGGGTGAATTGCCAATAGCACCAGTTGGGAGAATTATAAAGAATGCCGGTGCGCAGAGAATAAGTGATGATGCGAGGGAGGCACTAGCAAAGGCCCTGGAGGAAATAGGCGAAGAGGTGGCGGCAGCAGCTGTTAAACTCGCAAAACATGCTGGTAGAAAAACCGTTAAGGCAGAGGACATAGATTTGGCGTTTAAAAAATTGTACTAGTTTTTCTAATTTTATTTCTCCCTTTATTTTTAAAGTAGATGAAATTTTTAGGGGAAATTCAAGGGGGAAACTTTGATAATAACTGTTTTACTTATTAGGTTATAGTATAATAGGGTGAATGAGTATTTTTTTCTATGGTGATGTGAGTGACTAGGATCGCCATTTTGGATCATGATCGGTGCCAGCCGAAAAAGTGTAATTATCTGTGTATCGATTACTGTCCTGGTGTCAGGATGGGTGAAGACACAATAATAATCAATGAAAAAACTAAAAAGCCCATTATATCAGAGGAATTATGTTCTGGTTGCGGTATATGTACTAACAGGTGCCCATTTAATGCTGTAAGTATAATAAACTTGCCGGAGGCCCTTGAGGATCCTGTTCACCGTTATGGGGAGAACATGTTCGAACTTTTCGGATTGCCAGTTATCAGCCAAGGGGATGTGGTTGGACTTATAGGACCTAATGGGATTGGTAAGTCAACTATAAGCCGTATACTTTCAGGTGAATTGAAACCCAACCTTGGGGATTATGAAAACCCCTCAGGGTGGGATGAGATAATACGCTTCTTCAGGGGATCCCAATTGCAGGAATATTTTAAGAAACTTTCCACGGGTAAGTTAAGGACTGTTCATAAACCACAGTTGATAGACCTTATTCCAGAATATGTGAAGGGTAGAGTGGATGAGCTCTTAACAAGGGCTGATGAGCGTGGTAAACTAGATTTTATTATTGAAACTCTTGAACTTGAACCTATATTAAAACGGGATATAAAAAAGTTGAGTGGAGGAGAACTCCAGACCATAGCTATAGCCGCAGCCGCCCTTAGAGATGCTGACTTTTATTATTTTGACGAGCCAACATCCTGGTTAGATGTTAGACAGAGGCTAAACGCGGTTAAGGTGATAAGATCCCTCCAAGAAGAGGGTAAAGCCGTTATGGTGATAGAACATGATCTCGCAGCCCTTGACGCCCTCTCAGATTATGTTCATGTACTCTATGGGAAACCTGGAGCCTATGGTGTTGTATCAAAGAGGAGGGGTGTGAGGGTTGGTATAAACGCCTACATAAAGGGGTTCCTAAGAGAAGAGAACGTTAGATTCAGGAAAAGTGAAATCCAATTTAAAATCAAACCACCCACACCAGAAGAAGAAGGTGAAACACTCACCGAATACTCAAATTTAACCAAAAAATATAATAGTTTCCAATTGAATGTTGAAGAGGGTAAAATATACTTGAAAGAGATTGTAACAGCCTTCGGACCCAATGGCATAGGTAAAACAACCTTTGCCAAGATCCTAGCAGGGGTTGAAAAACCAGATAAAGGTAAAATTAAAAAGAAACTTAAGGTGGCCTATAAGCCACAATACCTAAAATCAGATTTTAAGGGCACTGTTAGAGAATTTCTGCAATTAAACGCGCAAGGATACGGTACCAAACTATTTAAAAGCGAAGTTGCAAGGCCTTTCTCCCTTGAGGAGTTAGAGGATAAAAGGGTTGAAGAGCTAAGTGGAGGAGAACTCCAGAGATTAGCTATCGCCACAACCTTATCCATGGAGGCGGATCTTTACGTTTTCGATGAACCCACAGCCTTCCTAGACGTTGAACAGAGGCTGATGGCGGCTAAAGCCATGAGGAAGATAATAGAGGGCAGAGACTCTTCTGCGATTATAATAGACCATGATATCATATTCCTCGATTATGTATCAGACAGAGCCATGGTATTCCATGGTACACCTAGTATAGAAGGGTATGCGACAAGTCCAACAGAACTTCGAAAGGCGATGAACAGTTTCCTCTCCCAGGTGGGGATAACATTCAGAAGAGATAAAGAGACAAAAAGGCCCAGGGTAAACAAACTCAATAGTTTCCTTGACCGTAAGCAGAAAGAAATCGGAGAATATTATTACATTAAAAGCGATTGAAATACTCTTACAAGGCTTTGGCTGTAATTTAGTGGACAGTAGGTTTGTGAGAAGGGAATACCAAGTTTGGCCCGTTGGGGGATGGAAGGTTTGCTTGTATGGTTAAAAAAAAAAGTGGGATACGAGGTAGTACAGGAAAAATAAATACTTTTTTTTGGGGATGTTCATATATGATGCTATTCATTTCTGTATCTGGGGAATGAATAATTTTTCATGGCTTGTTCTGGATCCGGTTTCTGTTTTGTTCTTGATGCTGTATTAATTCTCCGTGGAACATGTTCTGGTCCTGATATTGGAGTGGATTAATGTTTTTAGTCATCTGTTCGTATGCGGAACAATTTTGGGTTTGGTTCCTGTATCGTGTTTGATTTTGGGTTTGGTTCATGTATTGTGTCTGGTTTTGGATTTTCAATTGGGTCTGGTTTTGTAATTTTAGTCCTTCCCCTCCATAATATTGGTAACCAACTGCAGCCCCTATAGCTGCTATTATAACTATTAGAAGGAGGATTGTCAGTTTATCCATTGAATCATCACCTCCTATTATCTGTTCGTTGAACTACCCTTCTCTGATGGGAGGGGCTTCCTGCTTAAATGATTGTTTGGATGATCCTTAAGGTGGATGAGTTTCCTTTTTTTAGTTTCTTAGGAATCCCATTAGGTCTGTGAAGTTTTCTGCGAATATTTTAACTTGTTCTTTTGGGATTGAGAAGCTTAGGCGGATGTATCTGTTACCATAGAATCTGCTGGTGTATGATCCCTGTCTTACAAAGATTTTTCTCTTTAAGAGGGATTCTGTTAGATCATCTGGGGATACTCCTGTCTTGTATATGTCTATGGCCATCATGTTAGCGTTTGATGGGTATACTGGTATGAATGCGTCTTCAACTTCATCAACGGCTTTTTTTATGATCTTCTGGTTTTTGTATGTGCGTTCACGCACTCTTTTTATCCATTTTTTCTTGGTTTTTAGGGCTTTTATGGCGCCGATTTGTGATAGGGCGTTTGTCCCAAGGTCGTTTATGATAGCTGCTTTGAGGGGTTCCATCATCTCTGGTGCTGTTATAACACCCCCTATTCTGAGACCGGCCATTCCACAGATTTTTGAGAAACTGTAGATTGTTAAGGTCCTTTCTGGGGCGTATTTTGCTGCTAGGTGGTGTTTTTTCGCGAAGTCTCTGTATGTTATGTCATGTAGTAGGTATAGGTCTTTTTCCTCGGATATTTCGGCGAATTCTTTTATTTCATCTTTTGTATAGGATGATCCTAGGGGGTTGAGGGGGTCTATGAGTGATATTATCTTTGTTTTCTCGTCTATGTTATCTCTTGCGAGTTTTGGGGTGAGTTTGTATGAACATTTTTTGTTGTATATGTGTACGCTTGTTACTTTTGCCCCGAATCTCTTGGCGAAGTTTTCGATTATTAGGTATCCTGGGTCTGATGTTATGATCCTGTCACCTGGTTCTATGTAGCTGTGCATGCATAGGTAGAGGGATTCTGTCCCCCCGGCGGTTATGAGGGATTCGAAGCCGTTTTTTAATCCCAGGTCTTTTAGTATTAATTCTTGGAGTTCTGGGAATCCTTCTGGTGGGGGGTATTTACAGTATTCGTTACTTTTTATGAATTCTATCATTGCTTCTTTTATTTCATGATGATCATTAAGATGGTTTGTATTTTGGCCCATCCATATCATCTCTTTGTCCTTGAAGACATGATTAAAGAATTCATTAACACTTTTAAAACCATTTGGTGGTATTTTAACGGTTTTGTAATATTTTTTGGGGGAAATCATGCATATCACTACAGTTTATGATTGTGGTGTTCTTTTCACCAACAGTAAATCTGTCATGATTTTTTTAGATTATTATAAATAAAAGTTTTTACCTAGTATGAGCTTATGTGGATTATCCTTCAAGGCCGTTTTCAACTATCCTAAATGTTGTTTCAAGTCCTTCCTGTTTGTTTTTGTGTCTTTTTAAAATTGCCCGGCGTTCACCGACCACATCTCCTTTTTGTAGTTCGATGATTATTTTACTCCAATATTTGAGTATGGTGCCCCCTACGGGTTCAATGGCGTTTCTACCCTCTGCGTCAAATAGAGAATATATTTGGTTTGTGATTACAACTGCAAGATCATACTTTTTCGCCATCCTTAGAAGTAGGGCCATTTGGTTGCCTAGTTCACTGTGTATCCTTGGGGAGCTCCCATCCTTTAATCTGTATAATGCCACGGCCGAGTCTAGGATTATGAGATCGAATTCTTGTGGGTGTCTTTGTAGGAGTGACCATATTTTTCTTATTGTTTCGCCTTGTTCATGGAATGTTCCTGGTTCAAATAATATTATCTTTTTAGCTATCTTGTCGAAGTCTTTACCAGCCACTTGTCTTATCCTTTCGATTGACATTCCACCTTCTGTGTCTATGAATATTACTTTTCCATGGTTTTTCGCTGTTTCAACGGCTAGTTTGATGGCTATGTTCGTCTTCCCAGATCCTGGGGGTCCATAGAACTGTGTGAGGTTCCTTTTTTCCACGCCCCCTCCAAGTATTTTGTCCAGGGAACAACCTGTAGGTATCTTGGCTGGTTTTTTAAAGTTTGAGAGGAGTTTCATGCCCTTACGCCTTCTATGATTTTTTTGATTTTTTCAATATCCGCTCCTTTTCTTAAAATTTTCGGAGGATCGGTTGTAAGATCTATTACGGTGGATGCTCCCCCTTTAAGGGGGCCTGCATCTATGGCTAGGTCGACTTCACCTATTTGTTGGATTATGTCCCTGATGTTATTATGGGTTTTCATCCCGGATATATTTGCACTTGTACTTGTTATTGGGAATTCCTTTGAAAGTTCCCTGGAGATGATATTATCTGGGATTCTTATACCAATTTTTTCGGTGCCTCCTGTTAAAATCTGGGGGACTGTGTTCTTTTTTTTGAGTATGATTGTGAATGGTCCTGGTAGAAGTTTGGTGATTAATCTTTCAATTTTGGGGTTGATGTGGGCGACTTTTCTTATCCATTTTGTGTCATGTAAGCATATAGATATTGGTTTATTAAGAGGTCTTCTCTTTAATCTGTAGAGTCTTTTTACAGCCTCTTCATTAAAGGCGTTGACGCCAAGGCCGTATAGTGTGTCTGTGGGATATAATACGATGCCACCACCCTCTAGGATGGTTCTAGCCGCCTTTAAATGGTCCTTTAAATTTTTATCTGTTTTTATGATCTTCATTTTGGATCTGCTTTCGGATTCTATGCCCCCCATGGATATATATAAATTGAATTTTATAAGAATATTCTATGTTAAATAATCTCAGACCCTACCTTGGGAGGATAACAGACCCCATAGCATCAAGGATTAAGGTAAACCCAAATTATGTTACCCTAGCCGGTTTTATAATCGCTTTGGTGGCCGCTTACACTTTTGCGGTGAAGAACTTGTTTCTCGGGGGGTTGTTAATAGCCTTGAGTGGTTTTATGGATATTATTGATGGGGCTATTGCAAGGGGAAATTCTAAGGCGACGAAATTTGGAGGATTCTTGGATTCAACTCTAGACAGGTTCTCGGACGCGTTTATACTGGTAGGTATAACCTATGGCGGTTTTATAGGCTGGTTAACTGGGATGTTGGCACTTCATGCTTCTTTAAGTGTGAGTTATGTTAGGGCCCGTGCAGAGGGTGAAGGCGTACCTTGTAGTGTTGGGGTTGCTGAAAGGGCTGAAAGACTATTAATATTAATGTTGGGGGCGTTTTTGGGTTCGGTTCTTGGAGGTTTTATCATGGAGATTGCTGTTATCCTGGTTATTGTCCTTGGATATTTTACCGTGGTCCAGAGGATCTATTATTCTTGGAAGATGATGTTTTGTGGGTGATTGGCCTTGGCAGTTGAAAGGATCAAAAAGGATATTGAACTTCTAGAGAAAAATATAAGGGAAATGTTACATCTAGATTTTAGTAGGGAGGAGAAGGATATTATCCAGAGGGCTGAAAATTATAAAGAAGACTCCATATATTATCTAGAGAAGGGTGATTATATAACATCTTTTGGTTGTATAAATTATGCACATGGTTTAATCGACTCTTTACGTATTCTACATGGGATAGGGGTTAAATAATGAGAAAATTTTTCCTAAAAGAGAGCAAAGTTGAATTGTATGCTAAAGAGCATGTGAAGAAAGTTTATGAGTGTTACAGGGAATTTGAGAAGCTGATGCCCCACTTTTATAATGGGGATTATGAGAAGGTGGATATTCTAACAAGGAAAATATCCGCCCTAGAACATGAGGCGGATGAAATACGCCGGAAGATGGAGATGGGATTCTATGAGGGGGCATTTTTACCATTTGACAGGGAAGATAGGATAATGTTAACTGAAAAGGTTGATAAGGTGGCTGACACGATCGAATCAACAGCGTTCACAATATCCTTGAGTAAAGTTGAATTCCCAGCCGATTTTCAAAAGGATTTTGAAGCATTCATGGAGGTTATAGGACAGATCGTAAAAGCGCTAGATGATTGTATAAACTTCCTAGAAGAGGATCTTACAGAGGCTATCCGGAAAGCTCATGAGATCGAGAAACTTGAAGAGAAGGCGGACGAAATTGAAAGAAGGATATTAACTAAGCTTTACAAGTCCTATAGGGATGAGGAGATTGGCGTGGTTAAACTCCTGGGGATGAAGGAGGTTACAGTACACCTTGGGAATATAGCAGACAGGGCCGAGGATGCGTCAGATCGTGTGCTTATTATAGCTGCTAAGAGGAGGGGTTGATGACCCTCAAAAAGGCCGTGGAGGATCTTCGCTATCTTCTAGACAGGGGGTATAAGAAGAGGGTTGCGCTCGATTTTGTCGCGAACCATTATATGTTGAAGAGAAGGGATAGAAATTACCTTGCAAGGTATGTTTTTTCAGAGTCCACAATAAGAGACAGAAAAAAGAAAATAGCAAGTCCAGAATCCTTGAGAGGATCTGGGATAATCTTAGATGGTTATAACGTTCTCATAACAGTTGAGAGCGTCCTTCAAGGGAATTTTTTCATAGCCCAGGATGGGTTTTTAAGGGATTCTAGGGGGGTTTTCGGAAAATACAAGTTGAATGATGAAACCCTTAAGGCCCTCGAGCTCGTTTTTAAGGCATTAAAGGTTTTGAAAGTGGGTTTTGTGAAATTTTATTTTGATAAAAATGTAAGTTTTAGCGGGGAATTAGCATCCATTGTAAGAAGACTATTAAAGGATTATGGGATCCCTGGTGAGGTGGAATTGTCCCCAAATGTTGATTATAATATTAAAAGGGAATCTGAGGATTTTGTTGTTGCTACAAGTGACAGTGCCATTATAGATAGGGCCGAAAGGGTGTTTGACATTCCATTCTTTATATGGAAATATTTAATCGGCGACCAGGAGGAGGCTAAAAAAGAATAAAAAGGGGGATAGGGTTTTTATTCTATGTCCTCGAATCTCCCTTTTAATTTTTTAAGGATCTCTGGTAATGTTGTGTATTCCATTTCATCACTTGGGAGTCTGTGTGGTTCGAATGGCCCGTGCCTTCGCATGTATTCTGCTATTTCAGATGCTAGTACCCTTGAACGGTCGAAGGATGGATCGTCAAAGAGATCTATTGGTCCGATTAATTTGCAGTTAGCAACTTGGAAGCCTAGGCCGATGACCCTGGGTGGACCGTCGAATCGGACTGGTGTAGCATCCTTTTGGGGTACCGGCATTAGTGGGCCGTTGTGCGAACCTCTCATCCACCCACCTACGAGGTGTGGGAGTGAGAACGGTTCTAGCACTTCCCCAGCTGCTGGGAAGCCTGATTGGGATCTTACTATAGCTACTGGGTCGTCCTTTCCGATATATTTCCCGGCCATGATATTTAGTCTTTCTGTGCTTACAGAGGCGGCTATTTCGTCATCGTCTTTCCTATATATTTTTTTGATCACATAGCGGCCGATAGCACCTAGGAGGGCTAGTAAGTCATACATTTCCTCTGGACATGACATTATGACTTTCTTGTGCTCTATGACGTCGAAGATTTCGAATTTGTAGCCGTTATGTAGGCTGGGGTCTATTACGAGTCCTGCTGTGTTGAATGGGTCTGCGAATATTCTGAAGAGTGGGAGGTTGAAGGCTCCTGGTTCTGTCTTGTCGCAGCAGAATATGATAACTGGGTCGCTTGGTCTTTCTTTGAACTCCATCTCAGCACAACCGGGACCCATACCCTTTATGTTACCTGAGAACGTGTCTGAGAGCAGGTCTTGGCCTGCACCGTATAGTTTCATTTCCCTTGCAAGGTTTGTTGCTTCTTTAAAGGCGTTCCATGCTGTTTCGTGCACTTCTTCGTCTTCTTCGCCTCTGTGGTGTGTCATTATAAGGTCGATGTCATCTCCACAATTGGTTATATAATAGTCTTCTAGGATCCCTGTATCCTTGGCCTCCGAGAGTATATCATCGCATTTCTTTTTTAGGGCCTCGTGAGCGAGCACGTGACCTGCTAAGCTCCCGACGTCAGCTTTAATCACACTAATTGTTGTTTTCATTATGGGTACACCTCCAGGCTAAAATATACAATTATGAACACTAGTAGAATATGGGGGTCTATTATAATTAGTATTTTGTTTTTGTTTCCATGATCTTTTCTAATTTTGGATCTAAGTCTAGGCTCTGCTTTATCTTTAATAGTTTTTGTGGGCTTATTTTCGTCGCTGGATGTGGTGGGGCTGCGGTACATGCCCCATTTGGGGATGTGGAGATTTTGTAGGTTCCTATTCTTTTTGCAAGGTTTTCTATTTCTATCTTGTCGAAGCCTATTAGGGGGCTTAGAATGGGGATTTTTACACTGTAGCGTGTTGCGAGGATATTATGGAGGGTTTGGGATGCTACTTGTCCGATGCTGTTACCATCTACAATAGCTAGGGCTTTTTTTTCATTGGCTATTTTCTCTGCGATATGATACATTCCGAATTTGCATAGTATGCAGGTGAGGTTTCTTGGAGCCTTTGATATGCAATAGTCGAGGTATTCACCATATTCTATTGTTAATAGTTCAAATTCCACACCTGGGGAGTATTCTTTTAGTTTATCTGCTAGCTTTTTGATTTTTATCCTAGTTTTTTTGCTTGTGTATGGGTGTGTGTCAAAGTGTAGTGCTAGTATCTTACATCCTCTTTTCATTATGAGATAGGTTGCAACGGCAGAATCTATACCACCTGAGAGTAGTGATACTACTTTTCCACTTGTGCCGATTGGAAGACCCCCGGGGCCTGGTATGATTTCATGGAAGAGGTATGTTTTCCCGCCCCTGACCTCTAGGAATATTTCTATGTCTGGTTTTGTGAGGTCTACTGGGGCCCCTATCTTATCTTGGACTATTGAACCTGCGTATGCTGCGAGTTCTTGGCTTGTGAAGTTGTGGGCTCCGGTCCTTTTACATCTTATTGCGAAGGATTTTTTTTCATCAAATAGGCCCTCTGAGTTTAGTTTTTCCACGTATTCTCTGAGTTTGGTTGAGATCACTTTTTTGTCTGTTTTCATAGCGATTACTGGGGAGAATGATATTATCCCGAAGATTTTGGTTAGTTTGTCTAGGGCTTCTTTGAAATCTGCTGGGTGGATGAATATTCTACCCTCTCTTATGTGGGCTTCTGTTTTAAATGCGCTTTTTATGTTATGGATGAGTTGTGATTCAAATTTTCTCCTAACCCGCGGACTTTTAAGGGCTATTTCCCCGTAACGTCCAAGTATGAGGTCATAGTCCATCTGTTACACCCATGGTTTATCTGATGGGGAATTCACCAGATTCTATCCGGTATTTTAATTCTTCAGCTAATTTCTTTGCACGTTTTATATCTGATTGTCTGCATACTACAGGCACTTTAATGCTTTTATTATTGGTTTGGAGTGTGACTTTCCCTGTTCTCATCTCGAATACATTATTTGGACAAGAATTTGCGCACATTCCACATCCAAAGCATTTTTCAAGGTCTAGTGTGTTCTTGAAGGCTAGGGTTGGGCATCTTTCAGCTACGAGACATTTTTCACAATTAGCACATCTTTGCGGATGGTATGATGGTCTTTCATCCCCCATCCAGGCAATCTTATAATTGGTTTTGTTTATTATTCTCCTGTCCCTTATATCGGCTATTGGTAGTGGGATGTTGTCATTTGTTATTAGGGTATTTGCGAGTATTTTCTTGTTGAGTATGGGTATTGGGATGGCGATTGTGTTGAATATTTCCGGGCCGGCGGCTGTTCTGAAACCTCCGATGTAGTAGGGGTTCATGTGATGGAGGTCGGCGGCTATCATGAGGTTGGGTTTTTCTGGTGTGCTCCTTGTACCTTCTCCTATGATCATCCCGGGGGCGCCGTTTAATAGTATTGGGGAGCCGATTTTTATTGTTTCCATCGTGGGGTCGTTTTGGAGGGGGTTGAGTTCACCGCATCCTGAAAATGAGAGGCCTTTGTATGGTCCTTCCATTGGTATTGGATTGAATATGGATGGTATTGGCTCGTCACTTGGGTTTATAAATGCCATATAATTTTTGTATGCCATTCTTGTGCCGATTATCCTAGCGGTTTTGATCTTGTCTAGGGTTAAGCTGGTTTTGATGGTTTTTGAGTCTGTTGATTCTATGATGACTTCTATTTCTTTTCTTTTTAAGATGTCGTTTAGTAGGAATCCTCCTCCGTAGTCTGGGTTTTCTATGCTTGTTGATGTCCCATATAATATGATGTCGACTAGGCCTAGGTTTTCGTTTGGGCATGGTCCTGGGGTTGCTGGGACACCGTTTAGGTAGACTTTTTTTGCTTTTTTGAATTTTCCGGGTTCTGCGACTTTAAAGTGCATGATGGCGGCGGTGCCTGACATTATCCCGCAGGTGGCTGTGGTTACGATGTCCACGTCGTCGATGGATATTCTTTCTTGGTTGCGGAGCATTTCCTTTATTTGTTGGACTGTGAATATTTGGGCTTCTCCTTTTTCTATTTTCTCTTTTATACCTTTGATTGTTTTTCCCAAGTTCAACCCTCAAGGGCGGCTTTTATTAGCCTTCGGGCTTCTTCTAGGACTTCGTTTATTCTGTGGGTTTTTGGGCCGGCTCCTTGTGCGAGGTTGGGTCTTCCTCCTCCTCCTCCGCCGAGGATTTCTGCGAGTTTTTTTATGATCTTGTTTATTTTGATGCCTTTTTTGATGGCTTTTTGGGATGATGCTCCCACGATTTTCCCGTTATTGTTTAATAGGATGGCGATGTCTATTTTGTCTTCTGTGAGTTTTAGTGCCATTTCTTGCATTTCATCCATTTTTGCATCGACGATTTCTCCTATGAATAGGAGGTTGTCAATTTTTTGGGTTTTGTCTGTGAGATTTTCTATTTTTAGGAGTGCTATCTCCTCTTTTAGGCGTTTTATCTCGTTTTTGAATGATTTCCATTCTTTGAAGAATCTTTCAGAGACTCTGGGGAGTTGTTCCACTGGTACTTTGAATATCTTTGAGCTTTCTATTAGTAGGCGGTTGATATTTTGTATTTCTTTTATCGCGGCTTCTCCTACTGAAAATTCGATCCTTTCAACGCCGTCTTGTATTCTTTCTGTGCGGTTGATTTTTATGGGTCCTATGTTCCCTGTGCTGGTTACGTGTGTGCCTCCGCATGCTTGCACATCAATTTCGCCTATTTTTACTATTCTTATCCTGTCTCCGGGTACTACTCCACCCTGGTATAGTATGAAACCGTATTTTTTCTCGGCTAGGTTTCTTTCCATCCATTTGGTTTTAACTGGGATGTTCTCCATCACATACTTGTTGGCTAGTTCTTCTATTTTTTCGATTTCATCAATGCTGATCCTCTTGTAGTGTGATAGGTCTATCCTTGATCGTCTGATCCCCTTTTGGGCTCCTGTCTGCCAGATGTGGTCTCCGAGGACTTGGCGTGCCGCGGCTACTATAAGGTGGGTTCCGGTATGGTTTCTGGTTAGTGCTGTTCTTCTTTCCCAGTTGATGGTTCCCTCTATGGTTTTGCCTATAAGTTCTCTTGGAAGTTTATCTGTGTTTGTTCTGTGGAGTACTATGTCCCCGATTTTTTCTGCATATTCGACCTTTAATTTGGTCTTTCCTATTTTTAGTATTCCTTTGTCTGATGGTTGGCCGCCACCTTCTGGATAGAATAGTGTTTGGTCTAGTATTATCCCGTTTTCATGCAATCCTAGTATTTTGGCTTTGAATTTTTTTTCGGTGGGTTTTTCGTAGAATAATAATCTTGTCTTGGGATAGTCTAATTCTATTGGGGTTGGTTCTGTCTCTTCTTCTTTTTCATGTTTTTCGGCTACGAGTGTGTAGAAGTTGTCTGGGATTTTTATTTTGAAACTTTGGGTGTTTGATATTTCTTTTACTAGCTCTGGGGGTATGCCGTGGGAGTCGTAGAGTCTTATGAGGGTTTCGACTGGTATTTCCTTTTTTCCTTCTTTTTTGAAGTGGTCTATTGTCTTTTTAACTATTCTTTCACCCTTTTGGATCGTCTTTTTGTATCTTTTCTCTTCTAATCTTATTATGTCTATTATGTGTTGTTGGTGTTCTCTTATTTCGGGGTATTGGGGTTCTAGGAAGTCTATTTGGATTTGCATTATGTCTTTTAATGATTCTTTTAGGTGTAATTCTTTTAGTAGTCTGATGGTGCGTCTTATTATTAAACGTGCGAGGTATCCTTCCTTTACATTTGATGGGATTATACCATCTGCTAGCATGAATGCTAGGCACCTTGTATGGTCTGCTATTGCATATATGGATTCCATTGGCTTTGCTGATGCTTCAAGTTCCTTGACTGGGATGCCTAGTTTATCTGCTACTCTTCTTCTGAGGGTTTTAAGGTCTGCGTATGTTTGTATGTCCATCATACCCGCGACTTGGGCGTTTTCTTTTAGTATGTCTTCGTCGACTTCGATTGATGCTAGTTCTTTTAGTCTTTCGATTACTGGGCCGAATGATGCGTCATATGCTGTTGGGGTTCCCTGTGATATCCATGCGAATCTTTCGAGTCCGTAGCCTGTGTCAACAATCTTTAATGGGATTTCCTTTTTAGTAGAGTCTGGGAGGATCTCGTATTGTATGAATACGAGGGTTGCGAGTTCAACACCCCTTACGCAGACTTCATAGCAGGGTCCTGCGTTTCCTCCGCCTTCCCACCATGATTCTATGAATGTTGCCTCTTTGGGGTTTATGCCAATGTGTTCTAGGAAGTCGTGGCAGTATTTTATTGTTTCATCTTCCCAGTAGATTTGGTTTTCTGGGGAGTTGAATGCGTGGTGGCCTCCCATGGTGAAGCAGGTTAGGTGTCTTCCTGTTCTTCCTACGTTGTCTATGTCGTTTAATCTTATTGAGGGTTGGGCGACTACTAGTGGGTTTGCTGGTGGTTTAACCATCCCTGATGTTACCCATGGTTGGAAGTTGTAGATGGATGCTCCTACGAGGAATACGTCGTCTCTCCAGCGTTTTGCGAGTACTGGGTATCTTTTTATGGGTTCGTGTCCTCTTTCTTTGAAGAATTCGATGAAGGTATTCTGGATCTTGTAAAGGTCGTATTTTTTCTTTGTTGGAGGATCTCCGATGAAAGTGTAGGGGTCGCATGGAGCGTCTCCACATGTTTCACGCTCTTCTATGGACCAAAAATATTCTCCACATGATTTGCATTTGTTTTTTTCATATCCAAGTTTTTTTAGTTGGTGGGACATGGTAATCTTTAGTGTCTTTTTCACCTTAAAAAAAGTAGTATGGTATAAAAAAAGGTTTTGGGGGGGAAGAAGAATCCCTTTTTTTAGCCGAAGAGTGCGCCTAGACCAGCGGCTGCCTCCTCTTCCTCTTCCTCTTCTTCCTCCTCTTCTTCCTCTTCTTCTTCCTCTTCTTTTTCTTCTGCAGCTTCAGCTGTTGGTGCTCCTGCTGCTGGGGCTACAGCTGCTGTTTCCATTGCTTCTTCAATGTCAACTTCTTCTAGTGCTGCTATCAAAGCTTTTACCCTGGCGTCATCGACTTCTGCTCCAGCTGCCTCTAGCACTTTTTTCACGTTCTCTTCGTTTATTTCTTTGCCTGTAGCGTGTAATAGCATTGCTGCGTATATATATTCCATATGATCACCTCAGAATTATTTTTTTATTGTAAATTTTAGCCGAAGAGTGCGCCTAGACCAGCGGCTGCCTCTTCTTCTTCCTCTTCTTCTTCCTCTTCTTTCTCTTCTTTCTCTTCTTTTTCTTCTTTTTTGGTTTTTGGTTTGGTTTTGGTTGTTATCTTTTCTAGTAATTCTTCATCAAGGGCTTCTTTGTTATTTTGGGCGATTTTCGCTGCTAATGAAAGCATCTGTGCATAGGCTCTGGATAGTAGTGGTTCTGCTGTTTCTGGTGTGAGTATTGCAGCGTTATAGGCTAGGTTGAAGGCTTTTGAAGCTGCGTTTTGTATGATGTATGGTATTGTTTCCCTGGTGTAGATTAGTGCGTTAATTGACAAGTTGAAGGCTTGTGAAAATGCCCTTTTGATATCAGCTATTGTCTTGTTTTCATCAATTCTTAAAATATCGGATGTATAGATTGTTTCGTTTTCATATGCGCCTTTAAGGTCTATACCAACCTCTAATGGTTGTATATCTAGGCGGTTTAAGATTTCAGCAACCTTTGGGGATATTTCATCCCCGGCTTTTAATATGGTGTGATCTTCTGTTATAACTATTTTGCCCTTCTCTATCCTCGCGGGTATGCCTAGTTGTTGTAATTCTCCGAGGATGGGCCCAGGGGCGAAGCCGGTGTCCCCTTTGGGTATTATAACATCTTGGGGTGCTATAGCCCCTGGTTTTGCAGGGGATGGGGTTTTACTTTTTTCGAGTATTTTGAATAATTTGAAGGGGTTCATGTTGCTGACTATGAGGGCTGGCTGGCCTTCCATGATATTGTTCAACTCTGTTATGTTTTTCTTTTCCTGGGCTGCTCTGTCTAGTGCTAGGGAGATTAGGGTTTTCCTTGACATCCTAATTTTTGCTTTTTCACGGAGGTTCTGTCTCATTTTTTGTAACTGTTTTGCTGGGATATCTGATAGGTCGACTATGCCTATAACCTCATGACCTTTTATCATCTCTGCAAGGTCTTTAACTTCTTCCTTTTTCCATTCAGCTACATGAGCCATTTTAGATCACCTTTACTGCCGGTCCCATGGTTGTCTTTATGTACATGGATTTTACCTGTTTTCTGCCTTTTTCGAGGTTACGGTCAAGCACGTCGAGGATGGATTCAATGTTCTCTGTTATTTTTTCTTCGTCCATTTTCTCTGTCCCCACGGTTGTGTGTATTAGTGGTTGGTCTTTTACTCTGACTCTGACGGTGTCTCTGAGCTTTTTTATGAGGGGTGCTGGGTTTGCTGTTGCTGGTATTGGTTTAGGCATCTTTTTTCTGGGTCCTAGTACTGGTCCTAGGAATCGGCCTACGAGTGGCATTAGGTCTGCTTGTGCTATGAAGAATTCGTATTCGTTGGCTAGCCTTTTCGCCTTTTTACGGTTTTTTCCAAGCTCTTCTAGGTCGTCTCTCGTTATCACGAGGTCTGCGCCGGCTTTTTTCGCTTGTAGGGCTAATTCTCCATCTGCGATGACTGCTATTTTAACTTCTTTGCCGCGGCCGTGTGGTAGTGAGACTTCTTCTTCGAATCTGTTCTCTGGTTTGTTCACATCTAGGTCTTTGATGTTTATGACTATGTCGATTGACTGTGTGAAGTTCCGCGGCTTGGATTGTTCCTTAGCCTTCTTCACCGCTTCTAGTATCTCTTGTTTCATTTTTATTATCCTCCCATGAGAAAATAGAGTTAAAATTAAAGTTTTATCTTTTATTATATATCATGTTTATGGTTTGGCTTCTTCTAGTATGTCATTGTAGGCTCCCTTGTCGATTTCTTTTTGGACTTCTCTGGGGTCTTTGCCCTCTACTGTTATACCCATGCTCACACAGGTCCCTAATATTTCTTTAACTGCGCCCTTGTAGTCTTTTGCGAGTAGTGAGTCGAATTTCATCTTAGCCACTTTCAGGACTTGTTCCATGGTCAGGTCCGCGACCTTGTCCATGCCGGGGTCCTCTGATCCTTTCTCGATGCCTAGTTCTGCCATTATTAGGGCTGTTGTGGGTGGTGTTCCTACTTTGATTTCGAATTCTTTTGTTTCTGTGTCTATGGTGATTTTCACGGGGACTTTCATCCCCTCGAAGTCTGCTGTTTTTTTGTTGATTTCGTCGACGATTTGCATCATGTTGACTCCGTATGGTCCGAGGGCCGGGCCTAATGGCGGTCCTGGGGTGGCTTTACCACCATCTATGAGGATCTCAATTGTCTCTTTAGCCAACTAATCAGCCTCCTTTTGTATTATACGTATCTGGTCACCTTTAACCGTTACGGGTATTGGAACTGCTGCTTCTATCAATTCTAGGACTACTTCTTCCCTTGATTCGTCTATACGTATAACCTTTGCTCTTTCTCCTTTGAAGGGTCCTGATATGAGTTCGACTATACTGCCCTTTTTGATGGATGCTATTATAGGTTCTGGTTTGAGGAATTTTCTTATCTCGTCGAAGTCTATGGGTTTTTCACCATCTACTATACCCCGCAGGTGGGGTACTCTCAGGGCTGGGCTTCTAATGTCTATTTTACCTGATACTTCCACTAGTATGTATCCTTTCAGGGATTCTGGTGCTAAGATAGCGTTTATTTCCATCCCACTTGTTTTGACTTTTCTTGCTAGCATCCTTGCCACGTTTTTTTCCTGGCCCACTGAAGTTTTTAGGGCGTAGATGGCATTTTTATCTTCCATTGGATACACAACCTAATATATTTTATTTACCTAGGATTTGTGTCAGGAGTGTGATTATAAGGCCTATTACTCCGATTATGATTATGCCTATGCCGGTGACCTTGGCCACGGTAAGGTATTCTTCTCTGTCGGGTTTCTTTGAAACCTTTAGGACTCTCCTCGATTTTTCTATAAACTCTAGAATAGATTCTTTATAGCCCATGATTATCCCTACTCTCTGAAGTGTTAAAAAAGAGTGATTGAAAATTCTATGATACTATGGGATAATATATTATTTTCGGGGACTTATAAATTCTTCGTTATCGGTCTAAAATAGTGGCTTAGAATACACCGTCTATAAATTCTTCTAGTGCCGAATCATCCACAGATTTCTTCTCTTTTTTCATTTCACTTGCGATATCTTTATCGGTTGGGGAACCGTAAATGTATGGGGATTTTACTCCCGCGACTATTATGGTTGTTCTTATCATGTTTTGGAGTTCATCTTGTATTTGGGCTCCCCAGATTATATTTGCGTCTGGGTCTAATTCTTCGGCGACTACTTGGACTATGTTCTCGGCTTCCTGTAATGTGAGGTCTGAACTCCCTGCTATGTTTATAAGGGCGCCTTTACCATTGGATATGTCGAGGTCGAGCAGTGGACTGTTGAGGGCTTCATGGACTGATTCCAGTGCCCTGTCTCCTGATTCTGATTCGCCCATTCCTATTATTGCCATCCCTGAACCTTTCATTATACTTTTAACATCTGAGAGGTCTAGGCTGACAAGTGCTGGTTTTGTGATTAGTTCTGTTATACCCTTTACTGCCCGGCCTAGGATTTCATCAGCCACCATAAATGCCTTGTTGATGGGCAGGTTAGGTGCGACTTCTAGGAGTTTATCATTGGGGATAACAATAACGGTGTCAGCAGCGTTCTGCAACTTTTCCAAGCCCATCTCCGCGTTTTCCCTCCTTTTAAGCCCCTCTGCACTGAATGGTAGTGTTACTACGGCGATTGTCAGGGCTCCTATCTTCTTTGATAGTTTACATATTATTGGCGCCGAACCGGTGCCTGTACCCCCACCGAGGCCGCAGGTCACAAATACCATGTCCGCTCCTTCTAGTTCTCTTCTTATCTCGTCTTCGCTTTCCTCTGCACATTCTTCTCCAATTTCTGGGACGCCACCGGCTCCGAGGCCATTGCATATGCTCCTCCCGATTAGGAGTTTGCGGGAGGAGAGAGTATAGTAGAGGTCTTGTGCATCAGTGTTGATGGCTATGGTCTCCGCCCCTTCTATTCCTATCTCGTTTAGACGGGTTATAGTGTTATTCCCCGCCCCGCCGGTGCCTACGACGTATATTTTCGCCCTACTTTCTTTTATTATCTCTTTGAGGTCTTCGTCTAATGGTGTAGGTGCAGGCTTTCTCTTTTTTATGGTATCTTCTTTTATGGCTTCGTTAATAAATTTCAATTGCTACCCCCACATAAGGTTTTTTTGGAGATCCGGTCTTGATCATGGGATGCCCATTCACCCAAGACGGGATGAGAGGTATGATATGGTTTCGGCCCGATTTTGGAGGTTCTTGAATTGTATTGAATATTATAATGTTCACCACTAATGCCGATTTTGATTATAATTGTCTATTATTTAATGTAGGTATATATAACTTTAACGTTATTCCATTTTTTCTATTTGATCCGGTAATTCTCACTTATACTCTATTTTATGAGTTTTCATGGGTGAAAGTTTATATTATCCCCCTTGGAGGTTGGAGAATGGTCTAGGGGCGGGGTATTGCGATTATTTCATGTATTCTAAGGTCGAAGACGTTGTTCATATGGGCTGGTGAGATGACTAGGGCTGTGTCAACTCCCTGTGCTGTGCCTCCGATTGCTATGATCTCTCTATCCATGGGTATGAGCCCTGCATCGGCGGCCATTATGGTGATTTCGACGCAAACTTTGAATCCTTGTGAGACCATGCGGAGGGTTTCTGCCATTATCTCAACTGGTGTGACGCCACCAAATCGGTTGGAGATGCCCCTGCCAACACCACTTAATGCATGGGATCCTGCGTACACTTTTATACCCTTTTTTGTTACTTCGTCCCTTATTTTAGGGTCCATTTCTAATTTTCCTTTTTCTCTGAAACCTGCATGGTGGGTGATGCACACAATATCAGCATCACCTAATATTTCTGATAGTTTGAGGGCTGTTCTACCAGAAACGGATGCTACAATTATATTATCGATGCCGAGTTCATCTGATCTCTCTTTAACGAGTTTTAATAGTTTGTCAGTGTTTTCCGGGCCCGGGGTCTCGAAATAGCATATACTCTTTATCATAGGAATCACCATAATTTTATATTAGACAAGTTATATTATTTAATCCACCTAGGCCAGGAGGATAACATCCTGGCCATGAGAATGAAAGGGTGAACTATAATGTATGCCTTTAATTTTTTAACACCAGCTAGGATAAGAGAACAATATAATACAGGTATTACTATGATGTTGGATAAAGGTTTAGGCCCCAGTATGGTAGAGGATTTCCTTAGAATAGCTGGTGAACATTTAGATTTTGTAAAATTTGGATGGGGTATTATAGGCTTGTGTGATAGGGATATTATAAGAGAGAAGATCAGGATTTACAGGGATTATGGGGTTGAGGCGCACCCTGGTGGCACACTCTTTGAAATAGCATATATCCAGGGCAGGTTTGAAGAGTATCTCCGTGAAGCGGAAAAACTCGGCTTCAGATACCTTGAAATATCGGATGGTTCAATAGACTTGTCAAGGGAGGAGAAAACTAGGATAATAGAGGATGCAATAGATCATGGATTTAAAGTGATTTCAGAGGTTGGTAAAAAGGATCCTAGGAAGGATAGGATAATAGGTCTCAGTGAAAGAGTGGAACTTGTGAAGGACGATCTTAGGGCGGGTGCAGAGAAGGTCCTGATGGAAGCCAGAGAAGGTGGCCAGAACATTGGAGTATACGATGAAAAGGGTGATGTTAAAGAAGATGAAGTTGAATATCTCATAGATCATTTGCCAGTGGAAAAGTTGATATGGGAAGCTCCACAAAAAAATCAACAAGTCTACTTCATACTGAAAATAGGACCTAACGTCAACCTTGGTAACATACCACCAGAGGATGTTATTTCCCTTGAAAGCATGCGAAGAGGGCTTAGAGGGGATACTCTAGGAAAGGTGAAGCTCTAATGATAAAAAGGGTGACAATATTAGGCGGCTATGACAAGTTCGGGGAAAAAGAACCCGTCAGAAGAGTTGATATAAACAGGGGTGAAATATTTGGCGTGGTAGGCCCCACAGGTAGTGGAAAAAGTTCACTAATAGCTGATATTGAACAATTAGCCCAAAGGGACACTTTCTCTAGGAGAAAAATACTCGTAAATGATAGAGAACCAACATACGAGGACCGCACCAACCCCCGTAAGAAGATGGTGGCCCAATTGTCACAGAACATGAACTTTTTGGCTGACATGACTGTGGGCGAATTTTTAACACTCCATGCTAAGTGTAGAGGCGCCCATAAATCCTGCGTAAACAAGGTTATAAAATTGGCTAACACATTAACAGGCGAACCCATAAAAAAGAACCATGACCTGACAATATTAAGCGGGGGACAATCAAGGGCCCTCATGGTAGCTGACGTGGCCATAATAAGCGATTCTCCAATAGTGTTAATCGACGAGATAGAGAATGCTGGTATAAGGAAGCATGAGGCCCTGGAGGTTCTCTCAGGGCATGGTAAGATCGTTATGGTGGTTACGCATGATCCGATCCTTGCCCTGATGACTGATAAAAGGATCGTTATGAAGAACGGTGGCATGCAAAAAATAGTTACAACAACAGCCCATGAAAAGGAACTCTCAAAGGAGCTGAGTAAAATAGACGATTTACTCCTCAACTTAAGGGACAAGGTAAGACATGGGGAGATCATAGAGGATATACAACTTAAAGGTTTAACTGGCTAGTGGGGGTTAGCATAAGGATGAGGATGGTTATAGTGGCGGGGACTCCTGGCTCTGGTAAGACAGCGGTCTTAGTACACGTTTTAAGGAGTCTTATGAGGGATGGTTTCACGGCATCGGTTGTTAAAATTGACTGCCTATACACTGACGATGATAAAAAGTTTAAGAAGATAGGCGTACCAACCCTCACGGGCTTGTCAATGGACATGTGCCCAGACCATTACGCGATATACAATATAGAGGATATGATAGACTGGGCGCGAAAAAACAATTCAGATTTTCTCATAATAGAAACTGCTGGATTATGTCATAGGTGCGCGCCCTATACAAAAAACTGCCTGGGTGTATGTGTCATAGACGCTACAAGCGGGCCTAACACGCCATTGAAGGTCGGTCCGTTCCTTTCAACAGCGGATATTGTGGTGGTAACGAAGGGTGATATGATATCACAGGCTGAACGTGAAATATTCAGGGAGAGAATATTAGAAGTAAACCCTAATGCTAAGATAATAGAAGCTAATGGTTTAAGTGGCCAGGGTTGCCTGGAATTGGCTGATGAGATGGTTAAAAGCCCTGAGGTTTCCCTTGGGAGTGAAAAACTCAGGCACTCAGCCCCACTTGCGGTATGTACGTTGTGTGTGGGTGAAACAAGGGTTAACAAGAAATATCATAGGGGAATACTCCGGAGAATAGATGGTTTCCAAACATACCAGGGCGAGTAGGGTCGCTCCTAATTCCAAGCTTTTCAGAATATATTTTTTTGTGAGAGGTTTCTATGATGGAGAAAAGATCGGTTAAGGAAGAGATTATTTCACTCCTCCCAGGTTTTAATTGTGGTATATGCGGTTATGCAAGATGTGATGAATTTGCAGGCGCTCTAATAAGGGGATATGCTAAAGTCGAAGATTGCAGATTCCTATACCAGGAGATTTTCGCAGAGAACCTTGATGAACTTCAAAGACTACTTAAGGAGGAGAAAATAATACCCGAGGAGAAGGTGATAGTAGGTCTCCTAGATAATTACGAGGCTGACTTTCTATTGAAACCACTCCCTGGTGAGAGTTCCTGCCGGGAAATACTTTATCCCTTCACGAATGAAGAACTTGATGTGGGGGAGGTGATCCGTTACAGGCCCCTTGGTTGTCCCATAACACATTTTGCCAGGATAATAGATGAGGTTCATGGTCTTATCACTGTTCATATAGTGGGTCCATGTCACAGGCTTGATAAGGATTTTGAATTCAAGGAGATTGGAATATGTCTTGTCAGCGGATTTGAGGGTATAATAGAGGGGAGGTTACCTTCCGTGGGCGAGACTGTCCGTTTCATACCCCATCATTGTATGATGCAGAAGGTACACTCTGGAGTGATAGTGCAATTGGAGGGTGAAAGGGCCCTTATAGAAGGGATTGATTTGAAAGTGTGGGCTCCACCTATAAAATTGGGAAGATGATCTCCCATGGGCGAGTATAGGATTATCCCAGTGAAAACAGGCTATATAAGACCTAATGAGGGCTTGGATAAGCTTATAGATAGGGCCGGTCCGATGGTTGAGGACGGGGATTATCTTGTAATTTCTGAGACGCCTGTGGCCATATCACAGGGGCGTATAGTTGATGAATCAGAGTATGAACCTTCTTTTTTAGCTTTTTTACTTGCGGATGTGTGGTCTAAGTATATTTGGGGTTATATACTGGGGCCCTTGTTCAGGGTGAAAAAGAGGACGGTGAAGAATCTGAGAAGACTCCCAAGGGAGGCCAGAGCCCATAAGGAGGTTGTGCTCAGATATTATGGTATTAAGCATGCTTTGAAGCCAGGTTCCGAGGCTGGTGTTGATTTGAGTAATCTCCCAGGGACTCTAGTAGCTCTTTTACCCGAGGATCCTGAAGGTGTTTCAGAGCATGTTGCCAAGAGTATACAGGATAGGTATGGTAAGGATGTTACTGTTATTATAATTGATACTGATGCTACTTACAAGTTGGGGGGATATTATTTCACTCCCTTGCCCTGTGCTGTGGATGGTATAAAATCTGATACTGGATTTTGGGGTTATCTTCTTGGAAGATTCTCAGATACGGTGTTACCAACGCCACTTGCAGCTTCAGAGAAGATTGACTTGGAGGATATGCTTAGGATAGCGAAGATTGCAGAGGATTATCATAAGAGTCGTGGAGATCATATTGAAACAGTCTATGATATGGAGAAGATCTTTAAAGAAGAAAAGGATAATATAACTATTAGGAGTCTTGAATCAATTGAACATGTGCCCGCACTTATAATCAGGGAACTTTAACCCCCATCATAGGATATGGGAATAGGAGTGGAAACTCCTTGTGTAGGTTAATTAGCTGGTATGGGTGGGGTTTACGGGTGGGTTTATGTTGAACCTCGAGAGGGGGTACCAATATTTAAAAACTTCCATTTCTCTTTTATATATAAATTTATATAATATTAGTTTCATAAGATTACATACAAAAATCTAAAAGTGGTACTGTCAGATTACGGGAAAAATAGCAGCGCAAGTTTTTCAATAGGTTGTTTTCAAGTGCCAGGGGGAGTTTAATTGATTAACAATACACTAATACAAGAGTTGATCCATGAAATAGTCAATGAGGAGGAGGGTGTGCCAGTAGTTGAGTGCTTGATGAGGGGGAGTATAACCGATGAGGAGATAGCCGAGAAAACCCACTTAAAATTGAACACGGTCCGCAGGATATTATATAAACTCTATGATGCAGGTATAGCAAGTTACAAGAGGAGCAAGGACCCTGAGACTCAATGGTACACTTACACGTGGAAATTCGAATCAGAGAAGGTTGAGGAGATAATAAAGAAAAGAAACCAGGAGATCGTGGAAAACCTGAGGGAACTACTGGCATTCGAAGAAAATAACATGTTCTTCGCATGCAAAAACGGCCATTACCGGTACACCTTTGATGAAGCTGCTGAAAACAATTTCAGATGCCCAGAATGCCATGAGAAACTTGAATATATGGACAATTCAGAGATAATACAACAACTCAGAAGGGAACTGAGCCTATATGAAAATAATGGCTCAGAAATACCCTTGAACTTCAAATCTTATTCTTAAAAGGGATTTCAGGTGACTTTTTGAGCATCCGCCTGCTTAAAGAAGTTGGCTGTCCCCCCTGGGTCATAGACCATTCTAAAAAGGTGGCCGAAAAGGCGCTTGAAATATCCAAGAATTTTAAAGTTGATAAAAAACTGATCAGGGAAGCCGCCCTTTTACATGACATAGGAAGATGCAAGACTAACAGCATTCAACATGGAATAATAGGGGCCAAAATCCTCAAGGAGAGAGGATACCCTAAGCGGATAATAAGGATAGTTGAAAGGCATATAGGGGCTGGCATACCAAGGGATGAGGCTATCCTATTGGGCCTACCCCCAAAAGATTATATGCCAGTCACCCTAGAAGAGAAGATAGTTGCACATGCAGATAACCTCATCAACGGGGAAAGGGAAGTAGACATATCATTTGTAGTGGAAAAATGGAAAAAGAGGCTAGAAGAGGATCATCCAGCAATTGAAAGACTTAAAAGATTGCACAGAGAACTCAAACTTTGACTTTCCAGGTTTATGGGGGGGTGGTGTAATTGCCAGAGGGTGAGTGTCTTTGCCCGAAATGTCCAAGTTATCCTTTCCATGGAGAATCATTATATTGTCTTAGGGGTAACAGCCAATCCGAGGTGCATGAGAGGGGGTGCCTTTGCGCATCATGCCCAGTATACTATGAAAAAAAACTAGAAGGTCTTTATTTCTGTAACAAAGACCTTATAGGTGATGAGCGCATTTTCATGCGCCGGAGGAGAAGGGGCGAAGACCATAGAGACTATGAGAAGATTATCCAGATAAAGATAATGGCAAAGGGAAAAAAGGTTATAGGTTCAATGGGCTCCCAAAAAAAGCCACCATACACATTCGATGATATAAATTTCATACCAGCACAGGTACATAGGATACCATTAAATGAGGATGAAAAGGTTAACACGAAGGTTACAATCGGCCCAGAGGCTGAAAAACCGCTTAAAGTCAATTCACCCATCATAATAAGCGGAATGAGCTATGGTGCCATATCAGAAAAGGCTAAAAAGGCCATTGCAACTGCGGCTAAAAGATTAGGTGTGGCCTATAATTCGGGTGAAGGGGGAGTGCTCGAATATGAGTTGGAGGTTGCATCATCCCAGCTCATCCTACAATATTCAACTGGAAGATTCGGATTAAACAAGCATATTATAGAGAAGGCCGCTGCCATAGAAATAAGATTTGGCCAGGGAGCCTATCCTGGTAAGGGAAGTTATCTACCCCCTGAAAAGATAAGTTCAGACGTGGCGCGGATAAGGGGCATAAGAAGGGGTGAAGGAGCCTATTCACCAGCCCATCATTCTGATATAAAAAATGCTGAGGAGTTGGAGGAAAAAATTGAATGGCTCCGCAAAGTTAGCTCCGGGGCCCCCATAGGGGCCAAGATCGGATGTGGGCACATAGAAGATGATATCAGATTACTCCTTGATTCTGGTGTTGATTTCATAAGTATTGACGGGTTTGGTGGGGGTACGAGCACGGCTTTCACGCATATAAGGGATAATGTGGGTCTTCCACTCATCAGCGCGCTTCCAAGGGCGGATCGCATAATTAAAAAGGCCGGGAAAAGGGATGAGGTCTCCCTTATAGCTGGTGGCGGTCTCAGAACTTCAGCCGATATGGCGAAATGTTTAGCTCTTGGCGCTGACGCCATCTATATTGGCACCGCAGCCCTCATAGCTCTTAACTGTGAACAACACCGTCTATGTCATACTGGGATGTGCCCTACTGGCATCACAACACATGATCCCCACCTACTGAAACATTTCAACCTTGAAAATGCAACCAAAAGGTTGGAAAACTTTATAAAGGTTGCTACTGGTGAGATTGCTGATTTCGCACGGGTAACTGGCAAGGATGATATTAGATTGTTAGATGATTCTGATATATTCTCCTTTAAAAGAGAACTTGCAGAACTTGCAGGTATAAAATGGTTGGATGGTTCAATACCCGGGAGGGATTCCTAGATGATGAGGGTGCAATGTTCCATTGAGGAATCCCTTTATCGTCCGGAGGCTGTCCGTTGGCGTAAGAGGATGAAACTTTTAGAACCTATTGGAGAGGCGGTGGTAATATTACCTTGTAGTATGAAAAAACCCTATTCAACTTCTAGGTCTCATCAGATATTCAGGAAGGTTACTCGGAGGATCCAAGAAGTGATACTAACGTCACCCTTCGCCATCTGCCCAAGGGAGATGGAAAATACATATCCAATATCATCCTATGATGTTTCAACAACTGGCAGATGGTCATGGGAAGAAAAAAAGGTTACAGGTGAGGTTTTAAGTGAATATGTTAAGGATAGGGATGTTATAGCACATGTAACCGGCGGCTACAGGGAGGTCTGCGAGGAGTATCTTGATGAATGTAAATTCACTTGCATAAACGGTAAACCAACATCCAAAGAATCCATGGAAAACCTTAAGGAGAATATAAGAGGTTATAAGAGGATACCTGCACGTATAAAACTTTTTAACGGGTTAAAATCTATAGCAAAGTACCAATTTGGGGAAAAAGGGGCTAATATAATACCTGAAGATTTCAAGATAAAGGGGAGATATAATAAGATAATCCTAGACAAGGATAATAATCACCTTCACACTTTAATGATGGACAGGGGATTATATGTGCCCACACTCCATGGGGGGCGTCTACTAGCAGATTTAAAGATTAAATGGGTTGAAATAGACTTCAAATTAGATTCAAACACCCTATTCGCACCAGGGGTGGTGGACGCGGATCCTAATATAATCCCAGGAGACGAGGTTATAATAACACGAAAAGAAGAACTTGTCGGGGTTGGTAAAGCAATCCTAAACGGAGAAGAGATGATAAAAGCAGAATATGGTGTGGCAGTTAAAGTGCGTCACAGAACCAAATAATAAACTATTTAAATGCTAAACTATGATAAAGATTAGAAAAATCAAACCCCCCCATCATCAAATCATAATCAGAGGTAATATAATGGCAGATGATCTTGTGAAGAAAATAGAGGAAGCTTTGGCAAAGGTCTCAGATCCACATATGGGTATAAGTATAATGGACATGGGACTGGTCGAAAACATCGAAATAGAACAGAGAGACCAGACAATAGCTAAGATAACAATAAGACCAACCAATCCCGGTTGCATGAGCGCGGCTAGGATGGCCATGGATGCGAAGAACATGGTGGAACAGGTTGAAGGAATCGACAGGGCTGAAATCATCATAGCAGGACATCTAATGGCAGATGCTATCACAGAAATGGTAAACAAGTTATAAATGCCAAGGAAAAAGGATCTTATAAGCGTGGTCGGAGTACCGGGCGTGGGTAAAACCAGCCTGTGTAAAAAATTATCAAAGAAAGTGGATTATCCCCATATAAACTATGGAGACCTCATGTTAGAGATCGCAAGGGAAAAAAGCCTCGCAGAGACAGAAGATGAACTATTTTCACTCCCCATACGAACACAATACCAAGTATGGGAAGAGGCAGCACTCCAAATAAAAGAGCAAAGAAAAGCCCTAGTAGACTTGCATGGCCTTGACCAATCACCTATAGGCTACATATTATCACTACCCATCAAAATAATAAAACCTTCCCTGATAATATTGATAGAATCACCCCCAGAACTTATACTACTCAGAAGAAAGCATGACCCAAAACAGAGGATAAGGGATACAATCCAAACCTTAACTGAGCACATGGAAATGTTAAGGATGTCAATGATGATATCCTCTGTCATGGTAGGATGCACACTATCCATAATCCAAAATGTAAACTTTAAAGAAGCCCTAAATGAGATGAAAAGACTATTAGTATTCCATCAACGCATTTCAGATTCATAGTAAAAAATATTTATATGGGGGAAACCAGTACCTCTATAATGTCTATGGATCCAGTCATCATCTAGGATGGGATTCCCGGAAGGGTAAGGTTTATTGGAGTATATAATATTATGGGCTTACAGTTCCTATTGGAGGATCTGATTTGAGCATTTATAAGTGAAGGTTGGGGGGCCCGTGGCTCAGGTGGTTAGAGCGCACGGCTGATAACCGTGAGGTCCTGGGTTCAAATCCCAGCGGGCCCATCCCTCGTAAATTTGATGAATTCTTTCAATTTTTTCAGGGCGTCCCCTGATTCAACACGTTCTCTGCTTATCTCCACGGCATCTTCAAGGTTCTTGGCTTTCCCTCCTAAATAAAGGAGGGCTGCGGCATTCGCGAGTGTGATGTTAAGTCGTGTTTCAGTCGCTTTTGAATCTTTTTCACCCTTTAAAACGGATAGGAATATTTTGAGGTTTTCATGGACTGTGGGCGCTGCTTTTATTGATTCGGATTCTCCGTTTTCTAATCCGAAGTCTTCTGGGTATAATCTTTTTGTATGGATTTTACCATTATCTAGGATGGCGGTGTGTGTTTTGCCCATGATGGATATTTCATCAATGGCGGGTTCGCCTTTTTCATCGAAACCGTGCACTACCATGGCCTTTTTAACGCCTAGTCTGGAGAGGACCTCTGCTAGTGGTTTCACATAGGATGGGTCGAAAACGCCTAATAATTGTATTTTGGCTTTTGCCGGGGATGTTAGCGGGCCTAGGATGTTGAATATTGTTCTTATGCCGAGTGTTTGTCTTATGTGCATTACGTTACGGGTGGCTGTGTGGAATTTTGGCGCGAACATGAATGTGATTCCTATTTTTTCTAGTGAAAGTTCTACTTTTTGGATGGGGATGTCTATTTTCACCCCAGCCGCTTCTAGGATGTCAGCACCTCCGCATGAACCTGTAACCGCCCTGTTTCCATGTTTTGCTATTGGAACTCCTGCTGATGCTGCTATTATCGCGGCTGCTGTGCTTATATTGAATGTTTTGAGTCTGTCGCCCCCGGTACCGCAGCTGTCAACGACATCCACCCCTGGGGGTGTTTTGATTGTCTTGCAAGAATCTCTCATGGCCTTTGCGAATCCTGTTATCTCTGGGACTGCTTCTCCTTTTGTGGCTAGAGAGCTTAGTATTGCGGCTGTTTGGATGTCGTTGAGTTTTCCATGGATCATGTCCATCATACAATTGTATGCTTCCTTTTCTCTTAGATTTGTGCTTGTTGTTATCTTCTGGATAATATTATTAAATTCAACCTCTATCATCTATGGCCTCCTTGTGGCTTTTTTCATCTTCTTGGTGAATCTTGCGATTTCTTCGAGGATTTTTTCCCGTTTGTCCAAGTTTTTCGCTATTATATCTATTATCGCGCTTCCTACGATGGCCCCATCGGCCCCCGCCTTGGTTATTTCTTTTATATGTGATGGTTTGGAGATTCCGAAGCCCACCATTACTGGGAGTTTCCCATTTTCTTTAACCCTTTTTATGAAGGTGAGGGTGCTTTTTTTAACTTCTTTTCTCGCGCCTGTGACTCCCATGACTGATACGAGGTAGTGGAATCCTGATGCGTGTTTTGAGATCATCTTCAGTCTTTTATTGGAGGTGGTGGGGGCTATGATGAATATTTGATCAATGTTATATTTTTTTGAGGCTTTGAGGGCTTCTTCTGCTTCTTCTGGGGGTAGGTCTGCGATTAGTATACTGTTGACACCGGCTTTCATTGTATCTTTGTAGAATTTTTCCACGCCACGTTGGTAGATGAGATTGTAATAAACGAGTAATCCTATGGGTATTGGTGTGAATTTTCTCAATTTTCTTAGAAATTTGAAGCATTTGTCTACTGTTATTCCATTTTTCAGGGCTCTTGTGTCTGCTTCCTGTATTGTTGCACCGTCTGCTATTGGGTCTGAGAATGGGAATCCTATTTCGAGCGCATCTGCGCCATTGTTGATTAGGGTTTTTGCTATTTCTAGCGAGGTTTTGAAATCTGGATCTCCTATTACAATGAATGGCATGAGTGCAGCTTCTTTTCTCATTTTAAGGTCTGTGAACATTTCATGGTATGTTTTCATGGTCTCACTCCTAGTAGTTTAGCTGCTAGAAACATGTCCTTGTCCCCACGACCTGAGAGATTCACTATGATTGTTTTACCCTTGTTTTCAGGTTTTTTAGCATATTTTTCCATGTAGGCTATTGCGTGGGCGCTTTCAAGGGCTGGCATGATACCCTCATATTTTGAGAGTAATTGGAAACCTCTTAGAGCTTCGTGGTCTGTTATAGCCACGTATTGTGCCCTTCCAATCTCTTTGAGGTGTGAGTGTTCCGGTCCAACCCCTGGATAGTCTAGTCCGGCTGATACTGAATGTGCTTCCTTTATTTGGCCATCTTCATCTTGTAGTACTTTGGATAGTGAACCGTGTAGTATTCCTTTGGTGCCTTTGCAGAGTGTGGCTCCATGTTCGCCCGTTTCTAGGCCGGTTCCGCCTCCTTCGACTCCTATGAGTTCTACATTGTCTTCTATGAATGCGGAGAATATCCCTATGGAATTGCTACCACCACCTACGCAGGCCATGATAACATCTGGCAGTTCTCCTTCTTTTTCCAGTATCTGTTGTCTGGTTTCGTCTCCGATTATGCTCTGGAAGTGTTTTACCATTGTGGGATAGGGGTGGGGGCCTACTGTGGAGCCTATTAGGTAGTGTGTGTCTTCTATGTTGCTTATCCAGTCTCGCATTGCCTGGTTGATGGCGTCTTTTAATGTTTTTGATCCTGTATCTACTGGTATGACCCTGGCTCCTGAAATTTCCATTCGGAATACGTTGAGTTTTTGGCGTTCTATGTCCTCTGCTCCCATGTAAACGTCTACTGGCATTTTTAGCATCGCACCAACTGCTGCTGTTGCTATGCCATGTTGTCCAGCCCCTGTTTCAGCTATTAACCTTTTTTTACCCATATATTTTGCTAAAAGTCCTTGTCCTAGTGTGTTGTTTATTTTGTGGGCTCCTGTGTGGAGTAGGTCTTCCCTTTTGAGGTATATTTTGCATCCTAGTTTTTTGGAGAGGTTTGATGCGAAGTATAATGGGGTTGGTCTTCCTGCAAATTCTCGCAGGTAATAGTCGAGTTCTTTGTTGAATCTATTATGATCTTTGTATTTGAAGAATGCTGATTCTAGTTCTTCTAATGCTGGTATTAGGAGTTCTGGTACGAATATTCCACCATATTTGCCGAATTTGCCGTCTTTTATCATCTGATCACCTTGTCCACGTAATCTAGCAATTCCTTGATTTTACTTGGATCTTTTATCCCTGGTGATTTTTCGAGGGATGAATTAAAATCCACAACATCGAAATGGGAATCTATAAGCTTGTAATTTTCCTTTAGGCTTTGGAGGTTCATCCCACCGGCGAGAAAAAGTTTTATACTCTTTTTTGTATGTGTGGCGATATTTGCTGCTTGGCATGCTATATCTATTGGTATTTGTTTTCCTGTTCCTCCTGTTTTCCCTTGGAGTTCATAATCGAATAGTATGGCGTCTGAGACTCTGGTGAAGGATTTTATTTCCTTTTTTTTCTTTGGGGTTAGTGTGTCTGGGATTCCAACAGCTTTTATGAGTAGCACGTTTTTTGGGAGTTGAATTTTTAGTTTTTTTATTTGTGATGGGTTGAGGGAGTGGAGTTGAATATTGGATATGTTTGTTTTTTCAACCTTTTCTGTGACTTCTTCTGGGTTTTTTGGTTCTAATACGAGGACGGCTTTTTTCTTGTCGGTTGCCAATTTCATGATCTTGGTTAGTGGGAGATAGCGGGGTGATCTTTTAACGTTTATGAATCCTATGTAATCCACTTTGTCGGTGATTAGTTTGAGGTCTTCTCTGTTTGTTATACCGCAGATTTTGATCTTATTCAATTCGGGGTCCTCCCTTGGGGGTGATGGTTCCTGCAATTAAAAGGTCTTTTATAAAATCTGCTGGGTTTTTTGATTTCATGACTCCTGTTCCTATTAGAATTGCGTCTGCACCATATTCGCGGAGTATTTTAACATCTTCTGGTTCTTTCACTCCACTTTCTGATACTAGGATCTTTTCTTTGGGGATGAGGGGTGCGAATGCCTTGGTCCTGTTCAGGTTGATGGTAAAGTTGTTTAGGTTCCGGTTGTTTATCCCTATTATTTCTGCCCCGTTTTCAAGGGCTTTGCAGATTTCTAGGGAATTTCCACATTCTATGAGGGGTTCCATGTGTAGGCTCTTGGATAGTTGTATAAATGCTTCTAGGTTGGGGCATATGCTGGCTATTAGGAGTATTGAGCTTGCTCCATAGGCTCTTGCTTGGAATATCTGGTATTCGTCTATTATGAAGTCTTTCATCAGGATTGGAATGTCTGTTATTGATTCTGCCCTTTCAAGGTGTTTAATGTCTCCATTGAAGAATCTTTTTTCCGTTAAAATTGATATGGCACTTGCACCCCCACTTTCGAACGATTTTACACTTTCTTCTAATTTTTTTGATGATATGGGTCCTGTTGAGGGTGAAGCCCTCTTATATTCGCATATGATGGAAAATCCTCTATTGAGCGCCTTTTTAAGATCCTCTGGGGGGTTCTTTGTACTTATTTTATCCTTTAAGTCATTGATTGGTTCCTTGTTTTTGATTTTGGAGATTTCTTTCTTTTTTTCTGTGATTATTTTCTCTAGTATCATTTTGGGATTCACCTGTTTAGGAGGAAGTTTTTGAGTATTGCCTTTCCATAGGCTGTTCCTATGGATTCTGGGTGGAATTGTAAGCCGTAGATTGGATATTTTCTATGTTTTATTGCCATGATGATCCCGTCTGCGGACCATGCTATTATTTCGATTTCTTCTGGTATTTGGAATGAGTCGCATGCGATTGAATGGTAGCGTGTGGCTTTGATGGGGTTTGGGATATTTTTGAAGATGTGGTTGCTATTGTGGAATATTGTTGTTACTTTTCCGTGTGTGGGCTCTATGTAGCATAGTTTGCCGCCGAATGCTGTGTATATTCCTTGGTGGCCAAGGCAGACACCTAGTATTGGTTTGTTTTTGAATTTTTTGATTATTTCATGGCAGTATCCGAAATCTTTCTTGTTTAGGGGGGTGCCTGGTCCTGGTGATATTATTATACTTTCGATTTTTGACCTATCGAGGTTTAGGAGCTTTTTATCGTCGTTTCTCAGTACTTTGAGGGTTTGGTTCATGTTTTTTTCTTTCATGATTTCTCCGATGAGTTGGTGGAGGTTGTATGTGAAGGAGTCATAGTTGTCGATTAGGAGTATCATCTTTTTTCACCCGCTATTTTGAGTGAATATAGGAGTGCTTTTGCCTTGTTTTCGCATTCTAGGAATTCTTTTTCTGGTATTGAGTCGTATACTATGCCTGCGCCGGCTTGTATTTTGCCTTGGGTTCCTTGGGTTATGAGGGATCTTATTGTTATTGCAAAGTCGGCATTTCCGTTTAATGAGAGGTATCCTAGGGCTCCTGCGTATGCGCCTCTTGGTATGCCTTCTATTTCATCTATTATCTCCATTGCACGTATTTTGGGGGCTCCTGTAACCGTCCCCGCGGGGAATAATGATGATAGTGCGTCGATTGCTGTTTTATCCTCTCTGAGCTCTCCTTTTACATGGGAGAGGATGTGTTGTACGTGTGAGAATTTTTTTATGCTCATGTATTCTTTGACTTTGACTGAACCATATTTGCTGATTCTTCCTATGTCGTTTCTTGCAAGGTCTACTAGCATTAGGTGTTCTGCTAGTTCTTTTTCGTCTGATAAGAGTTCGGCTGCGATTTTCTTGTCTTCTTTTTCATTGGATCCTCTTGGGCGCGTTCCTGCGATGGGAAATGTTTCAACGTTCCTTTTTTCGACTCTTACGAGCATTTCTGGGCTGGAGCCTATGATTTCCCTTTCACCTAGTTTGAGGTGGTACATGTATGGTGAGGGGTTAACTTTTCGCAGGGCTTCGTAGAAGTGGAGTTTGTTGCCTTTTATCTTGTATTTGTGGGCGTTTGATATTACTGCTTGGAATATTTCTCCTTTGTTTATCCTCTCTTTTGTTTCTAGGACCATTCCCTCGTATTGGTCTTTGGAAAAGATTCTTCCTTTGTATTTGAAGGAGAGTTTTTCATGGTCTTGGGGGTTGTCCTTTGAGGCTTCTTTTATGTGATCTAGTCGGTTTTCTGTGAGTGTTATGTAGGTGCATTTGCCTGTGAGGTGGTTGAATTTTATTCCATCGAGAAATAGGCCGAATTCGAAGTCTGGGAAGTCTGGGGGTTTTATTGGGATTTTGTCGAAGAATCTTGCAGATTCGTATGAGATGTATCCTACTAGTCCGCCTGCGAAGCCTTTGGATTTGTTTTCTTTTTTCAGGAAATTTTTTATGATGTTAAATGGGTTTTTGGTGTGTATTTTTTCTTTTGTGTCTTTTGTTTCTATTTCGAGGATGTTTGATTTTGCCCTGATGGTTAATATGGGGTCGAAGCCTATGAAAGAATACCTTGAGAGTCCTGTGTCGCTTTCCATTGATTCCAGGAGAAAAACAGAATCATTGTTGTGGTATAATTGTTTGAATAATTTGAATGGGTCTTTTAGGTCGAGTTTGAATGCCTTAGGGGTTTTTCCAAAAGTATTCACTTCCTTGCATGGTTATTGCTCCTTGTTGTCTATGCACAAAATACTTATACTTTAAAGTACTATTTAAATCTTACTTGTATAATAATGTACATTGGTGGTTTTGATGTGGGAGAAAATAAAACACAAATTCCAAAAATACCCTGCAAGAATAAACGTGGCCAAAAAAATCGTAGAACTCGGATTCCGAGTAAACACCAACGGGAAAATATACTGTGGAGACGTGGAAATAAGTGACATGGCCCTTGCAAGAGCCGTTAACGTTGACAGAAGAACAATAAGAGCAACCACACAAGTCATACTCCAAGATAACGACCTAAAGGAAATCTTCAAAAACATAATACCGGCAGGAGCCCTGCTCAAAGAAACGGCAAAAAACCTCGAATTTGGAGTTGTTGAAATAGAAGCAAACGCCAACAGCCCGGGAATATTAGCAAAAGCAGCAACCCTAATAGCCTCCAAGGGCATAAGTATAAGACAAGCACATGCAAGCGACCCAGAACTTGAAGAAAACCCAAAACTGACAATTATAACAGAAAAACCTATCCCAGGCGATCTCCTTAAAAAATTCCTAGAAATAGAAGGAGTGAAGAGAGTCTCAATATACTAATCCAGGTCCTCCTCTTCAAGAACCTTCAACAGTTCATCCCATGCTTCCAGAGACTCCCTCGCAGCCTGATCAGACAGAACCTCGATGGCATAACCTGAATGTACAAGGACATATCTACCCTCTCTAACATCCTCCACAAGATCAAGCTTAACCTTCTGCCTCACACCACCAAAATCAACCACTGCACTATTCTCTTCCTCGTCAATCTCTATTATCTGAGCAGGCGCTGCTATACACATTCCTAATCCCTCTCCATATATATACAGATAACACTATAATGATACTTGAAACAGCTTACTTATAAAAGTTATTAAACAATACCAGTGGAGGGCACACCCCATGAATATCATTATAGGTGGAGGTCCGGCTGGGAGAGCAGCCGCCCTAGAATTAGCATCATTGGAAGAGGATGTTACAATCATAGAAAGGAATCATCTAGGCGGAACATGCCTAAACCAAGGCTGCATGGTCATATGCGGACTAAGAGACATAACAAACTTTTTATCTGATGCTAAAACCCTCAATGAACACCACATCCTAGAATTGGATTACAAGATAGAATACGAGAAGATAGCAGAGGGTGTCAAAAGGACAATCGCAAGGATAAGAAGGATAACAGAAAAGGAAACCAAAGATGCGGGTATAGAGGTGATATATGGGGAGGCGAAGGTCCCTGACAATAAACATGTGGAAGTAGAGGGTGAAAAACTCGACTATGATAATCTGATAATAGCAACAGGCGCAAGACCATACACACCACCAATCAAGGGGAGTGAAAACGCTATAAACTACCAGGACATCCTGAACCTAGAAGAGACCCCAGAGAGTTTGATTATAATCGGCAGCGGGATGATAGCGGCTGAAGTGGCCAACATATTCTCAATACTAGGATCTAGGGTCCATATCATATGCAGGGGAGAATTCCTGAAGGATATAGATGGGGAAATAAGGGATTACATAACTAGAATACTATTAAGGGATGTTGAAATCCATACAAACACTAGGATAAAAAGTATAAAAGGAGGGGCTGTTGAAACAGACAAAGGTCACCTAGAGGGGCTCCCGTTCCTGGCTACGGGCATGATCCCCAATTCGGAGATAATAGATATTGTCAAAAAGGGCAGAAGAGGAAATATCATAGTCGATGATAGGATGCAGACAACCTGCCGGAACATTTATGCTGCAGGTGATGTTATTGGGGGGATTGGGACCACACCAGTCGCGCGTATGGAAGGTTCCATAGCAGGATTAAACGCTGCGGGGATAGAAAAAAGGGTGGACTATACTTATATTCCACATGCGATATCACTAGGCTATGATGTAAGTTATATTGAAATGGGAAAAGCTAGGGGAGAAAAGTCTGTTGAGGGGAAAATGCCAGGGGCTGCAGGTCCTGGTTCGTTCTGGAAGGTCCTAGATGATAATACGGGCCTTGGTAAAGTCCGGGTAGACCTTGAAACAGGGACTATAGAGAAGGTTTATTCAATAGCCCCTTCAAGTCGTAATGTTGTGGCTTACCTTTCACTCCTTTTAAAGTTGGGCGTTAAAACCTATGATTTCGAAAAATTTGTAGAAACTCACCCCTCAACTGATGTTATCTATAAGTTAATGCGTTTTTTCGCAAAATATTAAATTTTCTTCATCGCGGTTTTCATGATTATATCGGCGATCCTGTCACCAGCTTTTATAACCTTCTCACCATAGGATGATGCTTTTTTTCTCATTTCATCCTTCATTTTAAGCGCCCTTTTCAGGGCGTCTTCGAGATTGTTCAAGTCGCTTTCAATAACGGCCCCGGGGAACACGGACGCCATATTATGATATCTCCCATATTTAACACCCTTTAATGCGATTATTGGAAGTTTGCATGCTATGGCTTCGTGTATCATGAGACCATCATCAGATAGCACTGCAATGTCGGTGAGGGTGTAGAGGTCTGGAATCCAATCTATATATCCTAGGTTTATGATCTTGGGACTTTTTAGGTATTTTTCATATTCTCCCTTTAGTGGGTGGCCTATTACAAGAATATTCGCTTTTATATCTGTTTCACTTATCTTTTTCGCGGCTTTTGCCATTAGTTCAAAGAGTGATGAGCCGGAGGAAAATAGTATTGTTGGAAGATCTTCTTTGTAGGATGATGGCATTTTTTTAAGGGCGTTTTGAGGGTTGCCCATTGTAATTTTGGGGTCTATTGGTGAGTATGAACTGTGAAGATTTTTACCTTTTATCCCAAAAAGGCTAGATTCTGGTAACATTATGGTTGGGTTGAGGATTCTGCATATTTTTGCATCGGTTGGAGTGTTTGATATGCCCACGGCGGGTACTCTGGCTAGTTTAGCCGATAAACAGCCGATCACAGCCCCGCCACCTATAACACCAACCACTATATCCGGTTTAACCTCCTTTATCAACTTGTAGCCTTCCCATGTAGCCTTTAGGGCTTTTAAGGCAGCTTTAAATAGGCTGGATTTTGTGGCGGCATGGCCTCCGGCTTGGGGTATCAGCGTCTTGTACCATTTTATATTTCTCTTTTTGAAGAGTATACCGAGGGCTGTGTGATCTAGTGCAAATTCGCATTTAAAGCCTCTATTGGAAAGGGTCTGCGCTATATTAAGTCCCATTACAGCGTCACCACCCATACCACGGCCTGTGATCATGAACAATGCTTTCATCTTTTCACCTCAAAGTCCCACCCTGGGGGGCTCCAAATTTTCTGTAAAACCTTTTGGACGCTTCCTATAGGGGTATGCTATAGGGTCCTGGGGGGTATAATTTGTCCCAATTCTTTTGTAAAAAGTTTGGATATTTCAGTGTAATTGTTGGTGGGGATGATTATTCATCCCTTGTTATAATTATTTTCTTGTTTGGTGTTTATGAGATTTTATCCAGGGAAAACTAGATGAGACTGAATTGGGGGGATGATCTAGTGCTGGAGGTTTGGTGTATTCTTCGGAAAAAAGCAATTTTTTAATTATTATCGGCGGGGAAGCCCCCTGATGAAAGCTCGAAAAGTTTAAATTTTAGAACATGGTTGGGGGGATCCTTGTCTCGCCAGGAAAAATCCACAACGCCTCCAGGACCCGGTTCTTCCACATATTATCCTATAAAAGCTAATAGGATGGTGAAGAAGGTGAACCCAACAGACACAAACAGAGGGGATTATCCTATGATCTATACAAGGATTATATAGCTAACAGGATATTTGGCACGGGGTTGGGGACACGTTCCGGGTCATGGGAAACCCCCACATCTACGTGGTGTACTGGTAAGGCTTTGTCATTGGAACACCTGCAACTGGGGGTAGTTTAGGAGACTATTGTATGTGTGGATTGTGTAATAGTCTTCTGAATCCTAGGATTTTCAGCATCCTATTTTTGATCTTGAATTTTTTATCTTTTAGTATTAGCCGTCTTAGCAGGTCTCCGAGTCCTCCACCACTTATAACATCCATAAAGCAGTCGCCCAGGGTTGGGTTTTCGATTTTAAGGTTTTCTTGGATGTAGTTTTTCAAGTTTTTTCTTCTTATCAGGGCTATTATGAGTGTTGTGAGTAAGAAGAATGCTAGAACGGTTGTGAATCCTCCGAGGAGGTGGAAGCTTATGCCAAGGGCTATGGCGTAACTGTGGTTGCCTATTTCTCCCATCATCATTTTCCCTTTGTAGTCTAGGGGTGAATATGCTAGGCAAGTAGCTAATATTAGAATGGGGAGGTATGTGGGTTGGTTTTTGAGCAGGGATAAGATGGTGACTAGAAGTGAGGTTGTTATTATGGTGGTGCATGCGGCTCCTGGTTGCATGTCTGCAATGTTCAGGGGTTGTATCATGAAGGCTACAATGATGCTGGAGGGGCCCATGATGGGATATCCTAGGATGGAGATGGTTATTATCCCGAGACCTCTTGCTAATTGTCCCCATTCAATCTTTGAGTTTTTTATCCTCTTTCTCCCTAGGATATCGTCTATGAACGCTAGGATCCCCATTATCCCCACTAGGAGGTTGTAGGGGGCTGGTAGGAATAGTATGAGGATGATGAATGGTGCTAGGCCGGTTCCGCGTGGCGTGCCCCCTCTGATTTTGGTGTAGAGGTTGGTGGATTTGGCATATTTTTCTATTAGATATTTTATTGTTGGGGTTAGGAGTAGTGTTGTGATTGTTGCGATGATAATCTTTATCATGGCCCCCACATCATCAAATTTTATGGTCCGATATGGCCGTGTATGGTTTGAACGATGACTATCTTGAGGCCTTCATTGTTTAGTAGTTTTTTTATTTGGATCATTTCATTGAATGTTGGTCTTTTGATATTTTGTCTTCTGAATTCTGGCCTGTAGTCTAGTATGCAGACTTGGATTTCTGGGTTGATTTTGCGGATTTTTTGTCCCATTTTTTTGATTTCCTTGATGGTTATTAGTTTTTTATTGTATGGTATGCCTATTCCTAGGTATACTTTTTCTTCGTAGTTGTTGATGGTGTATTCTGTGGCGTTCCATGAATTTTCCAGGTATTCTTTTGCGATTTTTTCGTCTTTTATGCCTGTTATGTGTTGGAATGTTCTGGTTTTGAGGGCTTTGAGGTCTATGCCTATTTGTGTCATTCCTTTTTTTACTAGCTGGTCTATGTAGGCTGGGTTTAGGATTGTCCCGTTTGTGTCAATGTGTATGTTAACTTTTCTTTCTCTTTTTATTCTTTGTATTGTTTCAAGTAGCCATTCTTTGTTTAGTGTGCATTCTCCACCTGAGAGTGTTACTGTGCCTGTCATGTATATTGATTCGAGGCCTAGTAATATTTCGGCTGTTTCTTTGGGTTCTAGTATGGGGGCTTTTGCTGTGAATGCGATGCGATGGTTTTGGCATTGTGGACATCTTAGGTTGCATCCGTGTGTGAATCCGACAACTTCTATGGGGGTTATGCTGTTTTTTAGATAGTATGGTGTTCCAACTCCACCTACCATGTGGGCGCCGAATCCGCTCACGACTCTTAGGGGAGCTTTGATCTTTGTTTCTATTTCCATGCCCTCTGATAGGGGTGTTATGCATGATAGTGCTATTTTGTTGTTTATTTTGACTGCGCAGGTCCAGCAGCCTCCACATTCGCATGGCATGAATATGGTGTTTTCTGGTGATTTTCCTGTGTCTATTCCAGCGGCTTTGAGGGCGTCTTTCACGAGCCCCGCTGCCTTCACGGGTTTATCATCTACTGTGACCCTTACCTCCTCTTTTTTGGTCTTGTCCAATTTTATGGCCTCGTATGGGCATGCTAGTGTGCATGCTCCGCATTCGAAGCATTCGCCTTTCTCGGCTGCCTTTTTCACGTTTCTCGCGGGGCATAGTACTAGGTTGCAGGTGTTGCATCCTCTGCAGTTTTTGATTGTTATCCCCATGTTTTTACCCATCCCTGGGCTTTTTTAGTGTATTTTGAATCTTAGAAGGGCTGCTATTCCACCGAGTGCTTCTAGTTGTTTGCCGCCTTCGTGTTCGCTGCTTATTAGTATTATTTCGCCGCCCATGTTTTCGACTAGGTCTAGTAATGTTTCTTTTTCGCTTACGAGTTTGTCTAATATTAATAATTTTTTTATTGCGCCCATGTTGGCTGCTTCTTTAACTTCTTTTTCACCGTAGGCTATCAGATCTGATGATTTTGCTATTTCTTCCAGTATTTCGTTGACGTTTCTGATTTCTTTTGCTATTCTGTTTTCTGTGGCCGCGCGTTCGATTGTACCCTTTTTTAGGACTTCTTGTATCCCTACACGGCCTCCGGTTCCGGTGCTTTCTATTATAGAGATTTTAGCCAATTTTGGATGTTTTTCTTTTAGGTAGGAGTGGAAGTCTGTTTTTGTGAATCCTGGTCCTGCGATGACGATTAGTTCTAATCCCTTCAGGTTTTTTATGGCTTCTATTATTTTTTCATAGAATTGGATGATTTTTTTTCTCCGGTTTTTTTGTTGTATTCTTTTGCCTGGGATGTCCCCTATGATGGGACCGTAGTATTCTATCCCGTATTGTCTTATGAGCCCTATATCTGCCGTGTCATCCTCTAGGGCCAATATTATAGCATATAATCTTTTCGACGACCTTATAGCGTCTTTTAATCTTCTCAGAGCCCACTTGGACCAGGTTTCTTTTTTTATACGTAGTGGTGTGTTTAATTTGATCTCTATTGTGTGGTGTGAGCCTAATGGTACTAGATCCTCTGGGCCTTTTTCTATGGTTCCTGTTGCCCTTAGTTTGCCGGTGTATCTGTGAAATTTCACAGATTCTACACGGATTCCTAGATAGAATGTTTTTTTCACGCCCCTGTCACTTCTTATCCTCTTGCCACTGGTATCCTGTATTCTGCGCGTGGTCTTTGAGGATACGAGGTCGCCTTCTTCTATTATATGAGATAAGTGCCAGAGATCATCGAGGGTTTCGGGGATTAATTCTATGATCCCCTTTTTTTTGTCTTCTTGGATTATCTTCATTTTCACACCCAATAGAAAAATCTAATAATATAGTGGACTTACACTAATACTAGGTTATGCTTGGATGATATAAGAGTTAGGGAGGATAGCTAAATGGGAGATTATGAGGCTGGAACGGCAACTTTTATCGGTATAATATTTGGGATTGTCATGTTCCTATTCTTTGGTGGAGTTTTTATATTCGTCTTTGTAGGTTTCCTCGCCACTTATCTGACGAGGGAGGAGGATAGGAGTTCTAGTGTGGGTGCGATAGCAACTTTAATCCTCGCGATTATATTGTTCATCTATAATATGATAATGGGGCCTGAGATGCCATATTGGATAAGTAGTATGCTTGGGGTTGACATGTTCAGTTTTGTTGCTGGTTTCCTCTTAACGTGTTTCTTGGCAGTTTGTCTTGGCGGTTTGGGTGGTTTTTTGGCTGTTAAGGTATCCTGTGGGGGTAAAACTGAACAGGTAGGATAGTATGAAGATTGCGGTTATTGGCGGTACACGGGGCCTTGGGAAGTGGATAGCTAGCTTTCTTAAGGGTGAGGGTTTTAGGGTGGTTATAACTGGTAGGGATAGGGTTACTGGGGAGAATGCTAGTAGGGAGCTTGGTGTGGAGTATTGTCATGATAATGTTAGGGTTGCGAGGGATTCTGATATTGTTATAATATCTGTGCCTATTGAGAATACTTTTGATGTTATCAGGGAGGTTGCTCCTGTTATGCGTCGGGGTTCTTTGCTTGTTGATGTGACTTCTGTGAAGGAGGAGCCTGCCCGTTTGATGGAAGAGCTTGTCCCTGAGGGTGTTGATGTTCTCCCTACTCATCCTATGTTTGGTCCTAGGATACGTTCACTTGCTGGTCAGGTTGTGGTTTTAACCCCCTTGAGGAGGTCTGAGTGGGTTGATAGGGCTGTTAGTTTTTTAAGGGAGCGTGGTGCCAGGGTTTTGGTCACTTCCCCTGAGAAGCATGATAGGATGATGAGTGTTGTGCAGGTGCTTACGCATTTTGCTTATATTAGTATTGCGTTGACTATTAGGGGTTTGGGTGTTGATGTGGGGGAGTCTAGGCGGTTTGCGAGTCCTATTTATAATCTTATGCTTGATACTATTGCCCGGATAGTTTCGCAGAATCCTTATTTGGCTTATTCTATACAAGTTTATAATAGGTATGGTGAGAGGGTGCGGGGGGAGTTTATGGGGGCTGTTGAACGTTTAGAGGATCTTTTAAGGCGTGAGGATAGGGATAGTTTTGTTAGGTGGATGAGTTTCGCCGCTAAGAGCCTTGATGATGTTGAAGCTTCCCTTGGAAGGTCTGATAAGGCTATTTTTGCTTTGAATAGGGAATTGGATGTTTTGAAGGATTCTATTGGTAAAGAAGTTGGTCTTAAACATATCTATTCTGGTAATGTTCATGTTGGGGTTTTGGAGTCTGTTGATCCCGATTTTGCCGTTTTGAGGGTTGGTAAAAGGCGTGTAAAGTTGAAGGTGTCGAATATTCGGGTTTTGGGGAGGGAGAAGCTCTGGGACTGGAAGGTGGAGAATCTTCCTAGGCGTACTTATGATATTTCAGCTATGTTCCCTGAAGGTTGTGATCCTGAGATTATACGGGAGGTTATTGAGGGTTTGGATGGTGTTGTGAAGGCTCATGTAATTGATATTTATAGGGGTGATCAGATACCCTCGGGGATGGTGAGTGTAACTTTTAGGTTTGAGGTTATTGATCCTGGGGTTTATGAGAAGGTTAGGGGTTTGCTTGAGGGTTTTGGCGCGATTATAAGATAATAACCACCCCACCTCCTCATATATAAAGTTACCGAAAACTTTATATAATATAAACTACATTTGTATTATAGTTACAAAAGTTTACTAAAATATTAGGATAACCCTATTTTAATAAATAACAAAAAAATAATAAGATAAAATAAGGTGGACTAAAATGGAGAAAAAAGAAATAAAACTCAAAGTAGCCGAAGCATTATCACAAGCAGATGTCGGCAGGGGAATAGCCCGACTCGACCCCCAAGCAATGGAAGAACTAGGCATCAAAGACGGTGACATCATCGAAATAGAAGGAAAAAAGCTCACAGCAGCCACAGCTGCATCATCACAATCAGACATAGGCCTAGGAATCATAAGAATAGACGGATACCTACGTAAAAACGCACGAGCATCCATAGGAGAAGAAGTAACAGTAAGAAGAGCAGAAGTAAAAGAAGCCGAAAAAGTCGTGCTAGCACCAGTAGAACAACAAATCATAATAAGAGGAGATATAAAATCAGCATTCCTCAACAGAGTACTCGTAAAAGGAGACATAATAGTATCAGGGATAAGACAACAAATATCCACAGGCAGCCTATTCGACGAACTACTCCGAGACTTCATGGACATATCACCACTAGGAGAAATAAAACTAGCAGTAGTATCAACAAAACCCTCCGGAGTCGTTAAAGTCACAGACATGACAGACGTCGAAATACAACCACAACCAGTAGACGTAAGCAAACTCGAAGGAGTCACAAACCTCGTAGACGTAACCTACGAAGACATCGGAGGCCTGAAAGAAGAAGTCAAAAAAGTAAGGGAAATGATAGAAATCCCACTAAAAAGGCCAGAACTCTTCGAAAGACTGGGAATAACACCACCAAAGGGCATACTAATGTACGGGCCGCCAGGAACAGGTAAAACACTCCTTGCAAAGGCGGTTGCAAACGAAAGCGACGCACACTTCATAGCAATAAACGGCCCCGAGATCATGAGCAAATACGTCGGAGGATCAGAAGAAAGACTCAGAGAAATATTCGAAGAAGCAGAAGAAAACGCCCCATCAATCATATTCATCGACGAAATAGACGCAATAGCACCAAAAAGGGAGGAAGTAACAGGAGAAGTTGAAAGGAGGATAGTCGCACAACTCCTAACACTACTAGATGGTCTTAAAACAAGGGGCCAGGTCATGGTCATCGGAGCCACAAACAGGCCAGACGCACTAGACCCCGCCCTCAGAAGACCTGGAAGATTTGACAGAGAAATAGAATTAGGCGTGCCAGACAAAGACGAAAGAAAAGAAATACTAGAAATACACACAAGGGGCATGCCACTGGCAGACGACGTCGACCTAGACGAATTGGCGGAGATAACACACGGTTTCGTGGGCGCAGACCTAGAATCACTCTGTAAAGAAGCTGCAATGAGAGTGCTCAGAAGAATACTACCCGAAATAAAAGCCGACGAGGAAATACCAAAGGAAGTCCTCAAAAAGATGATAGTAACCAAGGAGGACTTCAAAAACGCCCTAAAGGACATACAACCATCAGCACTCAGAGAAGTACTAGTACAAGTACCTAACATAACATACGATGACATTGGAGGACTTGAAAAAGCAAAACAGGAACTCAGAGAAGCAGTAGAATGGCCCCTTAAATATCCTGAAAAATTCAAAGAATTCGGCATAAAACCACCAAAGGGCATACTATTATACGGATCACCAGGAACAGGTAAAACACTCCTAGCAAAGGCGGTGGCAAACGAAAGCGAAGCCAACTTCATAGCAGTCAAAGGACCTGAACTGCTCTCAAAATGGGTTGGCGAATCAGAAAAGGGCGTGAGAGAAGTATTCAGGAAGGCCAGGCAGACAGCACCGACAATAATATTCTTCGATGAAATAGACTCAATAGCATCCAGGAGAACAGGCTCAGAAGCCGACTCAGGAGTAACCCAGAGAGTTGTCAACCAACTATTAACAGAAATAGACGGCCTAGAAGAACTACAAGACGTGGTTGTAATAGCGGCGACAAACAGGCCAGACATCCTAGACCCTGCCCTGCTAAGACCTGGAAGATTCGACAGGCACGTGAAGGTTGAAGATCCGGACAAGGAAGCCAGACTCGCAATATTCAAAGTCCACACAAGGAAAATGCCACTGGCAGACGATGTCGACCTAGAGAAGCTGGCTGAGATGACAGAAGGTTATGTTGGCGCTGACATCGAAGCAATCTGCAGAGAAGCGGCCATGCTAACACTCAGACAAGACATGAACGCAAAGGAAGTTCCAATGAAAAACTTTAAAGAGGCCATGAAAAAAATAAAACCGAAGTCAACCATGATGGAGGAGCAAGTCCAATACCTCTAAAAAAATTACCTTTTTTTGTAAGAGAAGGGATTCCTATGCCATATAATGTAAGGGACATTTCATTAGCCCCCCAGGGGGAGGAGAAAATAGAATGGGTTCAAAGGCACATGCCAGTCCTTGAACATATAAAAAGAGAATTCGAAGAAAAAAAACCATTCAAGGGGATTACAATAGCCTCATGTTTGCACTTGGAGCCAAAAACCATCAACCTTGGATTAACTTTAATGGCTGGAGGGGCTGAAGTCGCGATGACAGGCTGCAATCCACTTTCAACCCAAGACGATGCTGCGGCGGCAGGAGCATCCCTCGGCCTCAACATTTATGGTTGGCGTGGTGAAACAACACAGGAATATTATGAGAATATTCATCGCGTACTCGACCATGAACCAGACATCCTAATAGATGATGGAGCTGATATGATATTCCTCGCCCATAGAGAAAGGCCTGAAATATTGGATAAGATAAGGGGGGCGTGTGAAGAGACCACTACTGGCATACACCGTCTCAGGGCCATGGCAGAGGATGGTGCGCTACGATTCCCTGTTATGGCTGTTAATGACGCTTATACAAAGTATCTTTTCGATAATAGGTATGGTACTGGCCAGTCGACACTTGATTCTATAATGGGCGCAACCAACATGTTAATAGCTGGTAAGACTGTTGTCATTTGTGGTTATGGGTGGTGTGGTCGTGGCATCGCTATGAGAGCTGATGGTCTCGGGGCTAACGTTATCATAACTGAGGTGGATCCTATAAGGGCCCTTGAGGCTAGGATGGATGGTTTCAGGGTTATGAAGGTTAATGAGGCTGTTAGACATGCTGATATACTTATAACAGCCACTGGGAATATTGATGTTGTCTCCCTGGAGGATTTTAAGAAGATGAAGGATGGTTGTATAATGGCTAATGCCGGCCATTTTAATGTGGAGATAAACCGTGATGATCTTCTGAGCCTCTCGGTTAATAATAGGATTATTAGAGAGGATATTGAAGAGTTCATATTGGAGGATGGTAGAAGGTTGTATCTCCTTGCTGAGGGTAGATTAGTTAACCTGGCATCTACTAGGGGACAGGGACACCCTGCGGAGATAATGGATATGAGTTTTTCACTCCAGGCACTTTCTGCGCAACATCTTCTAAGCGTGGATTATGAACCTGGGGTTTATAAATCCCCTGATGAGATCGATTTGAAGGTTGCAAGGTTGAAACTAGAATCTATGAATATAGAGATAGATGAATTAACACCTAGACAAGTGGAATATTTGAGTAATTGGCAGGAAGGGACATGAGTTTCTTCAGGCTGATAGAAAAGGGGGATGAGCCGAGAAGATTATTTGTAGGGGGCTTGCATGGAAGGGAGGGTCTTACAACAATAAAAGCCCTCAGGCTATTGAGTTTTGAGGATGTGAAGGATGGTAAACTTATAATCTATAATTGCGATCCGACATTTTACCTCAGCACATTGGAAAGGTCATATTATAATACAAGACAGGGAAGGGAGATAATCTCATTAATAGAATATTATAGGCCATCCATTTATGTTGAAGCACACTGTTACAAGGATTATAGGGGACTTATAGACCCGGATCGTAAAAGGAAGATGGGGGTACCGCCCCTTATTGAATTGGAAAATGGTGTTCTAATAGGCTCGGTATCCCCTCATATAAGGACTAGCTTTTTTAAACGGGCTGATGTTTGCATCACCCTTGAAATGCCATGCATCCACGATAAAATAGACACTGAAGCCCTTGAAACCTATACCAATATTTTAAAGGTCATAGCTTCGATAAAAGACCGTCCAGAGTTGGAGGAAAAACTTGCAAAAAGATACCCTGAACAGGTTGAAACTGCAAGAAGATATGCTATAGAATTTTTCGGAGATTATCCACCATTCTAAGTGCGTGTGGGGGGTTTGCAGATCAAAGTCAAAGAATATGTGAAAAGATTATTAGAACTTGTGGAAATGGAGAGAAAAGCCGAGATCGAGGCCATGATCTCGGAGATAAGGCGTTTATCGGCTTCAAAGCGTGAAAAGATAGGTAGGGCTATTAACAACCTTGATGGGAAGGTCCTTGGCAGGGAACTTGGATTCACCCTGGTCAAGTATGGTAGGAAAAAACCCATCGAAACCGAGATAAGCGTCGGGGATCTTGTACTTATAAGTAGGGGTAACCCGCTTAGAAGCGACCTTACAGGTACCGTGGCCCAGAAGGGTGGCAGATTCATAATCGTGGCCCTGGAAAGGGTGCCAAGGTGGGCTTTGAAAAATGTTAGAATCGACTTATATGCTAATGACATCACATTCCAACGGATGGAGGATAATCTGAAAAAACTTAACAGGAACACTTATAATGTATTAGAGTTCCTCCTAGGGAAGAGGAAGCCCACAAAGGTTAGGAGGGTGGAATTCGAATTAGAAGATGAGAATCTTAACAACTCCCAGAGGGAGGCGATATCAAGGGCATTAGCCTCTAAGGATTTTTTCCTGATCCACGGCCCCTTTGGCACGGGTAAGACAAGAACACTCATCGAACTCATACTCCAGGAGGTTAAAAGAGGTGGGAAATTGCTCGTAACAGCGGAGAGTAACATGGCCGTGGACAATATCCTAGAGGGATTGGATGGGAAAGTTGAATGTGTGAGACTTGGACATCCACAGAGGGTTTCAAGGGAAAACATAGAAAAAAGCCTAGCCTATAAGGTGGAGAATCATCCAGATTATGAGAAGATCTCTGAACTGGAGGAAAAAGTCCAAGAGGTGATAGGGGAAAGGGAGAAATATCATAAGCCCACACCAGCCCTTAGGAGGGGTTTAAGCGACCGTCAGATACTGGCAAATGCTATGAAAAGGAGGGGTAGCAGGGGAATATCACCAAATGTCATGATTTCAATGGCAAAATGGATAAAAGCCAACAGGAGGATAGATAGATTATACCAGATGATGGAGGATATAGAAAATAATATAGTGGCAGATATACTAGAGGAGACCCCTGTTATACTTTCAACTAATTCATCAGCAGCCCTTGAATACCTTGATGGTGTCAGTTTCGATCTTATAGTGGTGGATGAGGCTTCCCAGGCCACTATACCGAGTATTCTCATCCCCCTTTCGCGTGGTGGAAGATTCGTCTTGGCGGGTGATCATAAACAGTTGCCTCCAACTATTTTGAATCAGGATGCTGTTGAATTGGAGAAGACGCTATTTGAAGAATTGATAAGATTGTACCCGTACAAGGCGTACATGTTGGATGTTCAGTATCGTATGAACCCTCAGTTGATGGAATTCCCTAACATGGAGTTTTATGATAATAGAATAAAGGCAGCGCCTGGCCTAGAGGATTTCACTATAGAGGATCTTGTAGATGATACTAGTTGTGGGTGGGAGCTTGGAAGGGAACTTCTAGACCCTGGGAAGCCTCTGCTTTTCATTGACACCGCTGATATGGAGGGCAAGTTTGAGAGGAGGGTTAAGGGGTCGCCTTCGCTCCAGAATCAGTTAGAGGCTGATCTTGCGGTTATAGTATCTAATTTTTTTATTAGAAGGGGTGTTAAACCTTCTGATATTGGTATTATAACACCCTATGATGATCAGGTGGATCTTATATCGTCTCATGCTAAGGTGGAGGTTAACACTGTTGATGGTTATCAGGGTCGTGAAAAGGAGATTATAATAATATCCATGGTGAGGAGTAACAAGGAGGGTAGAATAGGCTTTCTCAGTGATTTAAGACGTCTTAATGTTTCACTTACAAGGGCGAGGAGAAAACTTGTGATTATAGGCGATTCGGATACTCTCCAGGCGCACCCATCCTATAGGAGGCTTATCAGGTATTCTATTGGTAGGGGCTTCTATTATAGGCTTGGGGTGGAATCGGTTAGAACCAGTCTGTCAAACTTTTCTGGATAGATTTTTCAACTTGCATTTTCTTTATGGCATTTCGCACTCTTTCTTCTGAGAATCCGTGCTCGTGGCAGAGGAATTCTATAATACCCTCCTTGTCGGGGCTCTTCCATGAGAGCTTGTAGTCGTCTGTAACCTCTGGGTTGAGGAAAATTTCCCTTAAAGTTTCGGGTTCTTCGTCTAATTCTTCGCCTAGATCTTCTAGTACATTGTAGATGTTACCTTTTTCTTTTATCAGTTTGAGGGCGCTTTTTGGTCCTATCCCTTTTATTCCCTTGTTGAAGTCTGTGCCTATGAGTAGTGCCATGTCGACTAATTGTTCTCTGGTGATCTTTAATTTTTTCAGGATTGTTTCTAATTCTAGGAGTTCTAGTTCGTGTGCTCTGCCGGTGACGGCGAGGTTTCTGATGATTCGTGGAGCCCCGAATAATAGGCAGTCGTAGTCTTGTGAGGCGACCGCCCATGCGTCACCTTTCTGGACGATGTGGGATGCTTGGGCTTCGCCTTCTGCTGGTGCTTCAACGAATGGGACTCCCATCAGGTCTAGAAGTTTTTTTGAAGTGGATATTATCTCAGGGGATATCCTGGCGGATCTTACAGCATATTTTCTGGCTTCTTCGATTTCTCCTTCTCTGAGGGCTTCCTTCCATTTTTTTTCGGCTTCAACTCTTACAGATTTCCTTTTTGTGATTGTTTCCATTTTTAAATGTGGGCTTTTACCATCGAATACGTAGACTACTTTTATGCCCTTTTCTATGATTGCTGAGGTTCTGTAGAGTATGCCGCTGAGATGTGATGTTATTCTGCCTTTTCTGTCCATTAGGGGTGTTCCATCCTTCTGCCTTATACTGGAGAGGAACTGGTATATGGTGTTTGGGGCGTCGATTGCTATAATGCGCCCATTCAAGTCCTCGATTTTTATCTTAGAGGCGTATATTATATCCTTGAGTTTAACACCCATATTTATAACCTCAAGGGTTTCAAAAATCCTATTTTTTGAAGTATGTGATGGGGAATGTTTCTTTTATCCTTATTAGGATTTTGTCTTTGTGTATGATGTTGTATGTGCGTGTTAACATTAATGAGTCGGTGTTGAATATTTTTTTGAGTTCTCTTGTAGGTTCTTGGATGTCTATTTTTTCCACTTCTCTTCTTGATTCGATGTTATGTTTGCGGAGTATTTTCCCGATTGGTATGTCTGCCCTTATCAGATCTTCTTTAAAATCGTTGTTTAATCTTGCGAGGGGGATGTATGATATCGCGTGTATGAGGGGTTCTTTGTTACCAATTAAGACTATTCTGTAGTTTATTTTTTCTCCAGCGGCTATGTCAAGTTTTTCAGCGATTTCTTCGCTGGCTTCTCTAAACTCTTGTACTAGGGTTTTTATATTCACTTTCCCGAATATGACGTCGAGTATTCTTGTAACTGAACCATCTGTTGCTAGTAGTATCTTTTGGGTGTTTGAAAGAGGGCCTATTACTCTTTCAAGTCTTTTGATTTCCTCCACAACATCTATATCCATTCCATATCCCCTTCTATTATTCTGGTATGGATATTTCGCCTTTGATGGCTGACTGGGCTACTATTATGGGGTTTGCGAGGTAGACTTTTGATTTGGGGTCTCCCATGCGCCCTTGGAAGTTCCTGTTACTGGTGGATATGCAAACTTCTCCGGGGCCTAGGACTCCCATGTGGGCTCCGAGGCATGGGCCGCAGCCTGGGTTGCATACTATTGCCCCCGCGTCTATGAAGATTTTTATTAGGCCTTTTTTCAGGGCTTTAAGGTAGATTTCTGAGGATGCTGGGACTATTATCATCCTCACGTCCTCGTGTATTTTTTCATCTTTCAGTATCTCCGCCGCCATTTTAAGGTCTTTGAATCTCCCATTTGTGCAAGAACCTAGGAATGCTTCATCTATATGCGTCCCGAGGACACTTTTGGCATCTTTGACGTTGTCAACTGAGTTTGGACATGCTATTTGTGGTTCAAGATCGTCTATGTTAAAGTAGAATTCTTCGTGGTAATCATGATTGGGATCTGGTGTGTAGATTTTGAATTTCCCGTTGGGGAGTCTTTTTTTAAGGTATTCTATGGTGGCCTTGTTGGGTTCTATTATCCCGTTTTTGGCCCCCATTTCTACTGTCATGTTGCAGATGGTCATTCTCTCCGGGACGCTGAGTCCTTTAATGGTTTCTCCTGTGAATTCGATGGATTTGTAGGTTGCCCCGTCGACTCCGAGTTTTCCTATGATGTGTAATATGAGGTCTTTGGCTGTTACATTTTCTTGGAATCTGCCCTCGACTTCTATTTTCATCGACTCTGGGACTCTTAGCCATGTTTTGCCGGTGGCGAATATCATGGCCATGTCAGTGGCGCCCATTCCAGTGGCGAATGCTCCGAATGCCCCGTAGGTGCATGTGTGTGAGTCGGCTCCTATTATGACGGTTCCAGGTTTTATGAATCCTTTTTCTGGGAGTACTTGGTGGCATATGCCTTCTCCGTGTTTGAAGATGTTTTCTATTTTCTGTTCTTTTGCGAATTCTCGTGTTATCTTTTGGAATTCAGCCGCTCCGATGTTGTTTGGTGGTATGTTGTGGTCGTAGACTATTACTATCTTTTTCGGGTTCCACACTCTTTTTTGTCCTGTTTTTTCGGCTATTTTTTTGAAGGTTTGGATTGTGGGCGGGCTTGTACCGTCGTGTGTCATTGCAAGGTCGACGTTGACTTGGATGATTTCGCCGGCTTGTACTTCTTTTTTACCCGCGGCTTTGGCTATTATTTTTTCGGTTATGTTCATGGGGGATCACTACATGTCTACTGGTCCTTTTACGGAACTTATGATTTCTTTAAATAGTTTATCATTTATGAATCTTCCTTTTTCTCGGGCTTTTTTAACTTCTTCCACTATTTTGCAGAGTTCGTCTCGTGTTACTTCTATCCCGTATTCTTTGAGTTTTGCTTTAACTGCTCTGCATCCTGAGTGTTTGCCTAGGACTATCTTTCTTTTGTGTCCTATAAGTTCGGGTAGGAATGGTTCATATGTTAGTGGTTCTTCTAGGACTGCGTCTACGTGTATTCCTGATTCGTGTCTGAAGACGTTTTTTCCTACTATTGGTTTGTTTTCTGGGACTTTCATGTGTGTGTATTTTTCCACGAGTTTGGATAGTTCGCAGAGTACTTTTATGTTGAATCCTAGGCCTATTCCATATAGGATTAGGAGGGCCATTATTAGTTCTTCTAGGGGTGTGTTCCCTGCTCTTTCACCTATCCCGTTGACTGTGGTGGATATTGCATCTGCTCCGGCTAGTAGGCCGGTGATCGAGTTCGCGACTGCGAGTCCGAAGTCGTTGTGGCAGTGTAGTGCTATTTCGGTGTTGAGGAATTTTTTGAGTTCTTTTACGAGGAATTGCATGCCCTGGGGTGTGATGGCGCCTACTGTGTCTGCTATGTGGATTCGGTCGGCTCCGTAGTCTTCGGCTTTTTTATAGATTTTTTTCAGGAAGTCTAGGTCGGTTCTTGTGGCGTCCTCGGCTGAGAATGCTACGAATATTCCATGGTCTTTGGCGTATTCTAGTGATTTCATGCAGATGTTTAGTGCTTGTTCTTTTGTTAGTTTTAGTTTGTGTTTGAGGTGTAGGTCTGATGTGGCTATGAAGGTGATTATCCCGTCTACGTCGCAGTCTATGGCCGTTTCTATGTCTTCTTTTTTTGTACGCGATAATGCGAGTATCTCGGCGTTTAGGCCTTCATTCGCGATCTTTTTAACCGATCTTCTTTCTTCTTCGGAGACTACTGGGAAGCCCGCTTCTATTTGGTGTATTCCTAGTTCGTCGAGTTTTCTTGCTATTGCTAGTTTTTCTTTTGTTCCTAGGCAGACTCCTGGTGTCTGTTCTCCGTCTCTTAGGGTGGTGTCATAGATTGTGATTTTTTCTGGGAATTTTAATTTTATTTTTTTGTTGAAGGGGCTTACGAAGTATTTCAAATGATCACCTAGATCCTTATGTGTGTGGGGTATCATTCTAGGAGTAGTTCGAGGTATGATTTTCTTTGGAATCCTTTTTGGATTCCTAGTTTTTTGTAGATTTTGTAGATTTTGTTGAGTATTTCAGCATAGTCTTCATTTTCTTTTATATCTTTTTCTATTTCGATGTAGGTTCCAAGGCCTTTGACTTTATCTATTGTGGCTTTGAAATCGTCTAGTTGGTATATTTCTCTTTCTTTCACTACTTTGTGTGCTTTTTTGAATCCTAGAGATTCTAGTATTCTTGTCATCTTCTTGGGGTTTGGGATTTCTGTTTCTATTTCTTGTCGGGTTTTGCTTTTTTCATCTATTTTAGGTCCTTTGTATGTTAGGAGGGCTTTCGTTGGCGTTTTTCTTATCCTTAGGGCTTCGTCTGTGATTTTGAAGTCTTTGTGGGGTGCGTTGAAGTATATGTCTTCTTGTTTTTCTGTTCTGATCTTCCGGGCTCCGATGGATTCGAGTTTCTCTTTTATGGTGGGGTCTGTTTTGGCTTTTACTTCCACTTCTATCAAGGATGTTCACCAGTCCTTCATGTGATTTTTTTATTAGTTTATGGGATATTTTATATATTATTATAATCTTTCATGGATTTGTTTGAAAAATTTTAAATCAGAGGATATAATAAAAAATTGGGATTTGGTAGTAATCAATTTTTAGTACTTATAATATTATATAATTTAGCGTTTATAAGAGTCCAATGTATACTTTCAACTTCACAGGGAGGTATAATAATTGAATGATATAGATATTAAAATAGAGAATATAGTAGCCTCTGCAACCCTTGGAAAATCCATAGACCTCACAAGAGTGTCAAAAGCGCTTAAAAACGTTGATTTTAACCGAGAACAGTTCCCGGGACTCGTATATAAGTTGAAGAATCCGAAGACAGCAGCCCTAATATTCGGCTCAGGTAAACTAGTATGTACCGGTGCAAAATCAATCGAAGATTCCAAAAGGGCCATAAAGATAACAGTAGATAAAATGAGGACAATGGATCCTGAAATCCCAGAGGATTTCGAGATCAAAATACAGAACATAGTAGCCTCAGCCAACCTGGGAAAACCACTCAACCTAGAAGCCGTGACCCTTGGCCTTGAAAACACCGAATACGAACCTGAACAGTTCCCGGGACTCGTATACCGTCTGGATGATCCTAAGGTTGTCCTTTTACTCTTCGGATCCGGTAAAGTTGTCTGCACAGGGGCTAAGAGTGCTGAGGATGCTAAGCTTGGCGTTGAAAGGACAAAAGCCCGCCTCGCTGAGTTGGATCTTATTTAATGGTGATATTATTGATTAAACTTGTAGTCTTCGACCTTGATAATGTTATAATAGACGCGGAAGCCATAGATGAAATCGGAAAACTAGTGGGAGTTGAGAAAAAGATAATGGAACTCACAAAAAGGGCCATGGAAGGGGAAATGGACTTCAAAGAATCAATAGAAGAAAGGGTGAAACTACTCAAAGGAGCCAAAGTGGATGATATAAAAAAATTGGCCCATAAACTCCCACTGATGAAAGGCGCCGAGGAAACCATCCAAGAGCTCAAGGAGAAAGGCTACAAGATCGCCACAATAACAGGCAGCTTTGATATTGTAGCGAATATAATAGGTAAAAGATTGAACCTAGATTATATAATCTGTAACAAACTACACCACAAAAATGGTCTTTTAACAGGGAAAGTTACCGGACCCCTTGTAGAAAAGACGAAATATGAGATCCTACAGGAACTATTAGAAGAGGAAGGTTTCAGTTTTGATGAGTGCGTCGCTGTAGGTGATGGTGCTAATGACATATCCATGATAGAATCTGCCAAGTTAGGCATAGCATTCAATGCCAAGCCAATAGTCAAAGAAAAAGCAGATGCCATAGTAGAGAAAAAGGACCTCAAGGAGATAATACCCTTCATAGAAGAACTTGAAGAAGCCGATGAGGCAAGCCTCGAGGAAGTCCTCGACAAAAAAAGGGAATACAAGGATAAACTTTCAGCCACACTAGAGGAAAGGGACGAATTCAACAGGAAGGCTAAAGAAAAAAAAGAGCTCCGAGACGAACTCAACAAGAAAGCTAAGGAAAACCTGGATTTAGCCCTCGAATTCAGGGATAAGAGAAATGAAATAAATAAGATGGTTGAAGAGAACAAAAGACTCAGAGAAGAAACCAATAAGAAGATCCGCAAGTTAAAATGGTCACCCACTGGGAGAAAACGTTTAAAATTGGAGAATGAGATCAAAAAAATCGATAAGATAATAGAGACACAAGTCCTAGACATGAAAAAAGAAAACGAACTAGTCAACAGGGCAAACGACCTCAGAAGAGAACTGGCAAAAATACAAGAAGATGAAAAAACACAAAAGAAAGCCCTTGAACTTAAAAAATTATCAGAAAAATACCATGAAAATGTTGTCGGACTCTCCAAAGAAGCCCAGGAATACCATGAAAAGATGATAGAACAATTCCAGAAAACAGACAGGATAAGGGCCAGGGCAGATGAAGCCCATAAAGAGTTCGTGAAATTCATGAAACTAGCATCAAAGAAACATGAAGAGTCAAAAAAGATCATAAAAAAGATAAAACAAGCGAACATTGAAATAAAGAGGATCAGATCAAGGATGGATAGGGTGGACACGGCCAAAACCCACAAAAGGAGGATGCTGGAAAAGAAAAAGGCAGAAAAAATATACAAATTATTCAAGGATGGTAAAAAGCTCACAAAAGACGAGCTATTACTCCTACAAAGATACAAGATAGTATAATGAAATGGGGGAAAGTAGGGGGACTTTCATCTGCCAGAGTAAAATTCGACAAAAAAAGAAGATTACAAGAGTAACATGGAAGATTGCAAAACCTTAACATTTTGTCGAAAAATATTTAAACATTAAAATATATTTTGTAGTTGCAGGGGAAACTTTGACATGGAGGTAAATTTAGACCCACACACCATAGCTTTTGAGCATGCTCATCTCTAGCGTATCCAAGCATTCCAAGTTCATGATCATAAAATAAGTAGTTCCTGAACTACAAAAAAAGAGAAGATTATCTTTTCCTATTTTGGTCGAAAGATTCTCAAAGGGAAAAAATAGCATCATGGTGAAAGACAATCAGGGTTAAGAAAGCAAGGATCAAAGCTCGAATTTCCAGGAGACTAATAAAATTGGAGAGGAAGCCAAGGTTTATTTAGTAACCAAACCTAGAAGATTCATATAACCTAAAAGTGGGGGACGGTAATTAACAGATACTTGACCAATGTTAAGATAGCAAGCCTTTCAAAATTATTGGATAAAGGTTCATGGAGTAGAATTGAACGCCGATTACCAATGGTCCCCTGGGGATGAGGAAAACGAGCCTTTGGGGGGTATAATCCCAGAGGGTATAGTCCAAACTCGCTAGGAGGATCTCGAACTGGGAATCTTCAGGGGTACCCCCATGGAGAGTGCGTGTCAAGGATTCCTAGATGTAGAACGTGATCATCATGGACGAAGTCATTATATGTGAAAAACCACGCTCATCAGAAAAAATAGCTAAGGCATTATTCCCAAAGGCAAAAAAGAAGAAATATAAGAAAACATACTATTGGGAATATCAGGGAGAAGATAAAAGAACCATAATCATACCAGCGGTAGGCCACCTTTACACCCTAAAGCCGAAAAATCCCAGTGATGAACTATTTTTCGACCTTGAGTGGGCTCCGATACCTGAAGTTGATAAAAAGAAACGTTATATCAAGAATTATATAGATGCTATTGATAGCTTGGCTAAAAATGCTGATAAATACTTTCATGCTTGTGATTATGACATAGAGGGGACTCTCATAGGCTATAATGTCCTCAAACACATCTGCGGGGAAGAGGCCCTCCAGAAGACTTTGAGGATGAAATTCTCCACACTAACAAAGAATGATATCATAAAAGCCTATGAGAACCCTATAGAACTCGATTATGGCCAGGTGGACAGTGGGATAGCCAGGCACGTGTTGGATTTCATCTTTGGAGTTAATATTTCCCGTTCGTTAATGAGATCGGTTAAAGAATCGACTAACAGGTTCATAAAACTTTCAGCTGGGAGAGTTCAAACCCCTGCTCTTTCTATATTAGTGGATAGGGAGAAGGCCATCCGAAAATTCAAACCAGAACCCTACTGGGTCATAAAAGCCATCCTAGAGGATGGTATAATAGCATTAAACCAGAGGGGTAGGATATTCCAGGAAAATGAAGTTGAAGGTGTGCTGGGAACATGTAAGGGGAAGGATGCCATTGTAGAAGAGGTTAAAATAAACATGATAACTCGGATGCCCCCAGCACCCTTCAATCTTGGGGGTCTTCAAGCGGAGGCATACAAGGTGTTCGGTTTAAGCCCGAAGAGGACCCAGAGCATCGCCCAAAACCTCTACCTTGAAGGTTATATTTCCTATCCGAGGACATCATCCCAGAAGCTTCCAAAAACCATAGGCTATGAGAAGATCCTCAAGGGACTCTCAGAGGATCCGCGGTTCCATGAGAAAATAGCGAAGTTAGAAAGGCCTCTAAAACCATATGAGGGCGAAAAAGAGGATGAGGCGCACCCGGCAATCCACCCCACAGGACTACTACCTGAAAAATTGGGAAAATATGAAAGGAAAGTCTATGAACTGATAGTATACCGGTTCATAAGCGCATTCGGTGGAAAAGCCCTCATAGAATCAATGAATACAAAACTGAATATAGGCGGGGAAATTTTTAAATTTTCAAGAAAGAGGGTTGCGAAGAAGGGTTGGATGGAACAATACCCCTACCAGAAAATAGAAGATGAAAAATTCCCAGAATTCGAAGAGGGGGAAAAAGTCCCAGTCAAGGAGATAATAGCAGAAGAAAATGAGACAAAACCGCCAGCAAGATATAATGAAGCTTCCCTCATAAAAGAGATGGAGAAGAGGGGTCTTGGGACCAAGTCAACAAGGGCGGATATAATCTCAATATTATATGATCGTAAATATATTGAGGGGAAAAAGATCCGGGTAACGCCACTTGGAGAAAATATAATAGACACCCTCAAAAGGTACTGTGAAAAGATAACCAGTGAGGAACTCACAAGACAATTCGAAGAAGAGCTCAAAAAGATAATGAAAGGGAAAACATCAAAGGATAAGGTTATCAAAAAGGCCGAAGAGGAGATCATATCAATAATAGAGGAGATAGAAAATAATAAAGAGGAAATAGGAAAACACCTCTACAAGGCCTACCAGAAGGGGCGCATAGTAGGTGAATGTCCAGAATGTGGAGGAAACCTGCTGATAAGATATTCTGGTAAGACCAAGAGCAGTTTTGTGGGCTGTTCAAGCTTCCCAGAATGTAGGATAGTATACCCCCTACCTAAGGGCGCTCGTATACTGAAAAGCAAATGCGAAAAATGCGGCCTCCCCCTGATATCCTATGGCAGGCCCCGGCAGAGGGCGTGCCTGGACCCAAAGTGTGGCAAGGGTGAAAAGGGGAAAATGGAGGTTGTTGGGAAGTGCCCGGAGTGTGGAAACGACCTCGTGAAACGTTCAGGGAGATATGGTGAATTTATAGGCTGTAAAGGGTTCCCAAAGTGTCGTTTCACAGCCTCACTGGAGGAGGTTAAGGGAAAAGGATAAAATATTTATAGATGGTAAGATAATCATATCCAGCGAAAAAATATTGTGAAGATCCACCATGAAACTAGAGAAGATCAAACCTTTAATAATCATCATAGTCTTGTTCATATTAGCATTCGCGATCAGGGCGGAGGCCTATAATATAGGCGGGGTCCCTAAGGATTCTAAACAATTCTATAAGGATCAGAGCGGTCTCCCATATTTCAGTGAAATGGACTCCTACTATAATTATAGGCTGACAATGAACTACCTAAATAAGGGCATGCTAGGCGATACAAAGGTTAATGGAGAAGACTGGGATCTCCACTCATATTATCCCCCTGGGAGGCCCGTGGATTATCCCCCACTTATAGTATATGTTACAAGTTTTGCCTATCGTATTGTTAACATTTTTGGTGATTATCCCCTCACTGTCGTCGCCTATTGGATAGGGGCGGTCATAGGCTCATTATGTGTAATACCAGCTTATCTTTTCACGAGGAGGATAAGCAATGATTATGGTGGGATAGCTGCGGCGATCATAATAGGACTTACACCGGTATATGTATCACACACCTATGCTGGCTTCTTTGACACTGACATGTTTAACATGATATTACCGTTATTATTCGTATGGTTGTTTGTGGAGAGTATAAACGCTGATACTCTTAAAAGAAGATTAACATTCCTAGTAGGGGCTATCATATCGATCCTCCTCTTTTCAATGGCATGGGTGGGCTACATATTCTATGTTGCACTTATAGGAGCTTTCATAATAGTCTATTTCATCCTAAGACATCTTATGGGCGTGGAGAGGGAAACTTATAAGAGCAGGATTGAATGGTTGGTTAATCAAAGGGAACTTTCAATGTTCCTACTCCTTATAATCATAGGAGGACTCCTCCTCGGGCTCCTGAGGGGATTCCCAGCACTCATAGGTTCAATTTCCGGACTCTTCTCGGGTGTTCAGTTGCAAGCCACCGCCCAGACCACAGCCTATCCTAATGTTTATGTTTCAGTTTCTGAATTACAAGTGCCAAGTTTCCTGGAGGGCAATCCGTTCTTACCCAACCAGGTGTCAGTACTTGGGGGGGTTGGCGGACTATTACCATTCCTCTGCGGATTACTCGGTGTGGGGGCGCTCATATGGAGGATAAGATCATTAGAAGCGCCTAGAGTGGAGGTGAAAAAGAGGGGTAAACGGGCCGGTAAAAAGAGCAAGTTCATCAAGTATCGGAGGATTCCTAATATTGAGGAGAAAAGGGGAGAATATCTATCCTACCTATCATTAATATGCGTATGGCTCCTATTAACCGGATACGCGGTTACGAAGGGTTTCAGGTTCTTGTCATTATTCGCCATACCATTAGGGATATCAGCTGGGATATTCACAGGATACTTTGTAGAGTACCTTAGGGATAATCTTAAGAGCAGAACATCCATTGCCATCGTGGCATTCATAGCAGGAATACTTCTGATTTACCCGTTCCAGGTTTCTGTGATAGCCAAGATATTAGTGGGGATAATAGCAATACTCATAGTATTATCGATAAATAATGAAAAATTTAGGGCCACTTCTATGATGATACTTGTCACATTGGCTATAGTCTCTGCGCCTGTAAGCGGGGCTCATGCCCTGACTTCATCGGTGGTCCCCGGGACTGATGATGGGATGTGGAATTCCCTAACATGGATAAAGAATAATACTAGTAGGGATACTGTGGTAATGTCCTGGTGGGACTTCGGACACCTTTTTGCCGTTGCCGCTGACAGGCCGGTGACGTTTGATGGGGGTTCGCAGAATACTCCGAGGGCTTATTGGATTGGTAAGGCTCTTTTAACTGATAACGAGTCGTTGTCCCTTGGTATACTTACGATGTTGTCAACGAGTGGGGATATGGCATATAATACACTTGATAATTACACCCATAATAGTTCATTGTCTGTTAAGATACTTACAGAGACCTTGGGACTTCCTAGGGATGATGCTAGGGAGGTTATGATAAACAAGTATAAGTTGACGGGGGCTCAGGCTGATAATGTGTTAAAGTATTCGCATCCTGATAAGAAGAAGCCCTTTGTCCTCATATTAAGTTCTGATATGCTGGCTAAGGCTGCATGGTGGAGTTACTTTGGAAGTTGGGATTTTGACAAGAAGGAGGGTGAACATTATGCTTATTATACTTCCCTGGTGGCTTCGAAACCGGAGGTTGCTGGTAATGTGACGAGGATTGTGACTGTGAATGATCCTTCGGGGATGGTGGGTGTTTTAATAGAGAAGATGGCTAATGAGACTAACGCGACCATAGTATTAATGGGTGCTAATGGCACTTCCGAGAAGATAAAACCCCACAGGTTAATATTGATTGAGGGCAATCAACTAGTTAAGAATGAGATAGTGGATGAGAATAGTCCCTTTGGTTTGCTTGTGGTTGGGAGTGAAGATTCATATATGACTGTTATAATGGATAAGAAACTTGAGGATTCTATGTTCACAAAACTTTTCCTCTTGGGCGGTTTTAACCAGACGTCCTTCAAGTTACTCCACCAGGAGCCTGGTGTTCTAGTGTGGACGAGAGCTTAATATCTTTTCGCCATTTTAGCCCGTAGGATGTCAGTGGCGCTCACCATCCCGATAATCTCATCCTCCTCTTCTACTAGGAGCCTCCAGACTACATTGGTAACCATTTTAGCCGCTGCTTCTCTGATACTAGCCTCTGGGGATATTGTGACAAGATCCCTCTCCATAACCTCCCATACTTTCACTTCACTTAGGTCGTCGCCTTCGGCTATGGCCTCTAGAACATCCCATGTTGTCACTATCCCAACCTTCACGTTATCCTTTGTCACGACAGCGCTCCCATGTCCCTTTTCAACAAAATTCCTTAAAACATCCTCAAGGTTACTGTTAATATCAAGTGTTTCCACATCTTTAACCATAACATCCTTCACTTTCATAAAAAACACCTAATATCAATACTATAAGTGGACTTTATATAAAAATTTTAGTGATAGCCATGGACATAGAAGAAAAAATAAGAGAAATCGAGGAGGAGATCAGGAGAACACCCTACAATAAGGCCACAGCACATCATATAGGTAAACTGAAGGCTAAATTGTCCAGGTTGAGGGAGGAGGCTGTTTCAAGGACTGCGAGGAAGGGTAAGGGTTTCCATGTTAAAAAGTCGGGTGATGTTACCATAGTCCTTGTGGGTTTCCCCTCAGTGGGAAAATCCACCCTCCTTAACCTTATAACGAACGCCCAGGCCAGGGTTGGAGAATACCAATTCACCACATTAGATGTTATACCGGCTATCATGGAATATAAAGGTGCTAGGATCCAAGTGTTGGATATCCCAGGGATAATACCAGGGGCTTCGAAGGGTAGGGGTAGGGGGAGGGATGTATTATCAGTTGCAAGGAACGCGGACCTCATAGTAATGATAATAGACGTCCTAGACCCCCAGCAAAGGAGGATTATACTAGAGGAGTTGAGGAATGTTGGTATAAGACCTGATGAAAAACCCCCAGACATTAAAGTGAGAAGGAAAAAAAGGGGGGGTATCCAAGTTTCGGCCACAATACAGGCAACTCACCTTAACGAGAGGATAATAAGGTCAATACTCAACGAATATGGGATACACAATGCTGGTGTGATCTTAAGGGATGATGCGACGATAGACCAGTTTATAGATGTTATAGAGGGTAACAGGGTATACATACCCACCCTGACTGTCTTTAATAAAATTGATCTTGTAGACGATGAGTACACTAGGGGACTCCAAGATGATGTTCCAGGATCCATTTTTATATCAGCCAAGGAGAATATTAATATCAGGGAAGTTAAGGAGAAGATATTTGAGAAACTCAACCTTATAAGGGTTTACTTGAAACCCCAGCATGGTGAACCAGATTATGATGAGCCCCTCATAATCAGGAGGGGATCAGGGGTAAGGGATGTATGTGGAAAACTCCACAGGGACTTCATAAAGAAGTTCCGCTATGCAAGGGTATGGGGGAACTCTGTGAAATTCCAAGGACAGAAGGTTGGAATGGACCATACCCTAGAGGATGGGGATCTTATAACAATAATAACAAGAAGATAGGGTGTGGAAATTGAAACTAGATGATATAAAGATCTCAAAGGCTATAATAGAAGAATACATGGATGAATTAGTAGACCACCTTGATGTTGACGTGGCTATTGGTGGTGGAGGACCATCAGGACTCGCAGCCGGCTACTACCTGTCCAAGGCCGGGTTTAAAGTGAGCCTATTTGAAAGGAAGCTTTCGATTGGTGGTGGAATGTGGGGTGGTGGTATGATGTTCAATAAGATAGTGGTCCAGGAGGCTGGGAGAGAGATCCTCGAGGGAGAATTTGGCGTGGACTGCAGGGAACATGAAAATGGCTACTATGTGGCTGATTCCATAGAAGCCACCTCCACTATATGTTCAAAGGCTTGCAAGGCCGGTGTTAAAATCTTTAACCTGATAAGTATTGAGGATGTTATGATAAGAGATGAGAGGATAACAGGCCTGGTGATAAACTGGGCTGCAGTGGAAATGGCAGGTTTACACATTGACCCTTTAACTATAAGGTCAAGGGCTGTTATAGATGCGACAGGCCATGATTGTGAGATAGTAAAGGTTGTGGAGGATAAGATGGGCCCGAGGTTAATGACGGAAACTGGTAGGATCATGGGTGAGAAGCCGATGTGGGCTGATAAGGGCGAGGCTAGCCTCCTTGAGAATACCCGTGAGGTTTATCCTAACCTTTTCGTGGCTGGTATGGCGAGTAATGCTGTTCATGGTTCGCATAGGATGGGACCGATCTTTGGGGGGATGTTACTTTCAGGTAGGAGGGTGGCTGAGCTCATCATGGAAAAACTGGGATGAAGATGGACTCTATTATATGTATTACGGGGACTCCTGGGGTGGGTAAGACGAGCATCTCCCATAAGCTTGCCGAGGAGTTAGGTGGGAATCTGGTTGAGGTTAACAGGTTAGCCGAGGAGAAGGACCTTTTCATTGGGGAGGATCCGGTTAGGGGTTATAAGATTGTGGATATACCCTCCCTTTGCAGGGAGATCATGAAGGTTGTGGATGAGGATTCTTTTAATATTGTGGAGGGTCATCTGTCACATTATTGTAGGATCTGCGATCTTGTGATAGTTTTAAGGTTACATCCGAGTGTTTTATTGAGAAGGTTGGAAGAGAGGGGATATGATCATAGGAAGGTGAAGGAGAATGTTGAGGCTGAGGCTCTTGGAGTATGTGCCTATGAGGCTTACCAGTTACATGATGATAGGGTCCATGAAATAGATTGCACTGGCTTATCCCCTGATGAGGTGTTGGATGAGATTATCAGCGTCCTCGAGGGTGAGAAACCTTGCACCTTTGGTGGTGTGGATTTCATGGAATGGTTCCTTGGGGGGGAAAGTTTTTAAATGATTAAATATAAGATCATATTATAATAAACCCTTCTTGTAGTATTCCCCTTTGCAAGGAGAAAAAATTAGGGGATTGTCTATTCTAATATTTGAGAGGATCTAGTTTGCCGGGGAGAAGGCCACAATGGATAATAAGGATAGCGAGGGAGAGAATAGACATCCTTTTCCAATTAGCGGATAAGGAATTCTCGAAGCATCCTGAAAGATCCCATCGTTATGTTGAACTTGCAAGGAGGATCTCGAAAAAGTATAATCTGAGAATCCCAAGGAAATGGAAAAGGAGGTTCTGTAAAAGCTGTTACAGGTTCCTGAAGCCAGGTTACAATTGTAGGATAAGATTGTCAAGGGGTAGAATACACTACCATTGTCTAGAATGTGGTAGGATTATGAGATTCCCATATATCCGGGAAAAAAAGTTTAAGAGGAGAAATAAAATTGAACGTCACACCCTCAAAAAAGGAGCTGATGAGAAGATCCCTATCAACAACAACACTACAGGTAGGGAAGGCTGGAGTCAATGAAAAGGTTATAAAGGAGATTAAAAGACAGTTAAAGGATAAAGAATTGGTAAGGATAAGGTTCGCGAGGAGCATAGCCTCCAAGAAGGAAACTTATATTAACGAGATCATCATAAAAACCAATGCCAAGCTCATAGATTTAAGAGGAAACGTTGCTATAATATTCAAGAAAAAAGGATGATGGAGGAAATTTAAGATGACCACAGTCTATGATGTACCAGCGGATTTGCTCATAGATCAAGTTGCAAAGGAGTTACGCAAAGAAAAAAAGGTAAAACCACCAGAATGGGCCCCATTCGTTAAAACGGGCGCCCATAAGGAAAGACGCCCAGAAAATCCGGACTGGTGGTATGTGCGGGCCGCCGCACTCCTCAGGAGAGTGTACATTGATGGTCCGGTAGGTGTGAACAGGTTAAGGACAAGATATGGTGGTAAAAAGGATAGGGGCTCAAGGCCTGAGAAGTTTAGAAGGGGTAGCGGCGCTATTATAAGAAGAGCTCTCCAACAATTAGAAGAGGCAGGTTTCATAGAAAAGGTTGAAGGTGGGAGGATAATAACTCCCAAGGGGAGAGCATTCCTTGACAAAATCGCACATAAGATCAAAGATAAGGTTAAAGAACTGAAAAATACTAACTGTGTGGGGGGTTATTAGAGTTGACAGACCTAGAAGAGATACGTCGAAGAAAAGTGTTGGAAATGCAACAGAGGGCGCAGCAGCAAGCTGCAGAGGCCGAGAAGGAGGAACAGTTACGGCGACAGTTCGAAATACAGAAGAGACAGTTACTCATGAAGATATTAACCCCCGAGGCCAGGAGCAGACTCGCCAACCTCAGGCTTACAAGACCAGAGTTCGTTGAACAAATCGAATTACAATTAATACAATTAGCCCAGGCAGGCCAGATACGTTCGAAGATCACGGATAAACAATTAAAGGAGCTCCTAAGGAGAGTTAGCGGTAAAAAGAGGGAGATAAGGATCGTTCGCAGATGATCCTCTTTTCGTGTTTATGAAGGCTTGTGTACTTTACAGTGGCGGGAAGGATAGTTCATTAATGGCCACAATATTAAAAAGATTAAACCTGGAAGTTGAACTTGTAACTGTAAATTTTGGGGTTTACAGGTCATGGGTCCCCGCCCTTGAATCGGCTAAGGCGCTTGGATTCCCACATAGTATCCTGAGGTTGGATAGGAGTATACTGGATGAGGCTGTTGAGATGATAATAGATGATGGTTTCCCGAATAATGGTATAAATTTTGTCCATCGACAGGCATTAGAAGCTACCGCGGGGGAATATGATATAGTAGCTGATGGTACAAGAAGGGATGATAGGACTCCGAAGCTTACAAGGGATGAGATAAGAAGCTTTGAGGATAGAAATTCTGTTGAGTATATTAATCTCACAGGTTTCGGTTATAAGACAATAAATAGGCTTGCATCCCAATTATTTATACTAAAAAGGGAAAAATCAGATATTCATAATAATTCGGATTATGAGATAGAGATAAGATACCTTATAGATAAGATAAGAGGGATGGGGGAATCCTTAAGATTCTTCCCAGAACACTACCAGACGAGAGTAATAGGCTGGAAATAGGAGGGAATAAGCAGATGAGCAGAAACAAACACGTCGCCATGAAGATAAGACTAGCAAAGGCTAAAAAGCAGAATAGAAGAGTCCCGGTATGGGTCCTCTTGAAAACGAACCGTAAAGTACGCACCCACCCCAAGATGAGGCATTGGAGAAGAACCAAACTAAAAGTCTAAACTGGTGGATAAAAATGGAGAGAACATACATAATACCACTGAGAAGAGTTAAGAATGTTCCAAGGACGAAAAGAGCACCCAGGGCGATAAGATTCATCCGCGAATTCCTAAAAAAGCACATGAAATCAGAGGATATAATATTAGACTCATCAATCAATGAAAGAGTATGGGAGAGGGGAATACAAAAAATCCCCCCAAGGATTAAAATAAAAGCCATCAAAGAAGAAGACGGTACAGTTAAAGCAGAACTAGCAGAATAAAGGTCCAATATGATAAGGAGAACAAACCTCGACGGAAACTCTAACATAGGAGTTTATATTTCAGTCACAGAAACCCAGGCACTCATACCATTCCATACATCCACGAGGATGGAAGAGATAATAGAAGAAGCACTGGAAGTGGAAGTTTTCAAGGCCACCATAGCAGGCAGCAGCCTAAATGGGATACTGTCCATTGGAAACTCTAATGGTATCATAGTCTCCCCATATGTCCTTGAGAGGGAGATAGAATCCTTGGAGAAGGCAGGATTTGAAGTCTTCATATTACCCGAGAAATTCACCGCAGTAGGCAACCTGATACTTGCAAATGATTATGGCGCCCTTGCAAGTCCACTGCTCTCTGATGAGTCAATAAAATTGATAGAAGATGCATTGGAAGTGGAAGTTGAACAGGGGACCATCGCAGGTTTCAACATTGTCGGGTCTGTTGCAGTAGCCACAAACAAGGGCGTACTATTACATCCAAAGGCTACAAGGAGAGAATTGGAGTTTGTAGAGGAAACTTTGAAAGTGCCGGCTGATGTTGGCACAATCAACCATGGCATGACCATGATAGGCGCATGTTCCATAGCCAATTCAAACGGTGCCATAGTAAGTGAAGATACCACAAGCCCTGAAATAGCCAGGATAGAAGAGGCGTTAGGCTTTCTATAGTATGGGGGTTATAATTATGAGGACGAGGATATTCCGAGTTAAAGGAAAGTTTATGATGGGTGAAAAATTACAACCATTCACCAAAGAATTAAAGGCGACTAAAAGGGAAGAAGTTCATGAGAAAATATATTCTGAATTTGGCAGCAAACATGGTATAGACCGCAACAAGATCCACATAGAGAGTATAGAGGAGATCCCCCCTGAGGAGGTGGAGGATCCTATATTAAAAAGTATATTGGAGGCATGATTTTAATGGAGGAACAACAGCCATCGGATGACCAGCAACGCCTAGAGGAGATCATAAACCAACTAAATTTTTATCAGGGACAGGCGGAGCTTATCCAAAACCAGATAGAGGCTATGAGGAGTTCACTAGCAGAATTGGAGATCCTGGAGGATACCCTGGAGGCTGTGAAGGGTAAGGATGGTGCCGAGACACTGGTACCTGTAGGCGCGGGTTCATTCATAAAAGCCCAGCTAAAGGACACAGACGAGGTTATAATGAGCATCGGAGCCGGCATAGCCATGAAAAAAACCCTAAAGGATGCCCGGGAGACTATAGACGAACAAAAAAAGGAACTGGAAGATGCCATAGGCAAATTGTCCGAAAACCTTAAAAAGATAACAGAGATAATACTCAAATTATCCCCACAAGCAGAAGAACTATACCAAAAAATCAGAGGAAGTGAAGGATAATTGTTCGAGGCCCTCAAGAAAAAAATCAACAAAACAATCACCAAGATCACGAAAAAAATCTCAGATAAAGAAAAAACCATAGAAGAGCCTATAAAAGAACCCAAAACAATAGAAGAAGAAACCGAAGAAAAGACCATAGAGGAGTCTATAAGAGAACCCGAGACAATAGAAGAAGAGGGTGAAAGATTCAAGATCTTCTCTTTTATCCGAGAGAAGACAATCTCTGAAAAAGACATCGAAGACGTTCTCTGGGACCTTGAAATGTCACTACTTGAAAGTGACGTGGCAATAGACGTGGCCGAAAAAATAACAAAGGAACTCAAAAAACAACTAGTAGGCAAAAAAGTCAAAAGAAGCACCGACATCATAGAATACACCCAAGAAGCCCTAAAGAATAGTATAAAGGAGATACTAACCGTTAATGGTAAAGACATTAACAAGATCCTCCAAGAAAAGAAAAATAAAAAAGAACCATTCATAATAATGTTTGTGGGCATAAACGGAACAGGCAAAACAACAACCATAGCAAAAATGGCGAAATATTTCCTAGATAGGGGGTTAACCCCAGTAATCGCGGCCTCAGACACATTCAGGGCGGGGGCGATAGAACAATTAACCCACCACGCGGAAAAACTTGGGGTGAAGATAATAAAACATGAAAAGGGCGCCGACCCGGCCGCGGTAGCATTCGATGCAGTTGAACATGCCAGGGCAAAGGGAAAGGATGTTGTTTTAATCGACACTGCAGGTCGGATGCAAACAAACGTCAACCTCATGGATGAAATGGCGAAAATAAAAAGGGTCGTGAAACCCGACTTCATCATCTTCGTGGGGGACTCGCTCACGGGTAATGATGCCGTTGAACAGGCCATAAAATTCGATGAGAGTGTTGGAGTCGACGCCATAATATTGACAAAGGCGGATGCGGATGCAAAGGGTGGCGCAGCCCTATCAATAGGCTATGTTATAAACAAGCCCATAATATTCCTTGGGACGGGCCAGGGCTACGAGGACCTTGTAGAATTTAAACCAGAATGGATGATCCACCAACTTTTCACATAATAGTCGTGGTGGACTAGTTTGACAAAAATAATAGAAGATAGAAACCTTAGGGATAAGTTTTTTGTTTTCAGGGACCGGGAAGAAGCCGGTGAAATCCTCGCCAAGATGCTTGAGGATTATAAAGATTCTGATGCTATTGTACTGGGCATCCCAGCAGGAGGAGTCCCGGTAGCATCTATTATAGCAGAGAAACTCAATCTAACATTGGATGTTCTAGTTGTTAGTAAAGTAACATTGCCCTGGAACAGGGAAGCGGGATATGGTGCTGTGGCATTCGATGGGACCATAAAATTAAACCAGGAATTGATAGATTCACTCGGGTTAACTGGAGAGGAAATAGAAGAGGGCGTCAGGGAAACTCTCCAGAAGGTTAAAAGGAGGGTTCGTATTTTCAGAGGAGACAAACCACCCCTGGAACTTAGAAACAGGACTATAATAGTTGTTGATGACGGCCTAGCATCAGGGTATACTATGCTCACCGCCCTGGATGCTCTTAGAAGGGCGGGGGCTGCGAAGATAATCGTCGCGGTACCCACAGCCAACCTAGACGCCATCAAAAGGATAGAAGACAGGGCAGACTTTGTATATTCCCCTAATATAAGACAGGCATACCCTTATGCGGTTGCAGACGCCTACAAAAACTGGTCTGATGTCTCAGAGGAGGAGGTTAGAAGGATACTCCAGGGATCATAGGAATCTTTCAAGTGAAGAGGCGATAGCAGTTGCACTGTTAAAAAAGACAGAAGATAAGATACCAACAACCTTACCATCCTGTATGATCGGGGACCCGCTATCACCAGGCAAAGGCAACCTCCTATGGGCGAATGCAAGATAATGATATGTTCTCCCCACAGATAAGATTGTACAATAGTTTTTCTCCCCCTTGTTCAGGGAATAGGCTGGTCCAAGCCTGGGAGATCCTATCTCAACCAGTTTAACAATGGAAGAAGGTAGTTTAAAATCTGCAATGGCAAGATCCAGATCATATAATATCCTGGTTATTATACCCTTAAATTTCCCAATATAGACAGGGTCGCCTATATGACAACCACCAACTTTTAGAAGATGTTGGACGGTTATAACCTTAAAATTTCCACCAGCGGGTATAATCGCACCTACTACGGCTTCTTTCTCATTGCATCGTATCCTTGAACCAGGGCCAATACACATTTCAAAGTATATTTGATCCTTCATCCTATTTCTATATTACCGCCAAGAAAGTTAAATCATAGACATGTTATTGATGCCAAACTAGGGTTTACAAAAAGGAGGGTTTAGACCCTCCCCTTTTGGGAGAGTACACATTGGGGGATGTGATATGAGTTTTTGGAAAGTAGGGGGTTGCGGGTCTCATATTCGCAATAATCACTGGTAAACGTTATAACATCATTGGGGGGATACCAGTCGGGTGCGGGATTAACATGGGATATCATAAGGGGGTATGATCGCTATTGCACTCTTTATAATGGTCCCATGGGTATATGGAAGACTGATTGAGGTCATTTATTTAAAGATCATAAAATAGTGTACCTACAAATTTGATTCTTATGGGAGTTATCCCCAGGTTGAGACATGAAAGGACTGGGGACCGTATCCTCCATAAGTTTTTTCAGATTTGCTTGAATGCGGCTTCTTCATGGAGATTGACACTTTCCACGGTTAAAACCGTGAGATTCTCATCCTACCCAGTTCTGGGCACGTGTCAAGGCGGCCCCTCCCCTGGACATGTAGCCCAGGGTTCGTTAGGCATTTAATCCAGTACTTCCTAGGATGTCGAGAGCCTCTCTCATTCACGATAGGAAGTTCTACAATTTTTTTATCTTGTGCATTGAGCTTTCTTGTCGATTGTAAAAAAAGGACAATTCCACATCGATGAGTGTGTGGGGTTTTAGCCTATTTTCAGGGGAAGCTGAAAATATACCCCCGATGGTGTGGGGGTTAATAGTTTAGGTAGCCTTGGTTGTAGAGTTTTTGGAGGTCTGAGGCGTGCATCATCTCATAGACTGCATAGGGATTGTTGATGTAGGGTTCTATAAGGCCTCTTGCTATGTAGTAGTATGCGCCGAGTCTGCCGTATTGTTTCCATACAAGTTGGACGTATAGTGGGAAGCCGCATCCGGGGTTGATGAATACGTTGCCTTGGCGGACTGTACCATGGAAGTATAGTGGTATTGGACTTTCTTGGCCATTTTCCTTTGCCAGGTTCTGGACATAGGCTATTGCTTCGTCTAGTGTGTCAAATTCTATCCCGTCCACCCTGTAGTGGTATTTATCGTCTGGTATCCCGAATATGAATGTTTGTATGACCTCGTTCCAGTCGATGTCTGTTCTAGGACCTTTTGGGTCGATGAATGCGAAATTTATTATTGTAATGTCGCCTTCTTGGTAGTGGGAGTAGGAAGCGTCTCCGGCATAGTGTACTACGACTACGCATTTTGATCCTCTTTTTTTGGCGTAGTTGGCAGCGACTATTGATTGGGGGTGTCCAGCTGCCATGTCAGGGTTTGCGAGTTTAACTATCCCAAGGCGTCCAACTGGTTCGAATGGTCCTGTAACGGTTACAATGTAAAGGTAGACCCCGAATATGGCTATTAATCCTATGATAATATAAGTAGCCTTTGTCATTTGCGATCCCGGAGTAAAATTTTTCACTATAGAAGCTTGACACGTTCCCACCTATAAAATTAACGGTAAATTGAGGGGATTATTATTTTTTTGCCTATGACTTCTCTTTTTTGAAGTTCTTTTATCTTTATGAGTTTATAGTCTGTTGTGTGGCTTCTTTTATTCTCGGGTTTTTGAGGGGGGCTAGTAGGCTGTTAAGAAGAACCTTGGAATGTTTTGTGAAGCACCCCTTTTAGGATATCATGTGGAGGAATTCCAGGGGATATTCTTCCAGCGAGTTTGTAGTTAATGTTCTTTTCAAGTGTTCACTAGGTGGAGGAAGTTTCGTAATGGAGAAGATTGGAATTGTTTAGGTTTTGATTATCCCTACACCATTTTTGCTTTGGATTTCCACATTTGAATAATATTCGAGCTCCTTTAGGAATGCGTTGGCGTCATCTACATCCATTAGTTGGGGGTAGTAGCCTATGACGTTTATGGGATAGATGTGGACGGTTGAACTATTATCTTTGATTGTTACGACTATTATCATGGATCTTTTCGTCTCGGGGTTTTGCATGTCAAAAACGCAATTTCCGAGACTATAAAAGATTAAGCGGCCTTTATATTTTTCTATGCTGCCTGGGACGTGGGGGTGATGTCCGACTACCATGAATGCGCCTTCGTCGATACATTTGTGTGATATGTCTTTTTGTAGTTCGTTTGGAGTGTAGCGGTACTCGTTCCCGTAATGGAATTCGCAGATAATATAATCGGCCCCAGCTTTTTTGGCATCATCTATGGCGGATTTTATATGTTCCCATGATATTGGGGCGAAACCGGGCCTGTTTTTGGTTGCTGGTGGCATATAGTATTCATCTGCGAATTCTGATGCTTGTATTATGGCTATCCTTTTTCCTTTTATGTCTATTATGAGGGGTTTATAGGCTTCTGTTATATTAGGGCCGGCGCCTACATACATTATACCGGCTGCTTTCAAGTTTTGTATGGTGTCGTTGAGGCCTTCTTCTCCATAGTCCATGATGTGGTTGTTTGCAAGGCATGCAACGTCAACTCCGGCTTCTTTGAGTGATTTTGTAAATTTTGGATCTGCTTTGAATGTTATCAGTTTATCTCTTGGGTTTGTTGAATTGGTGATGGGTGATTCTAGGTTTATCACGGTTAGATCTGTGTTGTTGGTGAGGTTGATCACTCCCTTGAATGGTTGGGGGTCTTCGTATAGGACTGGGTTAACGTTCCTCCCTAACATCACATCCCCTGTGAAGGTGATGTTAATGGGTTTTTCCGGCTCAGAAACTTTCTCCTTCGGCAGAGGATTGAGATATAACAGGCCAATGATTAGAAGGGCAGCAGTTGCTATGATGATGCTTTTTCTCATAGTCTTATACTTTTCTAATAGTCTCATATAAAGTTTTTATCAGAATAATGTGGTGGACTCAAATTTTTTTCTTGGAGTATGGGGAGGTATTCATGCATCCTATGTGAGGGTCACTTTAGTCCGGTGGGGTAAATATTACATAGGGTATGAAATGGATAATATTTTGTAATATCATATGTGTAGGGGTGTATAGTTGATATTTAAGGATCGGTTTGATGAAAGGGAATGGTTGATTTTACAAGCAGCTCCTATTTGGGTTTTCGAAATCGTGGCCATAGCTGATGGTAGAATTGATGAAAGGGAATTAGATGAGGTGTTAAACCAGTCAAAGAATGTGATAGAATATTCCAGCGGGTTTACCTATGAAGTTTTCAGGGATCATGTCATCACTATAATGAATAATAACCTTGAATTCAGAAATTTATTAAAGAAGAACCCCCTCGAAGGCCTTAAGATAGTTGCTGATCTTTTGGGGAGGATAGAACATTCTGAGGCTCAAAATTTCAAAAAAATACTATTAAAGATGGCGATAAAAATCGCAGACTCCTCAGGGGGAGTTGATAAAAATGAAGAAAAAGCCATCGCTATAGTCATGGGAATACTCGACGGCATACTATAACCCCCCAAAATCATATTCAAAGGGGCAAGCTATCAGATCCCATTTATTATCCAGAGTAAGGGGTCTCCTATGGGCTTTTAACTTTTCTGCGGGAGATCCCCCATTGCAAGGCTAGGGGCGGTTCACCAATTTGAAGCTGTTTATCACTAACTTGAATTTAGGTAGTGTCTCATTGTACTTGCTGAGTGGTGTGACGCATCCTATTCTATAATATCTAGATCCTGGGATGGCTTCGATGTGCACTGTCAAAGCCTGGTATTGTATCCCATCAGCATGCCATGTTTTAATGAGTTCAACAGCTTTCATCCCATTAACAGTAATGTTTCGCTCTGAAACTTCAGTTTGTCCAATCTCTCTGATATCATGCCTGTACCTGCTGAGTTGCTCATCAAGGGAATTTACGTTCAACTGTTTAATGTAAAAGTAAGTGCTAATGTTAGCCTCAGTATGATTGCCACTTGGATCATAGAATGCTAGGATAGGATCCGGATTGGAACCCCACCTACTGGGACTGTGAAGATCGCTTATAGGCTTCCAATCTGCAGGATATTTAAAGGTGATTCCATTGCCGGCATAGGTCTTGTAAGGAATCACCGGAGTATTAGAGGTTTTATTAGATTTTAATATGGATGGACATGAAAACTTGGATAAAAGATTACAACAGCAATCATTAAAATTACTAAGATGAGAATCTTCTTAAATTTCCCGAGTTCAAGTTTTATATTAACACGCCCCCTACTATTACCATTTTTCCCAATTTTTAACTAAACATGTCTTTTCCCCCTCTTAGTATATAAGATTTTCCATGAACTAGTTTAACGTTCTCTTTGCGATGGATAGCCCCATTTATCCTGTAGAATAGGCCAATTTTAACCATTAAACGATCATATGGCTTGTAATCGTATTTTCATTAATTTAAACTGCCCCTAACTTTGCAAGGGGGACTTCCCGCAGAAAAAGTTAAATTACCCCCCAGGTCATAGGATCGGGGTGTCCAAATCTTAGAAAAGGGGGGGTGCTTCTAAAAAGAAAAATTTGGTGGTGGGGGGACTTTATGTCCCCCCATGGTAACATTAGGCGTAGTATGTTGCGATGATTTGACTTACACTTGCGCATGTGGTGTAGTAGGGTTTGCTCCCGTATTTTTTGGTAACTAGAGATGGGTCGAAGTTTATCCATTTGCCATCTATTAGTACTTGTACCCACCGATGGTTGCTTGCTTCTACTGATGCTCCTTGCACTATCCTGACTGTATATCCGTTGTCGTGTAATACTTTAGCCGTCCAAGCGGATAAACCCCAGCAGTCTCCGAGTCCGGTTCTTTCCACACCCTCTGCTGTGGTGGCTGCTCCGTATTGGTGGTTCAAGTTTTTATTGATGTAATTTGCTAGAATTTGCAGGCCTTCGATTCCTTGTAGCCCGTTTAATTGTCCTTTTCCAAGGGTGGTGGTTCCATTTCCTCCGTTGCCACTGATGGTGCCTGGTACTGTTACGTAGTTTGGTGGTCTTCCGTTGGTTTTTTGGAAGTCTATGATCTTGGAGAAGATGTAGATTAGTGTTTCGTATTTTATTTGTCCTATTGATGTGCTGGCGTTGCCTGGTGCTTTGCCTGTTGAATCTATGATGTTTTTGATGTTCTGGGCCACTTGCAAGTATTCTGTTTTTGTCAGTGACCCGCCATTTGTCGTCCCACTGGAACTTGAAGGTGCTTCCACGTCTTTAACTGGGATAGCCGTCGCTGACCCCTGGCTGGTCTGTACAACATCTGTAGTTATAAGGTATAGAAATTGGGGCATTGTAACTTGGCTATTTTTGATGGTCACATAGTTTGGTAGTCTACGGTTGGCGTCACAGAAGTTTTTCACTCTAGTTGCCGCATCATTTACTTCATTTGGCGTATATACTTGCGACGTTACCTGCGAATCTAAACTGGTGGAATTGTCATCTGTTGCAGCGGAAACGTCGCTTACATTTAACACCAATGCTAGGCCAAATAGTAATAGCATTGGTAGTATCCATTTTCGCTTAATTCTACCGCCTCCATATCCTAACTTGTATTAGGATAGTCCTTTGATGTACGACTACATGATCACCTAGCATAATATATAAATCTTTTAGTTTTTTCCGGGGAAAAAGACAACGATAAAACTCTTTTCAAAATTTAAAGGCCGCTGAGAAGCCCACCATATAACGTTTTCAGGATAAGCCTTCTCCATTCTAATTTTAAAAGATAGAGGCCATCTGAATGGCTATTCCCCCAAAAAGGCTTTTATGAATATTCTAACATTAATCTAACCACCCTTTCACCAACCAAAGCGAAGAAATTAAACACTTATCGTGAAAAGAGGGAAACAAAGAACGTCCAATACACATTTGAGGGGTTATAAAGCCTCTAAAGGTGATAGATTAACCTAATCATATTCCACAAAAAATATTTCAACTCCCACAATAGCCGATAAGAACATTTATAGCTAATGGATATAGAAACCACTTACTATTGGGGGGTGGCTGTCAAGGATTAGCAATTTGATGAACAACAAACAATTTAGATAATATCTCTAACAGTTGAAAAACCTAAAATTGCAAATACGGTGTATATACAAGACAATATATATGATATATTGTCCATAGTCGCTCTTGTCCTTGTTAATGTGTATACAAGACAATCAAGACTGGGGTGTTGCATTGCCAACTTGGTTTAAATTTTCAAAAATGGAAATTGAAGAGGTCCTGAAAGCCCTTAAAACATCAGAAAATGGTTTAACCGGAGCTGATGTTAAAGCAAGACTTGAAAGGTATGGCTACAACGAAGTAAAATTTAAAAGGGAAAACCCGGTTTTCAGGTTCCTCAAACAATTTAAAAGCCTCCTCATCTACATACTCCTCGTGGTTTCAGTCTTCACCATCCTCATCGGTGAATGGGTGGACGCTGTAGTGATAATAGGAGTTGTATTTATAAACTCTCTTATAGGATTCATACAGGAGGGAAAAGCTACAAAGGCCATGGAATCACTCCAGAAACTCGTGAAAACAGAAACTAAAGTAATAAGAGATGATAAGAGTTTATCAATACCATCATCACTCCTCGTCCCAGGGGATATTGTTAAACTGGAAATGGGTGACAAGGTACCCGCAGATATAAGGGTTATACGGGCAAAGAACCTCTTCGTGGATGAATCGGCATTAACCGGAGAATCCGTACCCGTAGAGAAGGTCCCTGTGAAACTTTCAGAATCCGATATCAATAAGGGTGAATTCAAAAACACCCTCTTCAGCGGCACCCTATTAACAGAGGGCGCCGGAACCGGAGTCGTTGTTTCAACAGGATCAGAAACAGAAATAGGGAAAATATCAAGGGTAGTTCAAAGAGAGGGTGTGAAAACCCCACTCATAAAGAAAATCGATGACTTCTCACGTTCCATAGCCCTTGCAATAATAGCCGTAGCAGCATTTAATTTCATCATCGCCCTATTATTTGGATACGAGATCATATTCTCCTTCCTAGCATCCACTTCCCTGGCCGTTGCAGCAATACCAGAGGGACTGCCAGCCATAATAACCATCACCCCCGCCCTGGGTGTTGCAGACATGGCAAGGAGAAATGCCATAGTAAGGAACCTTCCATCAGTGGAGACCCTTGGAAGTGTTACAGTCATATGTTCGGATAAAACCGGTACTCTCACAAAGAATGAGATGACAGTAAAGTGTATCTGTGCTGGGGGAGGATTCTATGAAGTGGCGGCTATGAAACAGATGGTAAAATCAGATACAATGGATCAGAACTTGAGGACCTCCCAGAACCACTCAGATTAACACTTGAATGTGGGATTAACTGTAACAACGCATCATTAACTGATGGTGAACTCCAGGGCGACCCCACTGAGAAGGCGCTTATCATATCAGCATATAAAGGGGGGTGTGCTGGAGAAGGTTGAGAAGATTGACGAGATACCATTTGACTCACAGAAAAAAATACATGGCGGTTCTCACAAAAGATAATCTATGTTAAAGGAGCCCCTGAAAAGATAATTGAAATGTGTAGTTATGAACTCAGAGATGACCTCATGGAAATAGACCCTCAGCAGCTTAGAAAAAAATTGAACCACCTCGCCTCAAAGGGGCTTCGCGTCCTCGCATTCGCATTTAAGGAACATTCCAGGGAAACCGTCGATGATAACGACCTTAAGGAGATGGTTTTCTTGGGATTCCAGGGCATGATCGACCCTCCAAGGCCAGAGGCCAGAGAGGCTATTAAAAAGTGTAAGAGTGCGGGTATAAGGATCATCATGATCACAGGGGATCATGCGAAAACCGCCGAGGCCATAGCAGCGAACCTTGGCATCCCAGTTGATAAAAGTTTAACCGGTGCTGAGATCTCATCCATGGATGATGATGAATTGAAAAGGGCTGCTAGTAGATACAATGTATACGCTAGGGTCCCCCCAGAGGGCAAATATAGGATAACAAGGGTCCTTCAAAGCCTTGGCAATATTGTTGCAGTAACCGGGGATGGTGTATGATGCGCCGGCATTGAAGATGGCGGATGTGGGTGTTGCCATGGGTGGTGGGACTGATGTTGCAAAGGAGGCTGCTGATATCATCCTCACAGATGATAATTTTGCAACTATAGTGACTGCAGTTAGTGGGGGAAGGGAGATCTATGAGAAGATACAGAAGATATGTACTTCCAACCAGTGGTGGTCAAGCCCTCATTATACTGTCATCATTCTTCATGTCCTTCCTAGGTGTCTTCCGCGTCCTTCCACTCCTCCCACTACAGATACTCTGGATAAACCTCTTTGATGGTATCTTCTTTGCAATGCCCCTTATAAATGAACCACTTGATAGTGACATGCTTAAAAAGCCTCCAAGAGACCCTAAAGAAAAGATAATTAACAAAATCTTCATAAAAAAGGTGGTATCGTCTCAATGGCAATGGCATTTTCAAGTCTTTCGGTTTTTTACATTGCAAGTCGGGCCCTGACAGTCCCCCAGGCCCGTACAGTAACCTTTGCAACGGTTATAATGGTCCATTTATTCTACCTTCTAACAGCAAGATCAACTGAAAGGTCTGTTTTTAAAATGGATCCCCTCTCAAATAAATGGATCATTTATGGGGTCAGTGTAACCATCTTTATAATGATCCTTATAATCTATGTCCCCCACCTTGAATTTGTATTTAATACTAGTCCATTCCCTTTGCAATGGTGGGCTGTTGTAATACCATTCTCATTAACAGGGATAACACTCATAGAGATTGAAAAGTTAATCGGGAGAAGATGAACACCTAAATTAACTACTAAAGGGAGACCCCCCCATTATCATAGTCCACACCCAAAAAATAGATACTTACTGGAATCCCAGTAGAAAAAGAGGGTAAAATGGATTACAAGCCCCCGACACACAGAGTGCGGATGATAGACACAACTATCCACACACCACTTAAAAGTAGTCTTCCGATCACCCCAAACAGGCAAAAAGAAACTCTAAAGTAGCCTTTATGAACACAAAACACAATAGATGTGTAAAAAAAGGTGATTGGGGGTGAACAACCAAAAGCTCCCCCCATAGCTGGTTGGGGGAAGCTCAAAGGGAAAGAGCATGCAAAATTATTGGTGGCTGGTCATGTTTGATGCTCCTTGTTAACGGTGCATATAATAACCCAGTAGCGGATAGGACCCTCTATGAGTCCCAAACAGCCTTTTTGATGTTATCTGCGTGGTGGCTGTCCCCATATTGATATGGGAAACTTCTATTTTTTTTGACCCTTGCTTGGGGGGCTATTACATATTTTGCATGGTCACCCCCATGGTTCATGGTCTGGGAGTAGAATCCGGGATTGATCCACCCTTTTTGGAGTTCTGGTCATTGATCTTCCCACTTGACACTACTACGTTTCTTAATTCTGTTGTATTTTATTGGCGAGCCACCCTTTTTGTCGCCCTGTAATGGCTTATCCACACTTTAAGGGGGCCCCTTTGATTATTTCTTAGTTGAATAAACTTGGAACTTATAAATTACACCATGTTAGGATTTTGGTGCATCTAATTTGTTTTATGCGGTATAGTTACCCATTTGTAGGTTATATTCCAAGACTAGAAATTGGAGTCATTGACCGGAAAAAATATAAATCAAGAAATGAATATAAACCAAAAAAAAAAAAAAAAAATAAGAAGATCCACCCCCCAAATAATAAATAGGATGATATGAGGGGATATGATCTTAAAGTATTGGGGTTGGTTCGTTAGGTGTTGTAAAGTAACTTCACCCGATAAGGTGGTGGGGGTTTCTCGCTTCACTAAGGAGAGGGTAATAGGTTTCATCCTCTAGGGAGTTTCGGGGGTCGTCCCAGTCACGATCAATAGGGTATTTTTCCGTTCTCATCCCCCTTGGGGGGTTTCCCGTTGATAGGGTTAAAGTCTGAAGGTGATGGTCATGATGGTATCTGTTGTTATTCCTGCGTTGAATGAGGAAGGGGTGGTTGGCAAGACCATAGAGTCAAAACCAGTGGATAAACTCGATTAGGCTTTGAAGTTGAAATACTTGTTGTGGATAATAATTCAACTGATAATACGGCACGGGAGGCTGAAGTGCCGGGGCAAGGGTGAAAAAGAAGTTGCAATGTGTATGCATCAAAAGATTTAAAAACTGGGATATAATCATGGGGATGGTAATGGAACCAGCCCCCTACTCTCAAAAAATGTTCAACATATAAAAAAATGATAAACTTGTAAAAGTTAATATGCATCTGTCCATGATTGCATCGAGGGGGATAATATGTACTCGTCAAAAGTGATAGAAGATGTCACTTTTATAATACCAGCTTATAATGAGGAAAAATCGATAGGAACTTTACTTACAAGGATAAATGAATTATATCCAAAGGCTAAGATCATAGTCATTGATAACAATTCATCTGATAGGACTTCTGAGATTGCAGAGGAAAAAGGAGCGATAGTAATAAAAGAAAAAAAGCAGGGAAAAGCTAATGCAATTTTCACAGGCTTTAAGCGTCTTAAAACAGAATATGCGGTTATGATGGATGCTGATGGAACTTATCCTCCAGAGGATTCAATCAGACTCATACAAGCACTTAAAAGGGAAAATGCGGATGTTGTACTTGGATCAAGATTAAAAGGTGAAATTATTTAAATCTGGAATCTACGTTGTAGTGATGGTGTTATCATGCTCGTGTCAATAGTAATACCAGCCCTCAATGAGGAGGGCGTCGTTGGGAGGACGATAAGATCCGTCCCAATGGAGAAGATCAGGGAGATGGGATACGATGTTGAGATACTGGTCGTTGACAATGCCTCAGAGGATGGAACGGCCAGGGAGGCCCTTGATGCAGGAGCACGGGTTGTCAGGGAGGATAAAAGGGGATATGGAAACGCATACAAGAGGGGGTTCAGAGAGGCCAGGGGCGATATTCTGGTGATGGGTGACGCTGACCTCACTTACCCTTTTGAGATGATCCCTGACTTCCTAAGGGAGATAGAGAATGGCTACGACTTTGTAATCGGGGATCGGATGAATGGTATGATGGAAGATGGTGCCATGCCAGCCCTCCACAGGTACGTAGGAAATCCTATCCTCTCAAGGATGCTCAACATACTCTTCAGGAACAATATAAGGGACACCCACTGTGGTATGAGGGCCATCACAAGGAAGGCGCTTGACAGGATGGAACTAAGGGCTCCTGGAATGGAATTCGCCATAGAGATGGTAATCGAAGCCTCTGAGAAGAACCTGAAGATCAAGCAGATACCCATACCCTACAGGCAGAGGAGGGGTGGTGAGACCAAGCTCCACTCCTTCAAGGATGGGTGGAGGCACATAGAATATATGCTCAGGAGGAAATTCCTCAGGGGTTCACTTTACTAGGTGTTTAATTTGAGGACGGTATCGATTGTTATACCCATGAGGAATGAGGCAGATATTCTTGAAAGATGCCTCCATGCAATGGAGGAACTGGATTATCCTAGAGACCTCCTTGAGATTGTGATTGTGAATGATGGTTCAACAGATAACACTGCTGAGTTAATAGAGAAGGGATCATGGTCCTTCAACTACCAGTACATTGAAACAGATGGCGTGGGCGTTTCAAGGGCACGTGACATGGGCTTCAGTTTACAAAAAAAGGCCATTCAATATCTCCTTCTAGAGGGGTTTAGTTATCCGGGATTTGAACTTGAAGCTGAGATGTTTTCCAGATTTTCAAAAGCAGGATTTAAGATTGTTGAGGTTCCCATATCCTATGGGAGGAGGTTTGATGAACCTAAACTTTCATCCCTCTTTGATGGTTTTAAGATTTTCAGGGCACTCTTTTCTGGAAGGTTAAGGTTGAAGGGTGTTTGAGGATGAGAATAGCATTGGTTTATGATGGAGCATATCCATGGATCAAGGGGGGTGTGGAGAAGAGGCTCCATGAAATTGGGAAGGGTCTTGTTAAACGTGGCCATGAGGTTCACTGGTACTGTGTGGGCTGGTGGTTGAATGAGAATAGGAACAGGGATATTGAAGTTGATGGGATAAATTATCATGCGGTCTGTGGACCGATGGAAATGTATGTTAATGGGAGAAGATCAATAAAAGCTGCAATAAAATTCTCTTTAAGTTTATTCAGACCACTTTTAAGAAATAAATTTGATATAATAGATTGTCAGCAGTTCCCTTTCTTTCCTTGTTTTATCTCTAAGCTGGTTTCAGTTATCAGGGGGAGCATTTTTATAATGACTGTTCATGAGTACTGGGGACCATATTGGTATGAATATCTTGGTAAAATAAAAGGTCTTTTTGGAAGATTGATTGAAAAATTAACCTTTAAGCTTACAGATAATGTTATAACTATTTCAAACTATGTCAAGTCCACCTTAGATTTCTATAATGGAAAAATTTACGTGGTCCCTAATGGTGTGCAGTTTGATAGGATAAGAATGTTAAGAAAAAAAGGTGAAAAGTCAAATTTGATTTTTGTGGGACGTTTAATAAAACATAAAAACGTTGATATCCTACTTAGGGCAATGGATATCCTTAAAAGAAGGGGTTTTTCTTTTAAGTGTTTCATAATAGGTGATGGACCCGAAAAGAAGAATCTTAAAAAACTTTCAGAGGAATTGGGACTTGAATATGAAGTCAAATTTTTAGGTAGAGTCCCATCAGATGATGATGTATATAGATATATGAAATCTTCAGATGTCTTCGTTTTTCCTTCTTCTAGGGAGGGCGCAGGCATCGTAACGCTGGAGGCAAATGCAGCGGGTTTACCAGTTATAACGGCTGATCATCCGTTAAATGCCAGTAGAGAACTTATTACCAGTAATAATGGGATTCTCTTCGATTTGACACCTGAAGACTTAGCTGAAAAGATTATTTTCATGATGAAAAATCATGAAGGCATGAAAGAAGATTGTATTAAGTTTGCAGAGAATTATAGTTGGGATAATATAGTTAAATTAACTGAAAATGTATACTTGGAGGTTTTAGAATGAAAAGAGCTTTGATTACAGGTATAACCGGTCAAGATGGTGCGTATCTTGCTAAATTTCTTATTGAAAAAGGTTATGAGGTTTATGGGATCTACAGGAGGCTTTCAACACCAAATTTTTGGAGACTTCAATATCTCGGAATTTTTGATAAAATTAATTTGATATCCGCGGATTTAATAGACGAATTTTCACTTTTAGAAGCATTGAAAATATCTGATCCTGATGAAGTATATCATCTAGCTGCACAAAGTTTTGTCGGAGCATCATTTGAGCAGGCAGTAGGTACGGCACAGGTTACAGGGGTTGCCGTAACAAGCATGCTAGAGGCAATAAGGCACTATAATCCTGAAATAAAATTTTACCAAGCATCAAGTAGCGAGATATATGGAGATGGCCACGATGAGATATTGAACGAAAATTCACCATTCAAACCATCAAGCCCTTATGCAGCGGCAAAACTTTATGGATACTGGATTACGCGTATTTATCGCGAAGCTTATGATATTTTCGCATGTAATGGTATTCTCTTCAACCATGAAAGTCCTCTTCGGGGCTTAGAATTTGTTACAAGGAAAATATCTAACGCAGTCGCCAAGATAGCGCTCGGACTTGAAAATAGGCTACTTTTAGGAAATTTGGATGCAAAAAGGGACTGGGGCTATGCCCCAGATTATGTTGAGGCAATGTACATGATGCTCCAGCATGAAGTTCCTGATGATTATGTTATAGCCACAGGGGAAACTCATACTGTCAGGGAATTTTGTGAAAGATGCTTTGATGAGGTTGGATTGGATTGGCAGGAACATGTTAAGGTAGATAAGAGATTCATGCGTCCAATCGATGTCAATTTTTTATGTGGGGACTACACGAGGGCAAAGGAGAAAATTGGATGGGAACCACGCGTTAAATTTGATGAACTTGTAAAGATTATGGTTAGGGAGGATCTTAATCGATGGGAGCGATGGCAGAACGGTGAAAAATTCCCATGGGATGCTCCCAACCACCCTAATGAAACAAAACTTATCACAAGGACGGTGAGATCATGATACCCGTCCTAGAGCCATCTATTGGAGAAAAAGAAATTGAAAATGTCCTTAAAGCGGTCAAAAGTGGATGGGTAAGTTCAAAGGGCAAGTTTGTAGAAGAATTTGAAAGAAAATTTGCAGAATATCACGGGGTCAATTTTGGAGTGAGCACATCAAATGGCACAACAGCACTCCACCTCGCCCTCGAGTCCTTGGGCATCGGGAAAGGAGATGAAGTTTTAGTCCCAGTGCTAACCTTTGCAGCAACTGCAAATGCGGTATTGTATTGCAACGCAAAACCAGTATTTGTTGATTCACACCCAGATTATTGGTGTATTGACCCAGAGAAGATCGAGGAAAGAATCACAAAGAACACAAAGGCAATAATACCAGTACATCTTTATGGCCACCCTTGTGACATGGCATGGATACAAGATATAGCAGAAGAGAATGACCTGTACGTTATAGAAGATGCTGCGGAAGCTCATGGAGCCGAATATAGAAGTGAAAAGGTAGGTACATTTGGTGATATTTCATGCTTCTCATTCTATGGAAATAAAATAATAACAACTGGTGAGGGTGGAATGTGCCTTACAGATGATGAGGACCTCGCAGAAAAAATGATAATCCTTAGGGATCATGGAATGAAACCTGGAAAGAGATACTGGCATGATGTGGTGGGTTTCAATTATAGAATGACGAATATTCAAGCAGCTTTAGGTGTTGCACAGCTTAGTAAATTGGATAAATTTATTGAGAAAAAGAGGGAGATTGCCAGCGTTTATCATGATAATCTAAATGATCTCGCAGAGGATAATAAGATTACACTTCATCCTGAAATGCCATGGGCAAAGTGTGTCTTTTGGGCCTATTCAATTATATTGGAAGATACTGATAGCGAAGTATTTAGAGAAAAGCTTTCTAGGAGGGGGATAGACACCAGAGCATTCTTCTATCCACTTAATGTCATGCCACCCTACAAGACGGGGGGTAACTTCCCCGTTGCAGATAGACTTTCATCCAATGGTTTAAACCTTCCTTCTGGAGTTGAAATAAGTGAAGATACCATTTTATTCATATGTGAACGGATCAGGGAGGTTTTAAAGTGAAGATTGGTTTCATCCACCACTCAATGATAATCGGAAGCGGAATTGACACGGTTATATGGGAGATTGCCAGCAGATTGTGTGAAGAACATGATGTTGAAATATTAACATTTAACAGTGAATATTCAAGTCCAATTATTAGGGAAATAAGATTCCCTTTTAAAAAAAATCGAGTGATCAATGGCGTTTTTAATCCTGTGATTCCTCATACATACTCTTTGAGGAGACATCTTGACAAGTTTGATGCGATTAATGTCCACCACTATCCGGCAAACATAATACCTTTTTTTCCATCAAGGAGTGATACATTTATTGCTGTTACGGAATGGAGTGGTCCTCCATCTAGTAAACTTGGAGCAGTCAAGTTTCATGAAAAACTTTACATGAAACTAATACGGAAGATGAATAAAATAGCAGCTTTAAAGGCTGATGGTTTAATAGCTCCATGCCCTTTTGTAAAAAGGTGGATAAAAGAAAATTATGGATTAGATTCCGAGCAGATTTACCTTGATGGGATTAATTTCCAATTGTTCAACAGGGAATATGATTATCGGCCTATAAATTTTATGGATGGGTATATTAACATTCTTTATGTAGGGAGAGTGGCTCCTCATAAAAATATAGAGTGCCTAATAGAAAGCTTTCAGATTTTAAAAGAGTACATAGATGATGTCAGGTTAATAATTGTTGGAAGAAGGACATTCCCCGTTTATTACAAGAATTTAATGAAAATTTTAAGAAAAAAAGGTCTTGAAGATGATGTGATATTTACTGGAAAGGTTTCGTGGGAGGAGCTTCCAAGATACTATTCTGCGTGCGATATTTATGCTACCTGTTCACTTTGGGAGGGCTTCTTGAGGGCGGAGGCCTTTGCAATGGGAAAACCAATGGTTGCATTTGATGTTGGTGCTAATTCCGATACTATTCATAATGGAAAAAATGGCATCCTTGTAAAAGAGAAGAGTTCTAAGGCTTTCGCTGAAGGGTTGATTAGGTTGGCTTCAGATGAAAATCTTAGAAAAAAGATGGGTGAAAGAGGGTATAAATGGGCAAAGGAAAACTTGGATTTCAATGTAATTGCAAAAAATTTTTCAAATTACCTTGAGGAGGCAATTTCTTGCAGATAAGGCTATTGGGATTCAGAGATGTTAAATCAATAACTGGACTTTATATGTCAATCAGCGACGAAGACAAAATATTATTCCATCCTTTCCCTTTTAGATATTTGCCAGTTTTTTTAATAATACTTTATTTTGCTTTTTCAAACTATTTATATAGGATCACAGGTCTAATAACCCGATACACAGTTTTATCCCTTGTAGCGGATAATGGTGGTCCTGCTGGGTTTGTTTTTGTTTCAAATATAAGAAACCTCAACAATCAAAGAATGGCTGGAAATTTTGGAATATTTGTAAAAAAAGAATTTAGGGGATCTGGTATCGGTAATAAACTTGCTCATGAAATGATTGATTTATGTAATCAAAACATGATCAGAGAAATTCACCTTACTGTAATGGCCCATAACAAACGTGCAATCTCTTTTTATAAAAAATTGGGATTTAAAGTCATTGAATACCATGAAAAAAGAGAAAAATGGAATGATGAATATTATCCAGATTATACTATGGTTAGAGAGGAGTTTATCTGATGTTAGAGCTTGATGTGTACGCGGATGAAATATGGCCTGGTAAGAAAAGAAACTGGATTTATATAGGTGCATTATTTGTCCCTCTAAATAAAAAAGAAGAACTTTTAAGGAAATTAATGGGTTGTAGGTGTCCGAATGGTGATTGGAAAGAAAAGGAGGAGATGTGCAAAAATCGATGCCGACAACATGAAAATCATGATAGAGAAATTCACTATAGAGATGCTAATGATCACTATAAGTTTAGGATAGCCAAGGAATGGATTGAAATGTTACTTGACAATAATAAGAGGAATCTAGGACTCGTATATTTTAATATCCTTGGCCTTGATCTTTTTAAGATAAAATTTGATTTATTTGATCCTAAAAACAAGAAAATGAGCGTTTATAACAGGTTTTTCAGGACGGTTTTACTCTCTGGTATTAAATATTTTTTTAATGATTCAAATATTATAGTTAACAGTGTCTTTCATGATAAAGGTGAACAGGAGTATTATGAACTTTTTTCTTGGCATTTCGCATACAAAATAAGTAAAGAGAACAATATAAGATTTAATAATAATGAAATAATTTTTGTAGATTCAAACCATAAAAAGTCACACTCTTTGGAATCTCACTTTATCCAGTTTCTGGATGTTATTATGGGAAGTGTTTTTTCTTGTTTCCATCCTCCAGAAAATCGAAATAAAAGAATCCTTGGAGAAAAAATAAAGCCCTTAGTATATAGGCTTACTAAAGCACCTAAAAATAAGAATAGTAGTTACAATTATTATAGGAAACAGCAGATTCAGTTCTTTCCACGACATGATCTAAAGGAGCCTCCAGAGGAAAGAACTTTATTCAACGAACAACTTAAACCAAATAGGTCCCGTTTTAACAATTTTTATACAGATAGGAAAATTTTATTAGAAAATAGCAATCAGAAAACACTTGATGAGTGGTGAATCTATGAAAATATGCCTTGTTACTAATTTATATCCTCCACTAGCATTTGGGGGAGCTACTGGTGTTGCTCAGATAGAAGCAGAAGAACTTGTAAAGAGAGGATACAATGTATTTGTTATAACTACGAGTGAAACTAACTATTTAACTGTTGAGTGGACAAATGGTGTTAAGGTTTACAGGCTACCCCCTTACAATGTCTACCCGTTATATGAAAACTTTGTAGACCAGAGTGCTCATAGCCTTTCGTCGAAGATTCTCTGGCACATGATTGACACGTTTAATTTCAAACTTAAGAATAAGATAAGCAGAATTATTCTTGATGAGAAGCCAGACGTTATTCACTTTCATAATTTCAAGGGACTTTCATTGCTCCTGTTTCGGCATATAAGAAAATTGGGACTTCCCATAATTTTGACAGCCCATGACTACACTCTTATATGTCCACGTGCTAACCTTTTAAGGTCTGATGGGGATGTATGTAAAAAAAGACCATTAATCTGCTCTTTTTATTCAACCCTGAATAAGTACCTTGTGGATGTTGACGTCCTCATATCCCCTTCAGATTTCTTGATCAGAAAATTAAAAGAAGAAGGGTTTTCAAGTGATGCCGTTAGACTACCAAATCTTGTGGAAATTAACGAAGAATCTTCAAATTCTAAAACTTATGACAAACTTGACATTCTCTATGTTGGAGAACTGAGCAGACATAAAGGTGTTCATATCTTGATTAAGGCTTTTAATGAACTTGATAATGCTACTCTTACGGTCTATGGCAGAGGACCCTACGAACAATCCTTAAAAAAAATAAGCAACGAAAACTTGAACTTCCAGGGTTATGCCAAAGGTTTTGATGAGTTGAAATATGCATATAATAAAGCTAATGTGACTGTTGTTCCTTCAATATGGTATGAGAATTCGCCGATGGTTGTATATGAAAGTTTTGCTCATTCAACGCCAGTGATTGGAAGCAATATTGGGGGGATTCCTGAACTTGTTATTGATGGTTACAATGGATTTCTGTTTGAGCCGGGAGATAAAGATGAGCTTAAGCGTATACTTAAAAATCTTTTGGAGGATCCTTCTATCTTAAAGGAATTCGAAAAAAACGCATATGAGAGTGCAAAAAAGTATACACTAAAGGAGCACGTAGATAAACTTGAAAGGATTTATAATAATTTATCGGAGGAGTATCATGGATAAAATTAAATTTAAAGATTTTGAGGAGACCATAGAAAAAATAGTTCGTCAAAATCTGGTTTTCCCCGAAGAATTAGAATATTATGAGTTGCATAAGGAAAGGATATTTTATGGTTTAAATTTATTACTAAATTTTACAAATTGGGAGCCTACATCAAAAGTATTGGATGTTGGTTCAGCACCAGGTTATGCTTCTATTTTTCTTAAAAAGCTGGGATATGATGTTAGGGGTGTCAATTATATTACTCGAAAAAATTTTAAAGAAAGAATGAATAGGATGTCGATTCCCATAGATGTTTGTAATATTGATAGTGAACAATTACCGTATAAAAAAGGAGAATTTGATCTTGTTGTCTTTTTTGAAGTTATAGAGCATCTGCTTAACCCCCATCATGCTCTTAATGAGATTTATAAAGTTTTAAGAGATGAGGGTGTTTTAATACTTTCCACTCCCAACCTCTCTAAACTTTCAAACAGGATTCGCCTTTTAGCTGGGAAGAGCATAAATCCCGAAGAAACTTTTTTAAGGAAATGTTTATGAAAGACATAATAGAGAATATACAGCAGATGAATTAAAGTATTTGCTTAAACGGACTGGATTTGATTTACAAAAAGTATATTTTTGGAATTATCCACCATATACCTTAAGAATAAGACCATTAAATTACTTTATAATAATCTAACAAAGATTTGGCCACAGTTTAAGGAAGTGATTTTCATTATAGCAAAAAAAATAACTCAGACGCTGAATTGAAGTTATTAGTAGATATTTAATATTGACGTGATATCATCTATTTCATTTTTTTACTTTTAATGTAACCTGTCTTGATGAAATATTCTACTCCTAAGACAGTCTTTACCCTTCATATCTTCAATCTTCTCCTTGGCTATCTTCTGATCGATAATGGAACTTAAACTTGAATTACTTGAAAAGTCTTCTATATGTTTAAGTTATCTCTACTCATTTTCACCGGACTACTGCTTAACATGACCTATCCATTAATCCCACGACCCATTTCCTGTTACCACTTCTTGTATCTCTGAATATACTTATAGCAATCCTTTTAATAGGTTACCGTTTCAGGACGGATGGCAGGTTGACCCATGATTTGATTTAAAAGAGGGATCCTCTCACTAGCATTAGTCTCCTTCATGTTTCCAGTCATAACAGTCCTCGGGTTACCTCATGAACACATATTCCATCAATATGCTTCTACTAGGAGTCCTGCTCCCACACCTCTTTATATCATATTCTTGACCCTCCTGAGGGAGAGGTTACATCATTTAACATGCCCCTTCGCTCTCTTTAATATAGCCTTGTCACTCTAATATGAATGGTCTTCCATCAAATTACGTTATAGGGAGGAACATCCATATTGAGTATTACCTCTTTAGGGCACTCATGAATGGCCACCGGATGTTTTCAGGTACAATACAGGATGCATATAACGCCTGTTTAAGTGTAACCATACTACCTACTGTTTACAGGCTCATCCTGAATGTACCAGCCCCTTACATTTTCAAGTCTTACTATGGCTTCCTTGGAGCAGTAATGCCCCTTGCAGTTTACTTCATCAGTCAGAGGGTCCTTAAGGACAGGAACACGGACACTTCTCTGCTCTTCATATTCCAGTTTTCATTCATTTATATCCTTGGATGGTGTAGACAACTTATAGCACTCATATTTTTCCCTCTTTCTCTCTTGCAATAATAGTGTTGATTTCAGGCCTTAAGAGGTCATATAAGAAGCTGTTATTCATAATATCAACGGTCTTCTCTCATTACACAATAGCCTATGTGTTTGCAATTTTAACCTTCATGTTCTTAAAAGTTCATTGGAAAACCAAAGAAGAGCTACTTTTTCAGAGCTTCAGTAGCTGTTCTGTTTTTTGTGGTTATATTTGCATGGCATGCCCGGCAAGGGGAGCTTCTTTTAAAGATGCTATCACTTTCTTTGAAAGAACAATCTCAAGCATGGGGAACTTTTTCTCTGAGGACATGAGAAATAACAGTGAACTCTCAGTAGTGGGTATAGGGATAGCACAGATTCCAAATTTCCTCAGTACGGTTATACATGATTTATTTTCCTCCTGATTGGTATCGGGGCTTTAAGTTTAATCTTTAAAGGAAGGGATGATGTGAATCAGGAATACACGGTTAGTGTAATGATTTCAATAGGACTACTTGCATTGTTTATCATCTTACCATTTGTATCAAAGGGTTATGGTGAGATTATTCACACAAATGTTAGTTTTCCTGGCGCCTTCATTTATAATTGGTGTTGAAGGGATATTTTAAGGCGTAAAGTGCCATATACACCTTTAATTCTGGTTCTCCTATTAATCCTTTTCTCATCTGTCACATACTTGAATTATCACTTTGCTGGTATTCCCTATTCTTATGCATATGATAGTGAGGTGAGAGACGATATGAAACATTTATTTATGATAGTGAGGTTACTGGTGCAAGATGACTTTCAGTCCTGGGGCTAATAAAACCATAAACACGGATACATTTGGTTCTTCAAGGATACTTAAGAGTTTTTACACCAATCCCAAATTGAACATTGAGTAAGAATAAAAGAACTGAAAATGGATATGTTTATCTCCGTTGGACGAATGTTAGGGCCTTGTATTTCTGGACGCACCCCTGGCAACCCCAAGGTTTATTAAAGGAAAGTTAAAGATGGATAAAGTTGAGAGAATAGATGAATACAGAAATATCCTCTTATAAAAACAGAATTTATGATGGTGGCGTACTCATCTTAAACTATATTATATAAATTATTCACTATTCTTATAAGAGTTGAGATCAAGTTTTGAGTTTATGATTATAGTAAGGTGATATTTATGAAAATTTTAAGCGTTATTTTAGGAGCCCCCTTCCACGAGGAGGCACTGTGGTTTCGAATAAAAAAACATATGGACATATTATCATCTTTAGGTCATGAGATTGAACTATGTTTCTATACCAGAAAAAAATTAAGGTTTAATCCACCTTTCAAATATTCTGTTATTAAGTCTTCACCCCTTAATGTACATCTTAAGCACTTTTTAAAGGTAAATTCTGGCGATTATGATGTTATATTTTGTAATTTGGCGATGAGCCCTTTTATATGTTCTTTATCTAAACTTCAGGGTATTCCAATGATTTTAGATAATCATGGGGATTTAGTTAGTGAGATGGATTTATTAAATCAGGATCCTTTGAAGAAACTTTATTATAAGATGATTTCCTTTTTTGATTTTAGGCTTGCTGATAGGATAATTTGTGTTTCTAATTCGATGATTGATGATCTTAAGCAAAGAGGTGTCCCAGAGGATAAGTTATATTATGTGACTAACGCAACTGACCTTGATTTTTTCCAACCTTTGAATGAAACTGAAATAAATAAACTGAAGGATGAATTAGGTTTACCAGATAAATTAATATGTGGATATATTGGGAGTGCAGATAAATGGCAAGGTGTTGATAGTCTCATAAAGACTAGTAAAAATTATAGGGATGACGATGTTTTTTTCTTATTTGTAGGTTTCTCAAAGAACAAAAAAAGAGACCATAACTCTTTGTTTTTACCAAGAGTTGATTTAGATTTGGTTAAATCATATTATGGAGTTTCTGATATACTTGTTCTGCCAAGACCCTATCATAAATCAACTGAAGTCGCCGCACCTACCAAATTTGCTGAATACGCTGCAATGGGCAAACCAATACTCACAACGGACGTTGGCGATGCAGCCAAACTCGTTAAAAAGTATAAATGCGGAATCGTTATAGAAGATAACCAGCCAGAAAACATTATAAAAGGCATAAATAAGTTCAAATCACTCTCAAAAAATGACATAATTAAAATGGGTCAAAATGCCAGGAAAATGGCTGAAAAAGAATTCAGTCTAAAAAAAATGAAAAAAGACCTGAAAAAAGTTATAGACTCTCTATAAGCTAATTTGGTGGTGATAAATTGATCAAAATAACCGTAGTGGGGCCTACTGATAGATTAAATAGAGGAACTGAAGCATTGATCTTATCTCGTGTTAAGATTATGGAGCAAATTTTTGACCATCCCTATTTTTTTGTTCAACATGCTTCAAACTTAGCATCTATTCCAAAACAGTTTATTTCTAATCCTAAAATAGAACCCTATAAAAAAACAGCATTAATAGCTCCGGTCTTTGAATCATTAAACACACCCATAATCTTAATATCGGCTTTGCTCTGGCGGATTCTTTCAAATTTTGTTAAAGTAGATTTTTTATTATCTTGGAACGAGGAGTTAAATGCACTTAAAAGTTCAGATATAGCTGTTACAACTGGTGGGGACGTTTTATCCGAGGATTATGGTTTATTCTCATTTTTAACTCATTTTTTTGCTTTATTCTTAGCAATATTGCTTAAAAAACCTTTTATTGTTTTTGCAGAATCGGTGGGTCCATTCAAAAGCAGTATCACAATAGCTATAGCAAAATTCATTCTCAATAAAGCAGCCCTTATAACAGTAAGGGATGAAATATCACTTAATCATATTGATAAACTTGGTATTAAAAGACCAGTTTATCTTACAGCAGATTCAGCGTTCCTATTAGATAAAAAAGATGTCAAGAATCCTCTACTGGATGATTTCATGAAAAATGATAACTTAATAGGTTTTTCTATTAGTAATGCAATAGCAGAATGGGGTGGTGGTAGTTACGATGAGTACATAGAATTGATCACAGAGGTAATCGATACTATAATAGAAAAATATGAAGCCAATGTCATACTTATTGCCCACGTAACGATTGATGGTTTAAATGATGACAGGGTCATAAACCAGAAGGTATTTGATGGACTTAGAAATAAAAAAAGAGTATTTAATTTGAATGAAGATTATTCAAGTGAAGAACTTAAAGGTGTTATATCGCAATGCGATCTCTTTGTTGGAGCCCGTATGCATGCAAATATAGCTGCACTCTCTACTTGTGTTCCTGTTGTGGCGATATCTTACAGCATAAAAACTCCGGGACTCATGAAACTTTGCGGTCTTGAAGACTATTATATTGAATTTAAGGATCTTACTGAAGATCTGTTGATATCAAAAATATCAGAAGCATGGGAAAATAGACATGATATAAAGAAGCATCTTGAAAAAGTCATACCAGGAATAAAAAGAAAAGCCCTCAGGAACGGTGAACTTGTAAGGGAATTCTGCGATTCCATTGGAATCACATGAGGAAATCTTTACGAGCCTTTAGAGATACGAGAATGGAGTATAGGGTCATGTATATTTTTATGAGTTTTTTGGGAATTCGCAGTTTTTCTGGTTCAAAAATGGAGATTAATTTGTCGATAAGGTCAATTTCTGGGAATCTGCCTTTATATAGGTCATTATCGATCATATGAATCTTCTTTTTCATGTAAATATTGTATAATTGTGAAAGAAGGACCTTTTCTGCTTCTATAGGTTCAAGGTTACATAGTCCCTCCTTCTTAAGGTCATCAAGTATTTTAATGTCCTTCCTGAGTACTATTAAGGTTTTTCCTATACTTTCACCTTCAAATTCCCGTAGCCAGGGGTCTGCAAATGACATGTCAGATAATTCGGCCATATGGTCAGAGCATCTTCTACATCTTGGGGGTATAAAGAGTTGCCCGAACCCAGATCCCCAATATTCGGGTAGTAGTAGTATTTGGCCCGTGGTTGTTTCAATTTTAAGGCTTCCGGGCCATCCCTCACCACGATACTTTATACTTTTAACTTCATTTTTGTTGACTCCCAGTTTTTCAAGGAGGAATTCTGTTGCCTTGAATGATGGTGTGTGGTTGCATACTATTCCTAGGTGATATACTATTCTCTCCTTTAACTTCCTGTTGATTATTTCGGCCTTTCTGACGCCTTGGATATGGCAGGGCAGACCTACAACAGCGTACCTTCCGGGTTTCTTGAGGATCTCTTTGAGGGCTATGTTCGCCGGTACCGGGCAGTACTTGGATCCAGCTGCCTCAATGATCTCCGCGGGGGTTCTTGCGATGAATGGTTCAGGTTCAAGGGGTTTTTTGGGGTTCATATGGGTTACGAGGGCTCCGTCGATAATGCCCTTATTAAGTAGGTGGATGAGTATCTGGGTTACCATACCACCTGATGATGCATCGTATCTGAGTTTTTCATTGGTTGAATGGGCAACATAACAGGCCTTATAGTTCCCAATGAGCATGTCTTCTCCTTCATAACCGAATATTTCCTTGTTAAGTTCACTGAAATCAACAGATACCCCTGGGCAGACCTTTATGCAGATGCCACATTCATCACATTCCCCTTTTATGATGGGTTCATATATTCCTTTTTTTTTGTTAATATTCATTTCAATTATTTCGCTGGGGCACATGGCGGCGCATGTCCCGCAGCCGGTGCATAGGTCACCGATCTCATCAACATTCTTCATGGTTCCTCCCCATAAGTTTCATCAGTATCATTTTATCTTTTTCATCAAAGGTCCTGATGAGGATGAGGACTCCAAGGTAAATACAGGATGCAAGAAGTATCATTATTAGAAGGTTCAGGTCTTTCATGAGGTGCACGGCCACTCCCATAATTACAGATGCAATTGCAGGTTTCTTGAATGTGCTGTTCACATTTACAGGTTTATAGTATCTTCCTATATAGTGGAGGAAGAGCATGTAGAGGAATAGTTCAGACATCACGGTGGCTATACTTGCACCGATGTAACTGTATAATGGTATGAGTATGATGTTCAGTATGATGTTGAGGGTAGCGCTCAGGCCCACGCTGAGCATCCTGAAGCCCTGCCTGTTTATTGAACTTAAAAGGGTTCCTGTGATGGTGCTCACAAGCCTTATGGGTATAAACAGGCTCAGGATTTGAAAGGCGATTATGGATGCAGTGTAACCTCCACCGTAGAAGAGGGAGATGAACCTGTCTGCAAGTATCAAGCACCCGGTGGCTATGGGGAAGCTGATGATTGAAAGGTACTTGGAGGATACCATGGTGAAGTTTTCAAGAATGTCTCCTCCATTAGTAAACTGCCTTGACATCACTGGATAAACTGCTGATGACACCATACCGGCTATTATCATGCTGAGGTTCAGGAGGGGGTTGTAGGCTGCATTGTATATACCAACAGCAACATCATCCCTGAGGATCCCTAGGAGTACGGTGTCTATCTTGAAGAAGAACATTGCAAACAGGGAGTTAAGACCGAAGGGCAGGCCCTCCACGAGGAGCCTCCATTGAAGAGCAGGGTCAAACTTGAAGGATGGACGTACAAACCTTTTAAAGCTGATAGAGGCTGCGATGAGGATGTCAAGGACGCCCGCGGCTACATAGACAAGGGCAACAGCAAAGACTCCATAGCCCATGAAGAGGACTGCGAGTCCAAGTGTGACGGTCACGGATCTTTCTATTATCTGGAAGATTGCAACATATTCCATTCTCTCCCATGCTTGGAAGAGTGAGAGGTAGGTGCCTGAGATTGTGAGGAGGACATTATAGAATCCGAAGAGGTAAAGGAGTATGGTCATCTCTTTGCTGAGTGAGAGTAACCATGAGATTAGGGGTACTATTGTGAGGGTGATTACTCCTAGGGGCATTTTGAGGATAATTGCGTTGTTGATGTAATTTTCTGAGAGATCTTTATCCCTTGCTATCTCCCTTACAAGTAACTGGTTGACGCCGAGGTCTGTGAGTGTTGCAAGGAGTGTGGTGAGTGAGATTGAAAAGCTGTATTTTCCGAAGTCGGCCTCGCCAAGGATCCTTGCAAGGTATATGAAGAGTACGAAGGCCATTAAAGAGGTTAAAACTTGGGCAAGTCCTGTAACACTGATGTTTTTAACTATCCTCTGAACTTCGTTCATATTATCACTTAGCATTAAGTATGTTGTATTTGATTACTTTGAAAGGGGGCGAGGTCAAATTCTATAGATGATCAGTTTGTATTTCAACATTTGTACTAGTTCAATTTTAACAATTTAATTATCAGAAAGGTTTGACATCCTTTTGGTTGTTGGAATTGGAGGAATTTTCTTTATGGAACTTTTTCATACCCTACCATATTTTTCAGCATTCATAGTGTACCTTTTTGAGGTTTTCAATAATTTAGATGTGCCATTCGCTCTTGAATAACTCCGCACCATAATTAGGGGTAGTTTTTTCTTGGGATGTTGGAGTATTCAATAGAGGCTCTTTCAGTAAATGCATATTATCCTTTTTTGAAAGATATTGAGGCCTTTTTTTCAATATGGGATGAGAACCTTTAAGGTGGCTTATGGGGTCAAATGGGGGGCTGTTACGGCGCCCCCTGAAAATATTGTTTTTGTTTATGGAGTTTCTGGGAGCTTTTGCTGTGTGGTGGTAGGATAAATGCTATTTTTAGATACTATGAGAGCCTTGTCCTCTGTTGAAAGTTTATGCATGGTTGAATAGGATAAACGTTATTTTTAGATTAGTATTTTTGATCCTCCATTGTCATATATGACGCTTTTATCCTTGAGTAGCCAGAGGTATTTGGTTATTGGTTCTATATTGTGCATTTTAATGGTGCCATTAACGAATATTGGGGGTTTGAGGGGTGTATCCTTGAATATAAGGCCTTCGTTTATGTTAAGGTGTCTTAGGTATATGTAGTCGCCTTGATTGAAGGGGCCTGTATTGTTGAAGAACCAATGGTCTATTCTGGGTTCTTTGTTGAAGCCTAGTAAAATTCTGTGGTCGCCTACTCTATCGGTGTGTATCATTGAAGTTTTGTTGCCATAGAGGTTTAACCATGCTGCGCCTGTAACTTCACTGTCATAGATAAAAGTCTCGTATCTCCTCTCTCCAGTGTCATAGGCGTAAGAATATGGTATGCCTGCGAAGTGATAGTTTAGATAGTTTGTACATATAAATCCTAGGATTAGGAGTGTTAAAATGGTGGCTTTTAGCATCTTTTCTCGTTTGAATGGTATTTTAAGCTTCTTGGCATGGTCTATTATGAATCTTGTCCCTATTATGAAACAAGGTGCTAGAATCACGAGTAACTGTGAAAATAGTCTCCTACCCCCATAGGCTTTTGAAACGTAGGGTAGAATGACAAATGATGCAAGGATGGCCAGTATAACAAGAGTGGATGCTATGTATTCATCATTTACCTGATATTCTCTCCTATACTCTTCCTTGAAAGATAATGCTAGGACTCCCACGCCGATGATCGCAAAAATAATGTCATGGACGAAAGTGCTCAGGAAGTTAGGGAAATGGGCCAAGCCTATACCTAATACTGCCTGTTCTGAATAGTTCCTCAGGTCAAGGGAGAAGAAATTCGCCATACTCTTAAACGTTTCGATGATAACATGTAAAGTGTCTCTGAATGTTGGGCCTGTGACTTGTGCATACCATAAAAAGATGATTGAAAAGAAGAGAAGGACCAGGTTTTTATTGGAGAATCTCTTACTGTAATCCCATTGGATGGATTTCCATTTTAGGTGTTTACTTGCCCAGATAATAAATGGTGGCAATGCCACAACCGCGAAGAAGACATAAGCTGAAGTGTAATGGGATAAGACCGTGGCGGTGATGAATGTTATGAAAATGGCCTTTTTATGGGATCCTTTTATTGGTGATGTTAGGATCATGATGGCCGCCGCGAAGAAAATGAATGCAATAAGTTGACGCACATATTGTCCCATGTAAATGTAAGCGAATTGGAACATGAGGAGTAAGGTAGCATAAAATCCAAGTTTTCGACTTTTAAGGATTCTCCTCGCGAAGACATACATGGGTAAGGGTACAATAGCCCCAAGGATACAATAATAAAACTTAAACACGAGGATGGATGGAACATCTAACAAGTATTTATAAATGGCGGGTAATATTGTAAGACTCAAGCAACTATTATAGCCATGATAAGGGTCGTGGATATCCCAGTGATGGTCTATTAAACTCCTCTTGAAACAATAATATTCCATGTGAATGTCCCTTCCGATAAGATAATTAGATGGTAGAGTGTTCAAGGAGAGAAGGGAAAATCCGATACAGTAAAGTGTGAGAGGATAAACAATAGGATGTACCTTCTTTTTTTCCAGGGTTAGGGTGAGAAGGTATACTGGTATGCTTAGTAGCATGAAAAGTAAAATGAGATTATTGGAATACATGTTCATCATATACGATCCGAGAACGGTTAAAACAGGTAAAAAGAGAGGATAAAGGACAATCGGATTCAGCATACTCATCCAGTCTCCTTCAAGCGAAAACCTGGCATCACCCACCCTTTTCATGTGAATAGACAATAGTAAGACCATGAGGATGTTCAATGAAACTAAAAGGGGCGCTAAACTTAAGGGTCTTAAGATTAGCGGATAGAGGCTATTCACGAAAAATCCAGTGAACATGAGAAGGGCAAGACTCAACCCAACAGACAAGACAAACTTCTCAATAGGCTTAAGATCAAGACCCTTAACCAGCAGGTAACCGGGAACCATACTAAAGAATAGGAATGGCAAGGATTGCCTTAAAAAGGGAATATCACCTATAATACTAATATCCGTGAGTATCAAGAGTATTAGGATGTAAAGGATGTCTCTTCTCACACTTTTTCCTCCTCCGCACATAATTACTCCAGTAGTGAAGCACCCCCAATGAGTTTGGTTTAGGCGTGTTAGCTTTGGATTTTCCTCTAACTCCACGAGTTTATACCCTTGGGAAGATGAGGTTGCACCATCTACAAAGTGAGTAACCCTTTTATTCTAGGGGGGTGAATATGATTTTATTTTGACATCTACACTCTCATGTGATAGGTTCCATGGGACAATATAAATAGTTTTTTGGGGACTAACCTTGGTTTTTTTATGGAGAGAATGTTTCACCCTCCCACCACACAATGTGAAACTATCCTACACCTAGGATTGGGGGGCTTCTCGAAAAATAAGTGGTGGGGGGGTGTGTGGAGTTTAGATTGTCACGTGGGCTGGGTAGTCTACTGTTGTTTTTCCAGAAATTTATGATCTTGGCATACATGGGTCTCTGGTAGGGTACTCTGCCAAGACTTGTGGCATAGTTTGGTGCTCTTTCAGTGGTATTGATAAAATCCAATATTTTCACCGCAACCTTCAGATACTCAGACTTGTAAATTTTACCGGCTTTGTAGTTGCCAGAAGGTCCTAGGGGACTTTCGACGAGTACATGGGGAATCTGAGCTAAATTGCCGGCGTTGATATTAACTGTGGCCTTGCAGAGCAGATAAAGCAAATTCCGGTATACTATAAATTCTGTTGCTAATCTTAACATTGGCGAGTAATCTAGGATAATGTTCGGACATATGCTGTGGCGCTTGCAACATCGGCTAAGGATATGCGTTGGACTTATAAATAATATAACATTAACTTCTCAAGGATCTTCAGTTTTTCAGTTCAAAGGGGGAGATCAATCTATCAATGAAATCTATCTGGGAAATCTGCTGTATATAGGTCATTATCGGTCATATGAACCTTCTCCCTTACAAGTAACTGGTTGACGCCGAGGTCTGTGAGTGTTGCAAGGAGGGTGGTGAGTGAGATTAAAAAGCTGTATTTTCCGAAGTCGGCCTCGCCAAGGATCCTTGCAAGGTATATGAGGAGTACGAAGGCCAATCACTTAACAGGTCCATATTTTATATCCTTTTTTTCATATAGTTATAGAGAGAACTTTGAGACCCCTTTTTTACCATTTTATGTCGTGGTGGTCAGTGGACTTCTGCAACTAGGCTATTTTTTTAGGTGGAGGAATTTGATCCGGTGATCTTGAGGGCCATAATCCTCTGTAACTTGGCTCTTTTGGTGATCACTGTGGGGGCTTTTACAGATCACATGAGAAGACTTAAGAAAAGCCATAAAGTAATGGTCCCCTGAATATCATGTTGGAGGCTACTGGGAGATGCTACAAGGAAAAATATTAAATATTAAATCATTTAGATCGTTGAATCATGATGGGATCTGTACTTTTCAATTCTAAAGGGGTTGCTGTTGAATTAGTGGCCAGACTTTTTAGGGGGGATATAATCCATAATTTGCGATCATTTAATTCAGATATTCCATCTGAGGTTTTTGATTTCTCATGGAACTTTTTCTTTGGATTTATAAGGCCAATGCAGGTAAAATATGAATTTTTGAAGCTCCTGGAAGTTTTCAGGGGGCAGAATCCCCGTTATATCCTTGAAATTGGAACAGCGAATGGAGGTTCTCTCTTCTCTTTCTGTAAATTAGCAGAAGATGATGCGACCATAATCAGCATTGACTTACCTGGAGGAGATTTTGGTGGTGGTTATCCCGAATGGAAGATCCCAGTATACACTGCCTTTGCCGGTGAAAACCAGAAACTTGTACTTTTAAGGAAGGATTCTCATAAAACTGAAACTTTAAATGATGTTAAAAAATTATTGGGTGAGAATAAATTGGATTTTCTTTTTATTGATGGTGACCATTCATATGAAGGTGTGAAAAGAGATTTTGAACTTTATTCACCTTTAGTTAGAGAAGGGGGGATTATTGCTTTCCATGACATAGCACCGCACTGGGATTATCCTGAGGTGGGTGTGACAAGGTTTTGGGATGAAATAAAGGGAGAATTTAGATCAGAAGAGTTCATTGCCGATGTAAATCAAGGATGGGCTGGAATAGGAATCTTATACTGGTAAACATTCTGAATAATTCTAAAATAAACATGACAGACGCTGGGGGTGGAGTAAGCTGTTATTAAATAAAAAATTCAGAAAGAGCGGAGATCTTACATTTACTGAATCTTGGGAGGCCATGCACTGTAAAACCTGGGCTTCTTAATTCACATTATGGTGGCTTTCCTAGGCACTGGTTGTGGATTTATTGGTCTTAATCTTGTATGAGTCGTCTTGCTCGGAGGGGCCTGTATTGTTGAAGAAGTAATGGTCTATTCTGGGTTTTTTTGTTGAAGCCGAGTAAAAGGGCTTATTATCTGCTTTCTTATGATCTTAGATATGGGGGTCTAAGATTAACAGCTGAAATTGGGGAATACTTTTTTTTGTTTTTTAGGCTCTCTGAATTGGTTTTCTACTTTGGTGTATCTTGATATGCGTGGATTATTCCTATTTCATAGTTTCCTTTTATTATTTTGATTTTGAAGTTTTCTTTTTTTAGTTTGTTTGTTATGTCCTTTGGAGTTTTGTTTTTTGGCTGTGGATGGTATTCTAGGATTATTTCTTTTATCCTTGAAAGGTTTGTTTTTTCTATGGCCTCGTATTCACAGCCTTCACAATCAAGTTTTAGTCCGATTTCCTGATCTTCTGGGATGTTATCTAATACTTCCTGGAGTGTTGTTGTTTCAACTACCTGCTCCTTATCCAGTTTACTATAAAATTGGGATATGTTCAAAGCATCTGGGGAATATCTAATAGTTCTGGTGCCTTTTTTTCCTGAAATGGCTTTATTTATAAGTTTGATTTTCTTTGATAGTTTTGGGTTTAGTTCGAGGTTTTTCTTTGCTGTGTTATAAAGCTCTGGGACTGGTTCAAATGCGATGACATTATATCCTTTGCTGGCAAAGTAAAGGGCGGTATCTCCAACATAAGCGCCAACATCTATAATGAGAGCATCATCAGAAAGATGCTCAAAACAATAATCTTCACCAACAAAAACTTCTAAGAGAATGAAAGGTTCCACATTGGCATTAAAACTTCAAGGAATCCATTTGTATGATTTTATTGTGTCTTTGAGAGATGATATTACGCAAGTTTTTCCTTTGCTTATCATTCAAATCTCTTGAACAAACACTTATCAGCACCTCTAAAAGAAATTTATCATTCTCCGTAAACATTATTTAAATATCGGAGATTGCCAACATTATATTCGGGTAAGAGACCCACTAAGAAAAGCAGTGTTCTAATGGGATCCTTTGTCGCCCTAAGAAGTTTAATTAAAGCAATGGGGAGGAAATACGCCCAGAATATGGGGCTTTTTTCTGGATCCTAATTTACCTAAACATTTTCAACAAACCAATTCATAATGTCACCTTCATATTCCCGAATACCTGCTACCTTGTGGGGGTTTATGTTTTGTTTACAGTTTTTTTGGTGTTGTATCCCGTGTGGATTTTTCCTCCTAATTTATTAATTTATTTTATGGGTATTGGTTGTTAGCATGAGGTTTGAAGGTGGTTCATTTCTTATGTTTTTTGTTCTTTTAGGACTTATGAAAAGAGGAGTTAATATTCTCTGCCTCTGATTTTAACGCATGTCACTTCTACAGCAGGTGAGATTTTTCTATAATCACACTAGATAGTTTTTATATCAGATCTGAGGATTTTTCAGAAGCTACATAGTCATTAATATTTGTAGCTTCTTTGGATCAGAACATTGGAAAACTTTACTTCCTTCACAAGCTTAGGTGATATGATAGCCGTGTCTACTAGCGTTCTTCTTATCTAATCGCTTGTTATAACCCTCGAACAGTTCATAATATCCCTTGACAATCCCTTTAACATTACAGTCCATACTCTTCTTCTTCTATTTCTCTTTTTAGTTGGTTGTATCCTATTTTGAACTTATAGTTCAGTTCAGCGTCTGCAAGACACTTGTACGTTGCATAGGCGATCGCGATGGGTAGCCAAATCAATCCAAAAGGTCCTAAGAACAGGGCGAAGAGTAGACTAATGATTAACCCAGCGATAAATCCAATGAAAATTCCTTCGCAAAACGCGTCAATGTAAATAAGGATTTTCTGCCCCTTTGTGAGTTTTTTTGGCCCATACTGGGTTATTGCTTTTTTCAGGCGTTCGTCTTCGAAAATTTCTGAAAATTTTTTCTCTTTTATCAGCTTGTAGATTTTTTCTTTCTTAGTTCTTTTATCTTCCCTAGAAGTAGGCTTTCTGGTTCCAGGTGCTGGTATCATTTCTGTTCTTTTATCGGGAATTCCATTTTCTGGTTTTGGCTTTAAAGGTGTTCCGCAACGAACACAAAATTTTGCGGTGTCATGGTTTTTAATTCCACACTTCCGGCAATACAAGGGGAACCACTCCCCCAGATTTTAAATGTCCACTTAAAACATCCTATAACATGAAAGGGGGTGCAGGGGGTTATGTTTTTCTTTGGTTGATGAGGATGATCACAGCTCTTTAAAGTCTTTTTTCTCTATAACTTGCGATTATATTATGTTCCTGTTTTTTTGTTCGTTATAGCAATGTTAAACGAAGTTATATAACAGCCAAAAAACACCCTACAAGACTCTTACAAATAATATATAGTAACAGAAAAACTAAGAATATAAACTGGGAGGAGATAATATTAAAATGAAAGAAATTCCAAAATTAGCTGTTTCAGTTTTCATATGTTTGATCGCGGGCTTCTTAGGCTCAATCGCCACAATATCATCCATAAACACATGGTACGCTTCCCTAACAAAACCACCATGGACCCCACCAAACTGGCTATTCGGACCAATATGGACCACACTCTACATACTAATGGGTATAGCAGCTTTTCTAGTATGGCGTGAAGGCTTCCAGAAAAAAGAAGTTAAAATAGCCCTGGGGATATTCAGCTTACAACTCATATTAAACATATTATGGTCAGTAGTATTCTTCGCCCTTAAATCCACCCTAGGAGCCTTCATCATAATCATAATACTCTGGACAACAATACTTTTAACAATGATCACATTTTACAGGGTGTCTAAACCAGCAGCTGCAATTCTCATACCATACATCACATGGGTGACCATAGCAACAGCACTAAACTACACAATATACACACTAAACATATAAAAATGCCAACGAACCAACCCCCACCTTGATTCTAGCTAAGAGACTTTAAGACCCATCACCTCAAAAAAAGTGTATAAGACATTTTAACTTTTTCAGCGGGAAGTCCCCCTCTAAGGGGGATGAAAGCCGAAAAACATTTTATAGTGATACATGGCTTACATGTGATATGCTCTCCAGTATCACTATATTTGTATGTTGGGGGAGCAAAAGAGAGTGCTCGGTTACAAGTTTCGTCTTTACCCGTCTAAAACCATTGAAACCTACTTGAACACTTTGACCTTTGCAGGTGGCTCTACAACCGCCCACTCCAAGAACAAGGCCAGGGCAGAAGGGCGGAAACCAACCCCGTGTGATACACAAAATAGTATGGGGAGAATCTTGAACTTAAGAAAGTTTACAGTAAAGTCTTGCAAATGGTAAACCAGTAGCTCTGGGGCAACATCAGGGCCCTCTCCAGGTTGAAAAAGAATGGTAAAAAAAGGTGGGAAGATTACGCTACAAAGGAAAATAGTACCCATAAATTATAATCAATCAGGGTCCGCGCTTGAAGGAAACAGGCTAATCCTTTCTAAAATTGGAGCTAATAAGAATTAAAGCCCATAGGATAATAAAGTGAGAGAGCTCTGTAAAGTGGTTCGCAGTCCTCCAGGTCGAAGGCAAGCCAGAGCCACTCTCAAAAACAGGAAAAGCCACCGGTATAGGGATAAAACACTTCCTAACAGACAGCAAAGGAAGACAAATAGAAAATCCAAACTATGAAAAAAACACTTAAAAAGATAGATCCTGCAAAAGAATTTTTCAAGGAAAAAGAAAGATTCAAAAAAAACAGAGAGAAAGCGAGAATAAAACTTGCAAGGGCCCATGAAAAACTTAAATCAAAAAGACTCCACAAACTCTCAAAATTCTACATCAAATGATATTATCTGTGTTGAAAACCTGAACTATGCTCAGGAACCGTCGTCTTGCCAAAGGGATACTGGATGCCTCATGGGGTAGATTCCTCCAACATGCTCGCTTACAAAGCTGAAAACGCTGGTAAACGAGCAGTGAAAATAAACCCAAAGGGCACAAGCAAAGGACTAATCCCTAATAACCCATACCAAGACCCCCATATCCGCCACCAGAATACTCGACTCGGGACTGGGACAGCCCCCCAAGCCCACGAAAAACCCCCTACTCAGCATCCCCTGCTTCGGTCATGGTAGCTGGGCAAGTTTCATCATTGAAACAGGAAACCCCTCCCATCATGGAGGGGTAGTTCACTTGAATCCTCTGTATTCAGAAATGTGCTTGTTCTGGTAACATGCAGTTCCTGAAATCGATTTTTGATGAAGTTTGCAAGTAGCAGGAGCATATAAAAACCGTTATAGGGGATGCTTCAGAATTGGGTGGAACACTGGCTATTTTGGATCTTCTACTGAAGTCCTCCATGAATAGTGCCAAGATGGCAAAAAGTGAACCACTGACTATTTTGGACCTTGTTCCTCTAGAAATTTTGTGGATGCATTTATTATAATCTCTTTCAGGGATGAGCCTTCTGGTTGTGCTGTTCCAAGGAGGGAGTCTGAAAAGACATATTTCGGACCTTCAGATAGTTTTTCAACCACTAAAACGTCTATGTTCCTCTTTTTTAGTGCTTCAGCTGCTTTTATTCCTTTCTTTTTTTTTTAAGAGATCTTGCAGGATTCTCCAGTATCTCATAATCAATTATATCGCCTTTGCGGGTTCTTGCAATTATGAAATAGGCTGCCCTTCCAAAGTGAAGGCTGATCTTTGAATCGATGCCCTGGTTATCTTCAAGGGGTACTGCTACAACTATTTCGTCCTTTTTTAAGGTTTCTGGCTGGATTATCAAATGGTCGATGGATGGTAATACCCTTTTAACTTCAGAGTTTATTTTAGAGATTATATCTTCAATTTTATCTGCTGATAGGCTCCTTTCAATTTCAATGTGGAGTTCTCCAAAAAGGTAGGGTCCTGATCTTCTTATTCGAATTGCATGGACTCCCTCAACGCCCTTTACAGATAAAACCGTTTTTCTTAAGAGTTCCAGGGAATCCTTGTCAATGCATGCATCAAGAAGTACCAGAAGATTATATTTTGTAAGAGTACTGCCGACATATACTATTATTACTGCGATGATCAGCCCTGCAAATCCCTGAAAACCATGAAGCCCCATGTACTCTCCAATTATTCCTGTGAAAACGAGTGTGGAAGATACTGCATCAATATAACTGTGCTTTCCATCGTTTATAAGAGCCTTTGAACCAATTTTTTCCCCTACCCTTTCTTTATAAACTGCAACTGCATAGGATACTACAATTGCTATTAAACTTACAACAAGACTTATTGCGGCCATGGAAACCACTGGAGGTGGATGCATCAAGTAGATAAGAGAATCCCATCCTATTTCAAGTCCTGTAATAATTATCATCACTGAAACAAGAAGGGAAGCTAGGGTTTCAATCCTGTAGTATCCATATGGAAAGAGTTCGTCGGGTTTCCTCTGTGATAATCTTAAACCTATGAATACAGCGGCTGATGAAAACACATCTGCAAATGAATGCAGAGCATCAGCTATAAGGGCTATGTTTCCTGATAGATAACCGATAATCCCTTTTATTAACATCAAAACTATGTTTGAAACTATGGAGTATTTTGAAGCAGTTTCACCCTCTTTGATATTCATCCCGCTGTTATATGGCATGTTAACCCCCCATATCTTAATCCACATCCGCAATCCTTTCCTGCTATTAAAGCCTTGCAAGTGAATCAGGTCTTGTTTCACTGCTCATTGGAAGAATAAATGTGGCTTTTAAAGCTCCATATTTAACATCAGATTGTCGGTTATCTCCATGAAAACTTCTTTAAGGTTAGGGTTGTAGAGGACAGGAGGGGTCCCGTTGACCAGAGCGTCCATGAAGGTCACTTCATATGGTATTTTCCCCAGGACAGGGATTCTGTTTTTTGTTGCGAATTCTTCAAATTTGGCTGTAATATGTTTATTTATATCCCATTTATTGATTATCATACTATGATGAATCCCAAAATGTCTTACGAGTTGAACTGCGCGTTTAAAGTCACTTAAAGCGGCCTTTGTGGGTTCCGTTACTATAACTGTATGATTAACGCCCTTAACTGAAGATACAACAGGACATCCAATGCCTGCAGCAGCATCCAGTAGTGAAAGTTCTGCACCCTCCAGTTCACCGATTTCAAGGGTCATTTTCCTAACAGCATCCACGATTTTTCCAGATCCTTTTTCGCCAATTTTCAGGTGCCCTGAAACTATCCTGAAACCATAATTCGATGTGAAAGTGCAAACCTTTCCTGTGTCCACCGATCTGACTTCTATTGCTCTAGCCGGACATATGTATTCACACGCGCCACAGCCTTCACAGAGCAGTTCATTTATTTCCGGTGTTGATGTTTCAGAGTTCCATTTTATTGCATTGAATCTGCATACATTTACACATTTCCTTCTTGATTTGCAGTGTTCAGCCATGAGGAATGCCTTTTCAGAAGCTTTTATAGTTTCACATACTTTATCTTCTGTGAATCCAAGAACAAGCTCCAGATTGGGTGCATCTACATCACAGTCTCCCAGGATGATTTCTGTCCTATCTGCAAGTAAAACAGCCATTGATGCTACTATGCTGCTCTTCCCAACACCGCCCTTACCTGAGAGAACACATATCTCCTGCACATTAGCCCCTCCTGGATTCAAGTAACCCTGCAACATCTTCTATCCCTGGAAGTTTGGATGGTTTTCCATCTGAGTAAGCCTTCAGAACGTCTTCAGAATAGGGTATTTGAGCAACCAGAGGAGTTCTACTTTTTTTGGAGACGTCAAGTACCATATCAGCATTACCTATGCCTGCACGGTTGAGTATGATATTTGAATCTATACCAAGTTTATTCAGAAGTTTCAGGATTAATTTCAGGTCATGGGCTCCGAAAGGTGTTGGTTCTGTGACGGCAAATGCTATCTGAACGTCCAGAAGAGCATGTATCACATTACAGTGTACTCCTGCTGGGGTGTCAATGATAATGAAATCCACATCACTGTAACTTCCTGCATTTTTTATAAGCGAATCCACCACTGCTGCGCTGGCCATCGTATCCATCATTGTCTCACCAGAAAGTAACCTGAAATTTTCAGAAACTTTGCCTTCATATATTGACCCTATAATCTTCTCTACAGGTTTTATGGCATTATTTGTGCATGCAATGATGCATGTTCCACATCCATTACACCTATCCTCAATAAAGATAGGTTGCCTGCCCTCCACGAATACTATTGCATTTTCCCTACATATCTCTGAACATTTACCGCACATGAGGCACCTTGAAAAATCAAGGGACGGCACTTGAATCGTTACGTCACATCTCTTTTCTCTCTTGACTGATAAAATAATATGATCATCTGGACACTCAACGTCTGCATCCACAAGCAAAACTTTGAATTTTTCAGCAAGGAGCAGTGCAAGGGAACACGCTATAGTTGATTTTCCCGTGCCGCCTTTCCCGCCAGTTACCGCTATTTTTAATGGCTTATTATTCATGAAAGCACCTTCAGGAGGAAATTTGGGCTGTCAGGATAATCTGCTATAACTGAAGTAGAAGTCCTATCCTATGGAACTGGCAGTTCAACGGATTCTCCTACCCATTCTTCCGCGGATGTTGTCTTGTGATTTTATCTCCTCGAGGTTTCCTTCCTTAAAAAGCGCGAGATTTTCCTCAACTGATCCCTCAGTTGCCCTATAAATTTTTATGTTAAGTTTATTCAAAATCTCGAATACATTCGGCCCGGTTGAAAAGGATATCACCGCATCCACGCCCTTATTTGCAAGTAGCTGGGCTGTCTTTATACCTGCACCTCCTGACTGTAATGCGGAAGAATTTTCAATGACCTCTGAAGAGATTATCTCTTTATCTTCCATATCTAAAATAATAAAGAAGGGTGCCCTTCCAAAAAATCTGCTAATCTTTGATTCAATATCTTTTCCAGAAGATGCGATTGCTATTTTCATAATTAACACCTCATCTATCCTTTAAGCTTTCCTTTAAATTTTTAAAGATTTTTCTTATCTCTGAGTGAATTAATGTGGGTGGTGCGTCTGTAGCTGTCATCCGTGTGTCAAATGGAACTTTACCCAAGAAACGGAGGTTAAATTTCTCTGCAAGATATTTTCCACCTTCTTTACCGAACAGGAATATTTTCTCTCCACATGAGGGGCACTTGAGATATGACATGTTCTCAATTATTCCCAGGACGGGTATCTTCATGTGTTTGACCATGTTAACGCACTTTTTCACATCGTGGATTGCAAACTTATGGGGTGTTGTGACAATGACCGCACCATTAATAGATGGAATTGACTGCAGCACCGTAAGGGGTTCGTCACCCGTTCCCGGGGGATTATCCACCATTAAAACATCAATTCCATCCCAGTTAACATCTGAAAGGAACTGTCTTATGGCTCCTGTCTTTTTTGGTCCTCTCCATATCACAGGTGTGTCCTTTGATGGGAGGAAAAACTCTATTGACAGCACTCTGACCCCTGAAGGTGTGACTGTTGGGTTTATCTTGTTTCCTGTTAGGGTAACTTCTGGCTCGTGAACTTGCATCATCTCCGGGATGTCTGGACCATGTATATCTGCATCCAGTATGCATACCTTGTAACCATCCCTGTTGAATTCTTCAGCAAGCTTCACTGTGATTGTAGACTTCCCAACACCACCCTTTCCGCTCATAACCACGATCTTATGTTTTATATTGGAAAGTGCCCTGGCTATTTCCACATCCTGTTTCATAATTGCAAGTTTTTGAGTATCTTCCGTATTCATTCTGCAACCCCTTAATGTTCTCTGCATGGATTTTCAGCGCCGCTTTTAAGTTCTCCTTTTTTAAAACTTTCAAGTGCTTCTGCTATGGTTCCTCTCGCACCTGTTAGAACATCAACTCCATGGGTGTTAAGAATCTGCACAGCTTTTGGTCCCAGATTTGCACATATAAGAAGATCTACACTTGCACCAAGAATGATCTCAGCTGGTGTTAGCTGGCCTCCACTATGTCTTCCCTTAATTTTTATTATTTCCAGTTTCTGTGTTTCATCATCATAAAAAGCAAATAGGGATGTTTTGCCGAAATGTTCTGAGATCTGTGAATCCATGCTTCTATCTTCTATCACTGGTAAACATATTCGCATTTATTTACACCTCCTTCCTTAATCGGCCCCATACATTGGTGCTCCGCATTTTGGACATTTCTCTATTCTGCATGGTATGCCTGGTGTTTTGGGTACTTCGTATCCGCATTTAATGCATTTACATACGCGTGGTGCCCCAGGTCCAGCTCCAAATCCTCTGCCAGGACCTCTACCAGCACGTGGTAATGTGTCTGCTGATACGAAGGTTATGTTTTCTGATCCGCAGTCGGGACATTTTTCATAGGTTTTTCCTGGTGATATCCATTCAAATTGGCAGTCCATGCATTTGTACCTTCTTCTATCCATAATATAATCACCTCCTTTTAGTATTATTGGTCTGCCCTCGACCAGTGCCTCTGCAACTTTGCTTCTTGCTAATTTCAGGATCCTGTGGAATGTTGGCTGGGATATGCCCATGATTTCAGCTGCCTTCTTTTGCTGGATGCCATGGTGGTCTTTGAGTCTTATGGCTTCAAATTCATCAAGGGTTATTTCAACCCTCACACATGAAGGGGGAGATTCGGGGGAGAATGAAGCCACTTGTGGTTCTCCTAAAATTCTTCTGTGCCTTCTTGGTCTAGGCATGTTTTGAATATATATTCAAAACTTTTATTTAAAGGTGTTGATTATGGATCCCTCCATGAGAAAAACCTTGCAGAGATCAAGCCAAGGGTACAATATCCAGCACCACAACTTCACATGATGATCCAATAGGCACTAAAGGCCCCCCATATACCCGTACCCTCCGAAATAGAAAAGAAACCCACCGGATCTCCATACAAGCCAGAGAGGCAGGGGAACATCAGTCCAACAAGAAGGTTGAAGGGATAGAACTGGCCGCCACGGGTGTGCCCCGAAATTTGAAGGTCAACACTCCTCTCTCTAGCATATTCCCAGTCAACCGGCAAGTAGTGTAAAAGTACAAGGGGTTCCTCAAGATCAAAATCAAGGGCATTGGGGGAAGACGGGTAGAAAATGCTTGACATGGAATCCCCCACATCCACAATCTCCACACCCTTGAACTCAACAACAGACTGATCAATACAAATTAAATCCGTATCAGATATGGGCGTTAAGTCGCCGGCATAGGTGTCAGGGTCCTCTGAAACAAAGAATACAGGCGCATCCATATTAAGTCCCGATAATATGGGGGAATCAACCGGTTTTGAACTATCAATAAGATTCCCTGTTATGAAGACAGCGTCGAGTCCATTTAAAGTCAGAGAAACCTTCCTGAGAAAACCCCCATGAGTGAACAGTGGTGATGTGAAGATCGGAAAAATGCGCAAACCTGCCATTCACCTTCATGGGGACTTCAAGCACTCTCACTTTCAGCTTCATGTCATTCAAGACCCCGTAGACGACCAGGAGTGCTGTAGAGACTACCAGGATAGCCTTCAGCCAGAATACACCCTCAAAGGATAAGGCGAATAAAACTGCATAGCCAATGAGGAAGTAAATAAGGAAAACGGCATATCATTGAAATGTACGTGGACCTTGAAGACCGTGACCTCTCAAGTATGACTGTCAGCGGCAGAACGCGTGAATGGTATGCTCAAGAATCTGGCGCTCAGAAACCCCAGGGTGATGCTGTTGAGGATGTAGTAGCCTGCTGTAGGGAATGCTAAAAAATAAAACCTGAAACTCCCCTCTTCATTGGATCACTGGATTATGGAGCTTTCAGGTAGAAGTTTGACAAGGATGTAGCCATACATCATGAACCTTTTGATATCAGCTATATCCCCAAGCTTGTAACCAGAGACACTCATATTCGCTATTTCCTCATGGTGGCGGTCATAGTTGAGCTTCACCCTGAGACCATCAAGCTGGTTCGTGACGGGTGCTGGTAGGTAGACCTCCCTGATCGCAGAGACCTGATTCTTAATTTCAGTTTTAACAAGTATTGAAGACACCAACTGTCCCACTCTGCATGTAACATCCCGGAATACCTCCGGAGGTACGGTGCCAAGGATAACATGATAGGTCTTGCCAAGAGCGCCGGGAAGGGAATTGCAAGATCTGAGGGTGAAGGAATATCTTTTTGGTGGAGCATCTGGAAGGTGTGTTTTTAGGTTGCGTGATTTTTGTGGGAGAATGAGGCATGTGCAAATGGGAGTGGGTAGGATTCGGGGGACGAAAAGGAGTGTGGTTTCACTTACTGATATCACTGATCTTAAGGAGGCTTTTGAGGAGATAGGAATACTCTTAAGGGAAATACATCATCGTGTTAAGAATAATCTGCAGATTATCAGTAGCCTGTTAAATTTGCAGGTTGGTAGAATAGGGGATGGTAGAGTTCGTAGGCTGTTGCGAGAATCTCAAATGCGGATACAGGCAATGGCAATGATACACGAACACCTTAATCCAGGACACTGGCAAAGATCAAATTCAAAGAATACGTAGAAAGGTTAGTGAACAATATATTCACATCCTATGGGGCCAAGGTTAAAAAAAGATTGGAAATTGAAAACATACAACTGGACCTTGACACCGCCATACCCCTCGGCCTAATAATCAACGAACTGGTAACAAACAGCATCAAATACGCCTTCCCAACAGGAAAAGGGACAATAACAATAAAACTCACAACTAAAAACAACAAAATAACACTAACAGTAGCAGACAATGGCATAGGCCTCCCAGAAAACATCAACATAGAAAAAACAGAAACACTAGGCCTAAAACTAGTAAACATCCTAACAAAACAAATCAACGGAAAACTAACCCTCAAAACAAACCAAGGCACAAAATACAAAATAACATTCCAAAAAATCGTTTAAATATTAAAGTTTATATAAGATTATAGGGGGTGAAGCAATGGAAGTAGAGGAACTTGTTAAAAAGGTTAAACTTGTCGATCTTAAGAAAGCGGCAAAGGAGAGGAATATAAAACTTGGAAGATGCCCCACCAAGTTAAGCATCGCCAAAAAACTCCCCAAAGAAGTCCTCGAAGAACTTGCCTCCAAATCCGACTAAATAAAAAGCTGGCCAACCACTTGGGGGTTTCCCGCTTTAATAGTGAGGGTTTGCCGGAATTTAGACTTTTTTGTGGTTCTGTTTCCAGGGGCTCGTGGTTACTAAGCCCCCGTGGTAATATCAGGTTAACGGAGATGTGATCTCGGTATGGGGTTATCCTGGGCTAGTCCTTGGTTTGTACCCTAAGGTTTTTTTGTGGGTTGTATGTTTAATAGCGTTTTTCATAGAAGGTGCTTTTAAGGTTTATTTTTTACAGATAGTGGTGGTTTATTTTGGTGTCATTGAGAACTAACATCCATGTTTTGGACTGTTAAGATCCCAGATAGGGGGATGACACTTTGAAAAGGCATCCATTTATGTGGGTACGTTTTCTGTGTATTCTGCGAAGTCTCTGCCACAAGAATTACAATGGTAATAATAGTACCAGTACCCTCCTACTGGTCCCGTTCTGGTCTGATAGGTGTCAGCAGAGCCACAGAAGGGGCAGATGGGGCGTGCCTCGCCTACATGGACTAGAAGTCCTATTGGGTATGTTGCAAGATCGTTTTTATCTGATGATTGGATATTTTCTACCTCCTTGCTTTTAGAATTATGTTGGGGTGGTTTTACTAGAAGATTGGTTGTTCCTCTTGTAACCACTAATATAAAACAAACTCTAGATATTTTTTGTTGTTTTATTTAATCTTGTATATCAATGCTCGTTGATGAGTGAAATGTCCTCTGATGTTTGTTCTTAAGTGTTTATAGAGATCTTTTTTGTGACCTTCAAATGTTACTTTATTAGCCGTGGAGACGAGGGCCCCTGGTTTGTATCCGGTGGCTTGGCACATTTTATGGAGTAGTATGGCTAGGGCTATGAAGTTTCCGTATGCTTTTGTATCGAAAAATTGGCTCCTGAAAACTGCCATTAGGTTTAATTTGTCTTTTATGGGTTTAAAATGATTTGGGTTAAGCATTTCACCCCTTCTACCCGTGGACATGGTCTGCATGCGGCTTTTAAGTCTTTGGTTGGTGAAAATAGGATGCATACCATGGCATTTGTAGAACCTCCGTGCATTTTCTTGCCTTTTTTGTCCTTGGCGGATAGGCGTTTTTCTACTTCCTTGAGTTGGTGGAAGGAAAACTCTCCTGCTAAGCTTTTTTTATATTGGCCTTGGCTATTGAGGAGGTCTTGTATCCTACCATTTATCCAATCCTTGCCTGAATAACCGCCGGTTTGTTCATCTTTTTTAGAAAATTTGAATTCAGTGAAAGCTTGGTATATTCTATTCTCCACGTTTATAACTTCAAGCCAATCAGTAACATCTAGGGATGAAATAGACGTTGAATTGTCTAGGATTGGCTTTGAAATATGGACCATCAGGTACCAGTGGGGTGACCTGGCATTTACTATCCCCTTTAAGGCTTTGAAGTAGGCTTCTCCGATACTCTCACCTTCGATATAACCCATCTAACCCCCCCACTTGGCGTTCTAGGAACCTTTGAAATGAAATAGCAACCCCCCAACATTATATTTACTTTTATAGAGGATTTTCTTCTGAAAGTCCAGGACACTCTTATTGTTTTTCTGAATTGGAGTTAAATGTGAAGTTGATGGGGGAAATCATGAACTTTTGGGAAGATTATCCAAGGTGGTAGGATAAGGTTTTTTTACACTCTCGTTGAAATTTGAATAATTTGGAGTGTAGGGGGAAATTTAGGTGATATTGGCCATTTGGCACCCCCCCTTTTAAGGTGTGGGGTATTATACCCCTTGGAGTATTGTCACTCTTTTTTATGGTCGGTTAAGGAATTTTACACTCCCGTGTGGGGGGAGTTATAGGTTTTGTTCAGGGACTTTACTTTCTTCTACTTTTGGTTTTGGGGTTGGTTTTCTTGTTGGCTTTGGTGGGGTTGAAGATTCCCCTGTGAGGAGGGTTTCTGCTGCTCTACCCCCAAAGTAGAAGCCGGTTATAGCAGCTAAAAGCCCGGCGAGCATGCTTAGGATGTTGCCGATGATTTGTGAATCGTTTCCTTTAGTTCCTGCAACTAATATGTGAAGTGTGGCTATACCCAGGATTAGTATCACAGTGAGTGCTATCACACCCCGGGTAAGGCTTGGTATACCAGGTGGGGATTTTCCACTTTCGTTGATAAATTCTCTTAGTTCAGCTAATGTTAATTTATCGTGTGATGCTTTATCTATGAGTTTCTTCAGGAGTATTTCTCGTGTTTTATCCTGTGATCGGTATGCTAGGGTTATGTCAAGAACTTCAGGGATAAGTGCAAATAGTGTTATTCCCATCACATAAATTAATAGTGTCCATTCCAATTTTGCCACCATCTTAGTGTAATTTGTCTAATTTTGCAAAAAAATCAGTTATATACACTTTTTATCTTGTATATTCTACTTTGGCTGATTTTTTTAATTTTTTGGAATTTTTCACATCACTTCTTTTTGATTTGATTATTTATGGAATTACATTTTTTATTTATTGTTTCTTGCTATTTCAACTAGATCAAAATATATTTAAAGGATGATTTCAGGTGGTTGATGGGCTTTAAATGTATATCCACAGAATTTAAAGAAAGTTTTCAAGATCATAATTATAGGACCAATCGCAGACGAAAAGGAACATTCCTCTTTTCACCTTAAAAACATAATAATTAAATGAAATCAACAACATAGGTTGGCCGGTACTTTTCTTTTCTGTCTGATGGGGGGTCCGGTATTCAGAGGGAATTTTATGCTTCTCTCCTCGTTTGTTAGTTTGGGGGGGTTCGCTCGTCTGCATATTTTTAGGATATGGCTATTACAGGAGCATTCAAACCTTTTCGCATAGAGATTTTGAAATCTCAATAACACTATATAATGTTTACTAATCATCTATTATTAGCAAAATTTTAATATTATAATGTTTAGAATAATATTGGGCATGTGAATGGTGGTCTTCATCCTATGAGGTGAAATTGTAGGGTGATGGTCTCCTTCACATGTACTAAATTTATGGGGGGGTGAAAAGGGGATGAAAAAAATTGCACCAATCCTTGCATTGGTGATGCTAGTTTCTATAATCGGCGCTGGAGCAGTCGCGGCACAGGAAGATGATCTACCGGACGGAGAAGCGGATTTGGCGGTTGATGTTACGCTGACTGATTCTGAGGGTAATCCTTTGGATGAGGCTACTGTTGGTGATGAGGTTGTAGGTGTTGTTGAAGCGGCGAACAATGGACCGGATGATGCGACTGGTGTTGTTGTCTATTTATGGCAGCAGGGTTTCGGAAACCCTGATGTGGAGAATATTGTCAACTGGTGGTCTGTTTCATGGGATGGTGTCAATTGGGTGGACTTTGACCCTTCATTCGACCCAGAAGATGGCATATGGGATATAGGTGACATGCCAGCTGGGGATGTTTACACGCTCTTGATAGGATTCACGGCAAAGGAAGCTGGACCGGGCATCCTTGGAGCAGGGATAGAAGGCGACCAATACGACCCAGATTATTCAAACAATGAAGACGAATATGTCATCGATATCCTGGAACCTGTTATTCCAGTTTCTGCTGGTAAGGTTCCTATGCAACCTACAGGCGCTCCATTAGCACTTGCAATACTCTCAGTTCTCATGACAATAGCCGGCCTAACACTACCCAAAATAAAATAAAATTCCATTTATTTCTTATTTTTTTGTGGTGTAGATGTTTTTCAAGATGAATTTAAGGCTGTGACCAAAGATTGCGGTGAGTGTTACGAGCATTGCAACGATTAACAGCCCCCTAAACATGTAATATATGTAGATGTTTTTGAAATGGAATGGGAAGATTCTGTAGACTGTCGAGAGCATAATATAATTGATCAGATTCAAAGCTGCTTGTGAAAGCGACCAGAACCATTCCTTCTTATATACAAGATATAAGAAGTTTAGTATGATACTTGTGACGATTACAATGTTTAGGATGGGTATAACATACTTGAATGATGCTAGTATAAATGAAAGTTTCCATGATAGGATGTTGTTTATAACATAGAGGAGGATCAGATTTATTATTATGGCCCCTATAAATTCTGAGTTTTTGAATTCTTTATCTTTAAGGAATTTTTCAAGGGTTTTTCCCAAATTTACCAAATCCTATATTTTCATGGTTCCGATGTATTCGTGTTTTTCTAATTTTGGCGGGTTTTTATAAATTTCAAATTTTGGCTTATAACCGTAGTGTTCCAGTGTTATTTTAAGGTGTGCTAGGGCTATGCCCATGTCAATGGGATTCCATCTTCCGATGAACCCGACCTTTAATATGTTGGGGATCTTCTGATATACATGTATCATATTTTCTTCTCCTTTAAGGAACCATGGTTGGTTGTTAGCTGCTGATGGTGCAAGGCGCACAGCCTCTAGGATTCTATCCATGCCTTTAATGTCTGTTATCTCGTATAATGATTTTCTCTTAAATTCGGCATGTTTTCGGTGTAATGGTTCGGCTGGTTCCCCGAAGGCCAGTAGTATGATGAATTCAAGTTGGGATTTAACATGAGATTTTAGTTTGGGTATTCCCTGCCAGCAACTCCCAATACCCATACTTGATAATCTGAGGTCCATCTGTTGCAACATGAAACCAACATTAACCTTTGCTCTTTTGTTTTTCTCAGAAAAGGCCGCTATATAATGTGGTGCGGGGCGTTGAATAAAGGTTTTAACATCATCATTTGATATTATCTGGAATTCTGTTCCAATGCCATTGGTGAGAGGTTCAAGGGAATCTAGGAGATCATGGACTTTTTTAAGTTGTCTTCCTTTTATGGGGCCTTTATATCTTCTTATGGATTTCCTTTTGAAAATAAATGGATAAAGGTCTTTCATCTTGGTATGGTTTGTAATCTGGGGATTATAACCTTTTCTTTGAACTTTTCCGAAAGCTCCCTCTGAAGGTACTTTTTTTGTGGGAAATTATCAGCCTATGATCTAGGTTGATAGAGGGGGGTTTTTGATGGGGTATCTGTTTGGTCAACTTTTTATTATGGTATTTGTTGATGGGGGGAGTCTCATCGAATCTGCACGTGAAATTGTTTGAGTAAATCTGCCGGTGGTGGGGTCATTTGATTGTTTGTATCATTAGGGAAGTCTTTTTGGTGGGATTTATAATCTTTTGCTTCCTGGTTTTGGTTTGAGAGAATATATTTCTTCTATTTCCACTAGTAGGGCTGCTTGTGGTTTTATCTTTTCGCCGAATCTTTCTTTCACCATCTTTTTGACTTCTTGGAAGTGGTTGCCTTCTTTTATTATTTTCCCGGTTCCTTTTATCATGTACCCGTCATAGTATATTGCTGATCCTATGGCGACCTTTGAACCCCTTTGGATGTTTTTCATGGTCTTGGTGGCGAAGTTTAAGGCGATGAGTAATTTGTCGCTGTCAATGACTTTTGTGAAGCAGACTGGGGCTAGGTGTGGGTTCCCATCGTCGACTGTTGCAATCCAGATTAATGGCTTTTCTTTATTGCAGAATTCGTTATTTAACATTTCCCGGGCTTCTTCTGGCAATTTAACCAATGTTTTCACCCCCAACATTTTTTTAGTCTTCTTAGTATTATAGGGTGGTCTTTTTACTTATCTCTTACCATTGAAGTGCTGGTAAACTATTTCAGGAGTTTTTCACATAATCTTAGAGCTTCTGTCATGTCATTTTTTAATCTTGTGAATTTAACACCCAGTGTGTACTTTTTGGCTTTTTTCATTTGTTTAGGGGAAGAAACATTTAGTATCCGGGGTATTAGTATCTTTTCCAGTTTTTCTAGGAGTTTTTTCTTGTCGGTTCTTGTGGTGTAGCCCATCTTTTTGAGTTCCTTATTTAATTCTTGGAGGCTTAACAGGCCTTTTAAATAGGTTATTAATTTTTCACGGCAGTTGATAAGATCTGAAATTTTCACAATCCCAACGGGTTTTTCAGTTGGTGAACTCAATAATCCTGCGAAGGAATATGGATAGGTTATATGTGACCTGAGAAGCCCTGAAAGGTCATCTTCATGATCTTCGCTCATCTTCTTGAAGAATAAAGGCACATTGATGGTCCTGCTCATACCAATCCTCCCAAGAGCCTCTAAAATACCATAAGCCAGCATGTAATGGTTTTTAAGCTTTGTCTTGGAAATATAGGATGCTACTTTGATAAGTGAATTGTTGGAGTGTATTATACCAACTGGCTCATAAAAGAATGCTAGTAATTCTGCCCTCTGTTCTCTTGAAATGTAATTTTGGGCTTCATATGCTATTCTATTATAATCCATATGATACCATTTCTGGTCATCGAGTATATGGGCGATTTCATGGGCTATAACAGCCCTCTTCGACTCGAAACTGGAGAATATATCAAAGGGTATTATCCTATTGGGTGTGGAGAATTCTATTATTGTTATAACACCCGGTATGCTACGATAGACTCTAATCCCTATGGGATACTTGGAAACATGCCAGATTAGGGGGTTGTATTCAAGGTAAATTTCCCGTTTAAAATCGAAATCTTCTAATACCTGCTCTAATGCATTCTCCCAACTTTCTTTAATCTTTGCTAGTAGTTTTTCGTCTATATTTTCAACGGCTGCGGCCGCGCGTTCGGAGATACTTAAACTCATGGTTAGTGGTGTTGGATTAGGGCTATCCGCGCCCCGTTTGGATCTTCTATAAATGCGAGAAGTCCGACTGTTATTGGAGTCGGCTCCATGATGACTTTGGCGCCTTTAGATTTGAGTTCTTTGATTTTAGCCTTTAGGTCTTCAACTTCTATTCCTATAGAGAATAAGCCGGGCTCGTCTAAGGGGCTTCTGATGAGCTCTAACATGGCCTCTCCTTCACTTTTTAGGAGTGTTATCGTCCCATTTGACCCTAGATCGTATTGACTGTCTATTTTAAATCCCATAACTTCTGTGTAGAATCTAATCGACTCTTCCATGTCCTTAACTATTATTGTAGCATACTTAATTTTCATATTTTTCACCTATACCATTAAAATTGGACTGGTTGCTAACCAAGAAAATTTTATTCAACCACCTATATCCTCTATTCATGGCCACTTAGGGGATATCTTGCTTTTTCCTTCTTTTTGGATCAGAGGTTCTTTTCTGTGTATGATTTTATCAGGAGTTTTATTTTCTTTACTTTATACACCCCCCCATCATGTATCATAAATTTTTAATAGGGAAAGGATATAAATTTATCTAGGGAGTTTGAATCGTGAAATACAAGATTATTTTGATAGCGGTCATAATCGCTATATTGGCGGGTGGATTGGTATTTTACACTCCATACAAAAAAGAAAAGGAATTGAGGGTGTTCAATGCGTCGGCGACTGCTAGGGAGTTTAATGCAGAAAATGCCATGGGATTTAGCAGGGGAATATGCAAGTTAGGGCCTAGATATGGGGGTAACAATGTCGAGTTAAAGGCTGCTGATCTTATGGAGAAAAAGTTCGAGGAAAATGGCATAGAAGCCCGTAAAGAAAGGGTGGATCTTGGCGGGGGCAAGTACACTTACAACGTTATTGGGGTTATCAACGGCACCAACCAGAATAAATATGTTATTTTGGCTTCACATATTGATTCTCCAGGATTCTGTGAAGGAGCTACCGATGATGGGGCTGCACTAGGAGTACAAGTTGAGGTTGCGAGGATATTATCATCCCAAGATTTTAAACCCGAGAAGACGATCTTGATCATAGGATTTGGGGGTGAAGAGCTCTGGTTTAAAGGTTCTGAAGATTTTGTGAAAAGACACCCTGAAATAGTCCGAAACTGTGAAGCGGTGATAGATTTAAATTGTGTTGGTGCTGGTGAAAATGTATTCTTAACGGAGTATAGTTATCAGCCAAAGCCGGTTAGAGGAGACCCTAAACTAATCAACCTCATAATGGAATGTGCACAAGAACTAGAACATCCTGTCACCATTGGAGAAACGACATACCCTAGTGACACTTACCCATTTTATTATAACAGTATCAAAAGAGTGCCAGTCTGTCAGGTGATGAGCCAACCATTCAAGGTAGCGCCTTGGAGTTCGGAGAACAGCGCAGACAAGCTTGACCAAGAAGACATTAGAAAGATTGGTGAAACAATAACATTAGCCTTGTTTAAATTGGCAACATAACACTTTAGTGTCCTCACACGAAAAACGTGGAAGGATTTTTCTACCATAAAAAAATAATATAGGAGGGGGATGAACCATGAACATATTATTACTAATAATCGTCGCCATGATATTATTTGTGATAGCGTCCCTATCTATAAAAATCGTGAAGCAATATGAGAGGGGGGTGGTTTTCAGACTGGGAAAAGTCATAGGCGTCAAAGAACCCGGCCTTCGCCTTATAATCCCACTTGTAGACCGGATGGTTAAAGTCTCCTTGAGGATAGTGACAATGCCCATACCATCACAGAAGATAATAACCCAGGATAATGTTTCAATTGATGTTGCAGCGGTGGCATATTTCAAGGTTGTGGACCCCTTTAAGCTGTTGTGGCTATAGAAGATTATTATGGGGCGGTGAACCAAATATCCCAGACCACAGTAAGGAACGTTATAGGACAATTCGCCCTTGATGAAGTGCTCTCAGAAACAGCCAAGATCAATGATAAGATCAAGGAGATCATTGACAGTCACAGCGAACCATGGGGTGTAAATGTTACCACGGTGGAGATAAAGGATATTAAGCTGCCGGAGGGGATGCAAAGGGCCATGGCAAAACAGGCCGAGGCTGAAAGAGAGAAGAGGGCTAAGATTATCACAGCGGAGGGGGAATATCTTTCAGCTTCTAAACTTGGAGAAGCTGCTGATGTTATAGCGGAACATCCTATAGCATTACAACTTAGGAACCTGCAAGTGCTTAGTGAGATAGCTGCTGAGAAAAACTCCACTATAATATTCCCAGCCCAGTTTATGTCAAGTATAAATGATATAAGAAAGTTCATAGAAAAGGAGATGAAATCCATAGAGGGGTTACGTTGACTTAGGGGTGGTAACGTCTTTGAATGGGAGGTTCGGTTCTATATAGGTTCTATAGAATGTTTCGAGGAATACTTTTATCATGTGGGTGTGTCTTAGTAGGTATGATGGTCTTGAGTAAAATTTGAGGTATGCTTTTACAAGTTTTCTTTTCACGAGTTCTTTGCTCAAGCCCAATTTTTCATATTTTATCACTGGATGGATCACGGTATACTTGTCCCAGTCTTCTTCGAGCAAACCATCCTTTTTCAGTTTATAGTAGATTGGCGTTCCGGGGAATGGTGTTAGGATAGAATACTGGCTATAATCTGGGTCAAGTTTAATTGAGAAATCTATTGTTTTATCCATTTCCTCTGGTGTTTCACCCGGGTAACCTAATATGAATGATGCTATGACATCTATTCCAACATTCTTAGCTGTTTTCACAGCATCTTTTGCTTGTTGGAGTGTTATACCCTTCTTCATAAGATCAAGGATCCTCTGTGACCCTGATTCAACGCCATAGTAGATTGTGCTCATACCGGCTGATTTGAGTTTTTCTAAAAGTGGCCTTTTCACCATATCGACTCTTGATGATGTCACGAAATTAACATCTATACCCCTTGCTTTGATTTCATCTGCTATGGCTTGGGCTCTTCTACGGTGCAACATGAATGTATCATCGAGGAATGCTATGTCATGGAGGCCGTACTTGTATACGAGTTCTTCGACTTCGTCTACCACGTTCTCGGGGCTTCTGAAACGGAATTTTTTGCCCATGATGAGGGATGATGAGCAGTATTCGCATGAGTATACGCATCCTCTGCTTGTTATCATCCCCCCAGCTTCTTCGTTTGATGTTTCATATTCATGGAATGGTATAAGGTGTCTTGCGGGGAATGGGAGCCTGTCAAGGTCTTTTATAAGGGGTCGTGGTTCGTTAATCTTTAACTTGGATCCTTTACGGTATGCGATCCCCTTAACCTCTTCCAGTCCTTTTTTGTCCTTTTTTTCATATTTTTCGGCGAGTTCTGTGATGGTTTCTTCCCCTTCACCTATCACGACCACGTCAAGTTCTTTTAGGCTTTTTAGGGTGTCCAGGGGTAGGAATGTTGGATGGGGTCCTCCGATGACTGTGAGAACATCGGGTAATAACTTTTTAATGGTTTTGATATATTCTAGGCTGCTTTTGATTGTTGCTGTGGTTGCTGTGACACCCACAATCAGGGGGTTGAGTTTTTCTATTATATTAGCTATTCTTTCAGAGCCCCACCTTTTAAGGTCGTCATCTATTATTTTAACAGAGAATGATGCCTTCTCTAGTGAGGCTGCGAGATACATTAGGTTTAGTGGGGGTAAACTTAATCCTAGTTTGTTTTTAACTGCGGTTTTGTCCTGGGGGTTTAAGAGGACCACATCCACTTTTAACACTCTCCCTATTTTTATTTTGCAAGTGCGCTTTCCTTTATCTTGTGCCATAGGTTTTTGTTGTTTATGCACCCGGGGTCTGGGGCGCACACGTCACCGAAGTACCCGTATGCTCTTGCCCTGCATCCGCCACAGATGTTCCTTGATTTGCAAGTGTGACAGGCCCCGTGGAGTTTTTCCCTGTCCCTGAGCGCTTCTAGTATCCTATTATTTTTCCAAAGTTTTTCGAAATCGTCTTCTAGGATGTTGCCTATTCTAAGTTCATCTTTGTGGGGGAAGAATACACATGGGTATATGTCACCGTTGGGTTCTAGGCTTAGGTAGAATCTCCCAGCACCGCAGCCACCTATAAAATCTGCTAACTGTTTCAGGTCAGGGTTTGTATACTCTGGATTGTAGAAGTGTGTGGGGATGATCTGATTGTCGCAACTGTTAAGTTCTTCGGCTACCCTTGCAAATTGTGGTGCTGTGGAAAGCACTTGTATATCATTGTTGAAATTGCCATAATATGCATCTTGTAGTATCCTATACCTTCTGGCAGGTGATATGTCGAGGTTTATGTTTTCCATTCCCCTACCTGTGGGTATGAAGTTGAATAACATGAGCCAATCAGCGCCAAGGTGGTGGGCTAGTTCCATCATCCCATGGATTTGATGATGATTTTCAGCTGTCACTGTCATGGCCACTTCAACGAAAACGTCATGGGCTGAGAAGTTTTTAACGGCCTTGCAGGCTCGCTCCCATGAGCCTTTAACGCCGCGAAAAGTGTCATGGACATTTGGATCTAGACTATCAATACTAACCTGGACGAATTGCAGGCCTGCGTCTATGAATTTTTGGCAGCGACCTTCATCGGCTAATATGTAACCGTTGGTTGCCATTGCAACGTATAGGCCCCTTTCTCTTGCATGTGATATGTAATCGAGTATATTTGGGTGGATGCTTGGTTCTCCACCAGAGAATGCGACTGATGTGACACCATTATCGGCTAGGATGTTTATGGCTTCTATTACCTCTTTTTTGTCTAGTTCGTTTTTTCTTGGGGTGCCTGCGGTTTCATAGCAGTGTTTACAGTTCATGTTGCAGCGGTGTGTGATGTTCCAAACGACCTGGAATGGTGCTCCTGGCACGAATGGTCTTCTAACCCCGAAGATGCCTATACCCTTGAGGACGTTTATCAGGCCTTGTAACCAGTAGGGGTCGTTCATTTGTTCTTTGAGTTCTTCTTCTGTTACTCCGAAGGCCTTTGCCCCGGTTTTTATTATATTTGAGAGGAAGTATGATAGGATCTTGCATTCCATGCAACAGTTTCTATCCTTTATATAATTTTCTAGTGCGGCTTCTAGGCGTGTTTTATTATCTTTTCTGCATTTGTGGAGCATGAGGTTTATTAGGAGTCTTGATAGGGGATTTTCAGCTATTCTTTTAAATGTGTTGATCATGTCCCCCATGTTGGTTTCTTCCTCACCTCCTTTGTCTAGCATTTAATCTCCCCCTTTATCCCATTTAGGAGGATGTTGATGAAGTTCTTGATGTATTCTTCTTCTTGTATTTCGCATTCTTTGAAGTGTGATAGTAGGTTTAGATGTGAAAGGTAGCTTACAAAGATTAGTGCTGCTGTTTCTGGGTTGATTTTTCGGATGTTGCCTTTTTTGATCTGTTCTTTGAAGTAGTTGGTTAGGTTGGAGTAGAGTGTTTTGTTGATTGAGTCTAGTAATTCCCATTCTTCTAGGCCATGTTCTTCCAGTTCTTTTTCCACGAGTATTATGAATATGAGGTCTATTTTTTTCTCAGTGACTAATTTGAAGAACTCTTCTGCTAATTTATATAGGAATTTTTCGGGTTTGTCTCTGAACTCCGACTCTAGGAGTTTGTTGAATATCTGGGAGGATAGGGTGGCGTTTTCGTTTAGTATCTCCTTGAGTAGGTTGCTTTTTGATTTGAATTTCCTGAATAATGTGACTTCACTTACACCCGCTCTCTGGGCGATTTTACGCGTTGTAGCACCCTTATATCCTTTCTTTATGAAGGTTTCCCTTGCAGCTTCGAGTATCCTTTCTCTTGTAGTTTTCATGGTACCACAAAGGAACATAGGTACGTAGGCACTTACTTACATTATGTTCGTATCCCCCATATAAAAATTACCCCCCACACATTCAAGGCAAAAAGAAGAAAAGCCCCATCCAAAAAAAATAATAAACTAGGTTATTTCATTTGACTGATGGAGAATAAAGGTTCTAAGGTGAAACCTTCCCTTTGAAGGTTCTTTTTCGCCCCCTCTTCACGGTCTACTATCACAAACGCTCTCCTGACCCGGCCACCATTCTCTTCTATTATTCTGATGGCCCTTAGGAGGGAGTTTCCTGTTGTTGTAACATCTTCAATTATCGCCACCTTGTCACCCTCTTTTATAGTGCCCTCGATCAATTTTGAGGTTCCGTATCCCTTTTTTTCTTTTCTTATTATGATAAGTGGCTTTTTGGTTTTGAGTGATACTGCTGTGGCGATGGGCACAGCACCCAGGGCTGGTCCAGCTATCTTATCGATATTGTCACTGTTTATGTTCATTTTTATCAGTTCCGCTATCAGATCTAGGACCTGGGGGTCTGTTATGGCCTTTTTAATGTCTACGTAATAGTTGCTTTTTTTCCCGGAGGAGAGAATAAAAGTACCCGTTTTTATAACATTTTTTTCATCTAGTAGCTTTAAAAGGCGCCTTTTAAGTTTCTCCTTCTCAGTTTCCCCGCGCATATTCTACAAACTCCCAATTCTGGAACATAACAGTCTGAACATACTAGGGCCCCACATAGACGACAAGTGTGTAAAAAGGCAACTTTGCCACAGAGGCTGCATAAACCCCTAACTTCCAATTTCAACACCCTAAAAATAATATGGGGGCCTATGGGATCATTCTATCGGCCCTTCAAGGAGTATTTTATCCCCTATCTTTTTAACCATCTCGTAGGGTACTATTGTTTCCCCCTTGGATAGTCCGAGGCCCTCTGACAATCCACCTTTACCGAGTATGAGCGCTTCTATGGTTCTTGTTTCGAAGTCTACTTCAATGTCCTTTACTTTCCCTATTACCTTGGCTGAACTGTCAAGAACCTCTTTACCTATAATATCTTCAACAACTCTCATATTATTCACCTTATATTCCTATGATATTATGGTTATTTATAATTTTGGAGGGGGATCTGATAACTCCAAGATTCAGTTTCTGTTCCAGTTTATTAGACCATAGGCTATACATACTACTGTTATTAGCATGCAGGATATGTAGGCGCTCCAAACCCATGGATCGGGTATGCCAAGGACTTCCATGATCATACACCACCTATACCTTTGAAACATTCTCTGAGATGGTCTTCATCGGGTTTTTCTGTTAATAGACTCACGAGTATTGTTATTATCATCGAGGCTGGGACGGCTACCAGTATGGGGTCCACGAAGGGCCAAGGCATCGTCTTGATGAGTAAACCGCCGAAGAGCAACTTTGCCAAGCCAAGGGCCGTGGCGGTTTTCTTATAAACTAGGAGAAGCCATAATATGCTTATAGTGGCCCCTGAGACCATCCCTGCTATTGCACCGGCCCTTGTAATCCCCTTCCAGAATAATGCGCAAGTATAAACAGAAAGGAATGTGGCCGCGCATAAACCAAAGAATAGGGCGGTCCCCTGTGCTATTATACTACCTGGGAGAATATACGCTAGTATAACCGCGAGTATAACGGCGATTATTATACCGATCCTTGTGATAAGCACTGATCTTCCCCCTCTCTTCAAGGTTTCATAAACGTCTCTACCAATAGCCGTCCCTTGCACATGGAATTGCGCGCTTAAAGTGGACATGGCCGCTGAAAGCAATGTTAACATAAAAAGGTATGTGAACCATTCAGGCATGGCTGAACTTATAAAAACAGGTATTATCTTATCGGCATTACCCCCACTTGCCTGGATCGCTAACAGGCCCTTTTCTTGGAAAAAGTAGACATTTGATAACGCACCAACAATATATGCCCCCCATGTCATGACAAATATGAATAATGCGCCTATGAGAACTCCCCTATTAAGTTCACGGTTGGATTCAACTGTCATGAACCTTACTGCAAGTTGTGGCTGTGCCAAAACTCCTATACCCACTCCTAGTATTATGGTGGAGAAGAGGGTCCACCAGTATGGGCTTCCAGGGATGGGCATACTGGTCCAGCCTGTTGCACCCACACTTTTGGCAGATGCTGGTATGAGATGTCCCATGCTTGTAAGGGTTTCATGGGCGCTTGTAACACCACCGAGCATATAATAGACTGACACTACGAGGAATATCATGCCAAGGAACATTATAGTACCCTGGAGGGCGTCGGTATACATAACACCTTTTATGCCCCCCATAACAACATAAACAGCTACTATTAGTGCCATTATAATAAGTGCAATGTTAAAGTTCAATTTTAAGGAACTTTCGAGGAACCTTGCAGCGCCTATAAGGACCACGGAAGCATAGAGTGGCATGCCCAGGAATATCACAGCACCCCCAAAATATTGTATAAACTTGCTCTTGAACCTCCTTGCGAGGAACTCTGGGAAAGTGAAGGCGGAAAGGTTCTCACCCATCCTACGAGTCCTTTTACCATAAAATATGAAGGCTATGAATATCCCCACGAGTATGTTAAGGAATACAAGCCAGAGTATACCCATACCATAGACGCCTGCCATCCCACCAAAACCAATTATAGCAGCGGTACTGATAAAGGTGGCCCCATAACTCATGGCCATGATATAGGGGTGTGTTTTCCTACCGGCTACCATGTAATCTTCTGATGTGCTGGTTCTCCTCCATGCAACATAACCTGCATAGCCTACCATGATGAAATAGACTAATATGACTACGCCAAGGACTATTATGTTCATATAGTTTACCTCCCTTAGAAGAATCGGAATTATTATAAAAAAATAATGAAGATATAGAATTTATAAATTTTATCATCACACCCCGGCTAGAGGGTAGAGTGAAAGGGTAGATTAAAATGATATGGAATCCGAAGGCAGAATGCATGGATGAGGAGAAAAGAAAGAGAATACAACTTAAAAGACTCCAGGATACTGTGAAAAGGGCCTATGAGAACGTCCCATACTATCATAAGAGGTTCGATGAACTTGGAATAGAACCGGAGGACATAGAAAGCCTAGAAGATATTAAAAAGTTGCCATTCACTACGAAGCAGGATCTCAGAGAAGCTTACCCCTTTGGGATGTTCGCAGTACCTGACGAGGACATCATAGAAGTCCACACATCCTCAGGGACCACAGGCAAACCAACAGTATCAGGTTACACCCAAAGGGATATAGACCTATGGTCGGAGGTCATGGCAAGAGCCCTGACAATGGCAGGGGCCACAAGAAAAGACCGCATACAAAACTGCTACGGGTATGGATTATTCACAGGTGGCCTAGGAGTACACTATGGAGCTCAGAGGATAGGGGCCACAGTAATCCCAATATCAGCGGGCAACACCAAAAGGCAAATCGAAATCATGCAAGACTTCGGGACAACAATACTCACATGCACACCATCCTATGCATTATACCTCGCAGAAGTCCTCCAAAAAGAAAATGTTGAAATAGACAACCTCAAACTCAAGGCAGGAGTATTCGGGGCTGAAATGTGGACAGAGGAGATGAGAGATGCTATAGAGGAAAGATTGGGCCTCAAGGCCCTTAACATTTACGGTTTGACAGAGATTATCGGCCCGGGAGTCGCCATGGAATGTCATGAAAAAAATGGCTTACACATCTTCGAAGACCACTTCTACCCAGAGATAATCAACCCAGAAACCCTAGAAAGCCTACCCCCAGGAGAAAAGGGAGAACTGGTACTCACAACCCTCACAAGGGAGGCCATGCCCATAATAAGATTCAGGACAAGGGACATCACAACCCTGAGGAGGGGGAGATGCCCATGTGGCAGAACCCTCATAAGAATGGATCGTATAACAGGAAGAAGCGATGATATGCTAAAAATACGTGGAGTTATAGTGTTCCCATCACAGATCGAAGAGGCCCTCCTTAAAATCAATGGACTCGAACCACACTACCAGATAGTGGTAACACGACCAAAATACTTGGATGAACTCGAAGTCCAGGTTGAAGCCTCACCAGCACTATTCTCAGATGAGGTGAAACATGTGGAGGAAGCCAAGAAGATGATAGAAGAACACCTACAAAGGGAGATAGGATTAAGGGTTAACGTGACCCTAGTCGAACCAGAAACTCTGCCCAGGAGTGAGGGGAAAGCTATAAGGGTTATTGATAAAAGAAAATTTTAGGGGACTTGAGAATGAAAGTGAAACAAATATCTGTATTCCTTGAAAACAAGAAGGGAAGATTAAAAAAGGCTGTACATGCACTCGCCAAGGCCAACATAAATATAAGGGCTTTATCCATCGCTGACACGTCAGAATTCGGGATATTAAGGCTTATGGTCCCAGACCCTGAACAGGCGAAGAAGGTCCTTGAAGAGAACAATTTCGTGGTTAAACTTAATGATGTTATAGCTGTTGAAGTGCCTGATAGGCCTGGAGGACTTGATAAGATATTAGGTATCCTCACACGGGCGGATATGAATGTTGAATATATCTATGCTTTCGTGGAAAAAAAGGGTGAAAAAGCGATTGTTGTGATAAGGACAGAAGACATCGACGAGGGTATAAGGGTATTAAGGGGGGCTGGAGTGCCACTATTATCGGCAGAGGACATTTCAACCCTCTAAGCTCATGAAACCCCCCTTGAATGCTTTCAGATTAACCTTGAAGAATCTGCTGGGCAAGTTCTCTTTCATGGATTCTATTATAACATCCTGGGATAGGGGGAAGTTTGGGGTGGCCGTGGCAGCACCCAAGATGGCCATGTTCATTGAAAGGGGATGTCCAGCCTCTAAGGCCATCCTGTCGGCATCAAAGGCATATACATTCCTTGAAACCTTTTTAAGCTCCATTATTATCTCATCTACTGGTGGATATTCCCCCGGGTTTATGTTAAATGGTGGAATAGGTGTCAGATTAACCACCAGGTGGGCGTCCTTTTTTATCTTGTCAATGGCCCTTAGGGCTTCGAGGGGTTCGAATGCCATCATGAGATCTGCATGGCCATTTGGGATTATGGTACCTTTTGCCTTGCCTATCCTGAGGTTGGTAGATACTCCACCACCCCTCTGGGCCATTCCATGTATTTCACTCATCACCACGTTCATCCCTTCTTTCATAGCAGCCCATCCTATGATTTCACCAGCTTTTATGATTCCTTGTCCGCCAACACCACAGATGTAAATGTCATATGATAATTTCACCTTGAACTCCCCCTTTCAGGTTTTATGGCCTTTTCTGGACAGATTTGGATGCAAACGGCGCATCCTCGACAGTATCTGTGGTCTATTTTGATGCCGTTATCGTATATTATGGCTGGACATGCGAGTTTATTAATACACTCTAGGCATTCGTTGCAGAGATTGTTATCTACTTTAACTGGTTTTCCCTTTGCTTTAATTGTAAGTTGGCATGGGTATCTTGCGATCACAACATTAAGCGAGTCCTTTGTTAGAGCATCTTTGAAGGTTTTGATGCTCTTTTTTATATTCATGGGATTTATCACTTTGAATTTTATGCCAAGGGCTTCCACGATGTTTTCGATGGGGATGGCTGGGGCTTCGCTGCCCATACCATCGAATGGGAGGCCGGGGTGTGGTTGTCCTCCTGTCATTGCGGTTGTTCTATTATCTAGGATTACAATGAGGAAATCATGTTTGTTATGAACGGCGTTGAGGAGTGGTGGGATTCCAGCATGGAAGAATGTTGAATCACCTATGAATGACACTATCTTCTGCCTTGTTGCCTTGGAAAAGCCACAGGCCGCCCCTATACTTGATCCCATTGATAGGAGGTAATCTGCTGTATTATATGGTGATTCTATACCTAGTGTGTAGCATCCGATATCGGTTGAGAAGATGGCATCAGTTTCTAATTTTTCAAGTGCTTTGTTAATGGAGTAATAGGTTGCCCTGTGGGGGCATCCGGGACAGAATGTTGGGGGTCTTTCGGGGAGATGGGGTTTCAGGGGCTTTTTTCTTTCAATTTTTAGTGGTATTTGTTTTCCAATGGAGGCTTCTATTATGTCCTGGTTGTATTCGTAGATTCTTGGGAATGTGCCGTCTAGTTTCCCGTGGACGTCTACTTCGAGGTTTTCTTGGCCGATTATGGATAGTACATTTTTTTCTATTATGGGGTCGACTTCTTCGATTATGAAGACTTTTTGAAGGTCTTCTAGGAATTTTGATACTATCCTGTGGGGGAAGGGGTATGTGAATCCTAATTTTAGTATGGATATGGGGAGTTCTTTTTCGTTTATTAGGTCGTGGGCGTAGTTGAATGCACCGCCACTTGTTATGATCCCATATTTGCTGTCGGTTTTGTGGTGGATTTGGTTGTATTGGGACTTGTTCACGATCTTGGATATTTTATCGGTTTTCTTGATAAGTTGTTTGTGCATGGTCCTTGCGGTTGATGGTACGAGGACGAATCTTTTGGGGTTTTTTTTGAATTGGCCTTTTTTCCTCATCTTTTTGATTTCACCCACTTTTACTCTGCTTCTCATATGGGATACTCTTGTTGTTGTCCTGACTAATACTGGTATTTTGAATTTTTCAGATAAATTGAAGGCGTATTTTGTAAAGTCTAGGATCTCTTGGGGGTTTGATGGTTCGAGGAGGGGGATGTTCGCGAAGCTTGCGTAGTGTCTGTTGTCTTGTTCGTTTTGTGATGAGAACATTGATGGGTCATCTGCAGATAATATGACCATTCCTGCTTCGACTCCGGTATATGCTATGCTTATAAGTGAGTCTGATGCAACGTTAAGTCCTACATGTTTCATGAAGGTGAATGATCTCACACCAGAGGCTGCTGCCGCTGCAGCCACTTCCACCGCAACCTTCTCATTTGTCGAGAATTCAAAGTATAAGCCCGCCTTGGATGCTATCCTTGAGAGGACATCCCCTATCTCTGATGATGGCGTTCCAGGGTAAGTGCTTGCAACAGCCACCCCAGATTCTATGGCTGCCCTTGCAGCGGCTTCATTGCCTAGGAGGAAAAGTTCATCACCGTCCCTTGCCTCTAGGATTTTGGTCATATGATCACCTACCATTAAATTTTAGATTTTAGGAGAATCACCCCGTGTGTGGGGAAAATTATAATAATGAAAAAAATTTAAAAGTTTTATAATTCCAATCTGATTTTACTAGACTTTTATAATTTCCCCAAAAAATTTTGGAGATAAAAAGGATATGATAAAAGTTAAAATATTAAGGTTCGACCCGGAAAAGGACGATGAACCATTCATTGAAGAGTATAGGATCCCATTTAAGGAGAAGATGAGGATAATCGACGCCCTTAACCTGGTCAATGATGAATACGGGGCTAACGTCGCATTCAGGAGCTCGTGCAGGGCCGGTCAATGCGGGTCCTGTGCGGTTAAAATGGATGGTGAAGTGGTATTAGCATGTAAAGCGGAAGTAAGGGATGGAGCATTGATAGAACCATTAGACTTCCCAGTAATAAAGGATCTCATAGTTGACAGGAGCGAAATAGAGGAAAAAGCACGCCAAATGAGATTATACCTAGAATCGTCTGGTGAGGGACTCCAGGAGATCAGACCGGAAGATTACATGGACTCAAAGAAGCTTAGAAGTTGTATTGAATGCTTCTCATGTATAGCTGCTTGTCCGGTTATCAAAGAGAGCTCAGAATTCGCAGGACCATACTTCATGAATTACTTGTCAAAATTCGCCTTCGACCCCCGAGACAAGGCAGACAGGGCCGAGGAAGGATTCAAAGAGGGATTATACTGTTGCACAACCTGTGCAAAATGTGAAGAAATCTGCCCAAAACAACTGAACGTACCAGGAGACGCCATCGAAAAATTAAGAGCACTAGCATGCAAACAGGACATCGGACCATTAGAAGCCCACAAGAGGGTTAAAAAGCTCATAGAAGAGACTGGAAGATCGGTTGAACACATAAAGGAGGGATTCATAGAATCCCTAGAATTGGAGGGTGAGAATCCAAGACTAGGATTCTTCACAGGATGCCTAGTAGACTACAGGATCCCAGAAGTAGGACTAGCACTACTCAGAGTCCTGAAAAAACATGGAATAGAAATCGACGTGCCAAAAAATCAAGTATGCTGCGGCTCCCCCATGATACGCACAGGACAAACAGACATAATAGAGGAACTTGTAGCCCAAAACAGGAAAGCACTACAAGGATATGATGCTATCATAACAGTCTGCGCAGGCTGCGGCTCCACACTCAAAAACGACTACCCAAAATACGGCCTAAAATTAAACGTCCTGGACATAAGCGAACTATTATCAGAAAACCTCAACACAAAGGACATGAAACCGGTGAACATGCGAGTAACATACCATGACCCATGCCACCTTGCAAGGGGCCAGGGAGTGCGACTAGAACCAAGAAAGATACTCGGAAAGATAAAGGGCCTGGAATTTGTTGAAATGGAAAAACCAGACCAGTGCTGCGGCTCCGGGGGTGGTGTGAAATCTGGAAAACCAGACCTAGCATATAGTCTAGGGAAAAAGAAAGCAGAGATGATAAGAAAATTAGACGTAGACGCGGTCATAACAATATGCCCATTCTGCCAATTACACATAAAAGACTCCCTCGAAAGAGAAGGACTAGGAAACATCAAAGTCATGAACATACTAGAATTACTAGACCTAGCATATGATGGAAAATGAAAGAAGAAAGAATAAAAGAGCTCGAAAATAATATCATCGTGGTCTTCGTCGAACCCGAAACACCAGGAAACATCGGCTTCATAGCCCGGACCATGAAAAACTTCGGATTAAAAAAATTGGTCCTCATAAACCCATGCAAATTAGACGATGAAGCATACTTACATGCAATGCACGCAACAGACATCCTAGAAAATTCAATAAAATTCAAATCCCTCAATGAGATGCTAGAGGAAGTTTCACCGGACTTCATCATCGGCACAACGGGAGTGCCTGGTGGAAGCTACAAGATAGCAAGAACACCCCTCAGACCAGAACAATTTGCAAAGGCATTAAATACAAAGGCGAAGATAGCCATACTATTCGGTAGAGAAGGAAACGGCCTCACAAATGATGAAATAGGAGAATGTGACATTATCGTGAGCATACCCACAAGCCAGGAATATCCTATAATGAATGTTTCACACGCAGCCGCGATAATATTCTATGAAATATTCAAGGAAAGAGACTATAACCTTGAAGGGGTTGAGGAGGCTTCAGGACTTGAAAAGAGACTCCTGGTATCTGATATGGAGGATATAATATCCTCATTAGGATTACCAGACCATAAGAGGAGAGTGGCCTTAAGAGCCTTCAAGAACCTCATAGGGAGAGCTTTCATCACAGGAAGAGAAGCCCACACCCTAAAGGGCATATTTAGAAGGATAAAAAACGAACTATAGGGGGGTTTTTGCACTGTTTTTTGGAATAGGAAATTGGGACATCCTTAGCATAATATTCTTCATAGTCCTCATCATATTCCTACCAATTATAATGAGGATCCGAATATTCTCAACACTACAAAAGGCCTTAATTGAAATGGAGAACATGGTGAAAGAATCAAGGGACACGATAATCAAATTCTCCAATGGGGACAAGGAGATTCGGGAAAAGGTTAATGAATTCCTAGACTTCTTCATAGTACCCCCAACAGACCTAGACCCCCATGGTATAGTCCAAAAATTCAACAAAATATTAGAGTTAAGCGAATCCCGATTCAAAAATATGGTCAACATTATAGCCCCAGATGCGAGCAGAGAAACAAAAGCGAATATAATAATGACCCTCAAGGTTGCCATAGGACTTAACAGCGTATATAAGATGATAAGGCACAACTTCGAATTAGCAAAGAAAACAGGAAACCTCCAGATACTCCTCGCCCTACAAATGAACATGCCACTCATCATGAGAATATTCAAAGCCCAATATAATGGGGCGAAAGCATTCTCCAAGGGCCTCCCAGTAGGTGACGGTGCGGGTCCGCTCACAACAGCCATGCTCCTTAAAAAGGATGACGAAATAGAATCCATAGATGAGATGATCTATGCAAAGAGGGAATACAATGGTAGAAAACTCATCATACTCAGACCAGAAGGGCCCGGGGCAAGGTTGGGTAAGATTGCGAGGGCTGTGAACACACTAATAGACAGGTTCAACATCCAGAAGATTATAATGGTGGATGCGGCTGTTAAAATGGAAGGTGAGGAAACAGGTAGAGTCGCGGAGGGTGTTGGTATCGTCATCGGAGGCACTGGAGTCGAAAAATGGTTCATCGAGGATAAAATACTCAAAGGCGATATCGAAATAGATTCAATAGTGATCAAGATGGGTCCGGAAGAGGCAATAACCCAGATGGATAAGAAAATCTTCAGGGGATGTGAAACAGCCCTCGAAAGGGTTAAGGCTAGCATAGAAAGGACAGGGGAGGGGAACATACTAGTTGTAGGGGTGGGTAACAGTTGCGGCATACCTAACATCGTCGAAGACCCATCTATCATAAAATTAAAAGAAGAAGAGGATGATGAAAAGGGAGACACATAATATGGCAATCCTAAGCGACCATGACATAAAAAAGTACCTAAAAAGGGGCCTGATAATCATAGACCCCCTAGAGGATCCTGAAAGGCAAATACAACCATCATCAGTAGATCTTAGGATAGGGAACGAATTCAAGGGATTCAAGATCATAAGAAAACCATGTATAGACCCCCAAGAACCAGGGGACATAGAATCCTACATGGAATCATATCATATAGAAGACGGAGGATCCTTCATAATACACCCAGGGGAATTTGCCCTGGCCACAACATATGAATATATAGGATTACCAGACAATCTCGTCGCAAGGGTGGAGGGAAGATCATCCATTGGAAGACTTGGGATCACCATGCACGTCACAGCAGGATACATAGACCCGGGATTTCATGGCCGTATCACCCTTGAAATTTCGAATATTGGTAAAATGCCAGTGGCACTCTACCCAAAACAGAGAGTATGCCAGATTGTATTCGAGACGATGACATCACCAGCAGAAAAACCCTACGGGCATCCTGAAAGAGAAAGTAAATATATGGGTCAACTCAAACCTGAAACAAGCAAGATAAAAGAAGACTATGAACTCAGAAAACTCAGAACAAAAAAGGAGTAAGAGGGATAAATGATGAGCCACGAAGAAGTGATGAAGATCGCGAGAAAACGAGGGTTCCTATGGTCATCCTTTGAAATATACTCAGGAGTGGCTGGATTCGTAGACTACGGTCCACTAGGGGCCCTGTTAAAGAACAAGATCATGAACAAATGGCGAGAATACTATATCATAAAAGAGGGATTCTATGAGATGGAATCGCCCACAGTAATGCCAGAGGAAGTTTTTAAAGCTTCAGGTCACGTGGACCATTTCAATGATCCCATGACCCAATGCAAAGAGTGCAATGAGGTATACCGGGCGGATCACCTGATCGAGGAAGCCACAGGCAGGGACGTTGAGGGCTTGGAGAACCAGAAACTCACAGAGATAATCTCCAATGAGAAGATAAGATGCCCACGTTGTGACGGGCACCTTACACGCGTTTGGAGTTACAATCTCATGTTCCAGACGCTAATAGGGGCAAAGGGCAAAAAGATAGGATACCTCAGACCCGAAACAGCCCAGGGCATATTCACACCATTTAAAAGACTCCTAAGATTCTTCAGAAACAAATTACCCTTTGGTGTCGTCCAACTCGGAAAAGCTTACCGGAACGAAATATCACCCCGCCAGGGCGTCATTAGACTCAGAGAATTCACACAAGCAGAAGCAGAAATATTCGTAAACCCCGAGGAGAAGACACACCCAAAATTCCACATGATAAGATCAGAAAAGCTAAAACTCCACCCAGCAGAAAACCAGGAAAAAGGCAAAAAACCCATAATAATAACAGCAGGAGAAGCCGCTGAAAAGGGTATAATATCAAGTGAACTTTTAACATATCACCTATGGCTAGCAAAGGAATTCCTAGTCGATATAGGGATACCAGAGGAGGTTATAAGATTTCGCCAACATCTTCCAACAGAAATGGCCCATTATGCGATCGATTGCTGGGATGTTGAAATAAAAACCAACAGATACGGGTGGATCGAAATAATAGGCATAGCAGACAGGACAGACTACGACCTCAGATCTCATAGCGAACACAGCAAAGAAGACCTCAGGGTTTTCGTAGAATATGAAAAACCCAAGATAATAAAAAGGGAGATAGTTAAGGCTAGGATGGATAAAATCGGTCCAAGGTTTAAAAAGGACGCGGCAAAGATCATAAAGGCCCTAGAAGACTTGGATCCGAAAACCGTTAAAAGGGAACTTAAAGAAAACGGCCAATTCAAACTCGAATTAGATAAAACCTACACATTACGAGGGGAAGACCTTGAATTTGAGGAAGTTGAGGAAACCATAAAAGGTGAAAGGATATTCCCCCATGTGATAGAACCATCCTTTGGCATTGACAGGATAATATATTCACTCCTACTCCACTCATATAAAAAAGAGGATGATAGGACATACTTTAACTTCCCAGCTGATATAGCACCAGTGGAGGTTGCAGTCCTGCCCCTAGTAAACAAAGAAAAGCTTGTCCAATTAGCATTAAAGATAAAAGAGGATCTTAGAGATAATGGTTTCATCGCAGAATTTGATGCATCGGGTACAATAGGTAGAAGATATGCTCGTATAGATGAGATAGGAGTGCCATTTGCGGTTACGGTGGATCATCAATCACTCAAGGATCATGAAGTCACCTTAAGGAATAGGAACGACACAAAACAGGTCAGAATACCAATAAAAGAACTTACAAGAGTCCTGGAGGACCTCTTGAAAAGGAAGATGAGATTCCGGGATCTTTCACACTCCTATAAAATCCAAGGTTAACAGGTGAAAATAAGATGATAGACGCACACATACACTCAGACACGCGCCCATATGAAGATTTCGAGGAAATGGCAATAGCAGGAATAGATAAGGCCATAACATGCGCCCATGACCCCCTGCCAATGAAAGTCTCAGCAGTCACCTTTGAACACATACAACGACTACTAAAAGTTGACGTTCAACGCGCGGAAGAAAATGGAATCAAATTATATGTAGCAGTGGGAATACACCCAAGAAGCATACCAAGAGACTATAAAATGGTAATAGGGAACTTACCACAAATTCTGGAGGATAAAAGGGCTGTGGCCATAGGAGAGATCGGTATTGAAAAAGGAACGCGGTTAGAGATAAAGGTTTTTAAGGAACAGTTGGAGTTAGCTGATAAACTGGAAATCCCTGTGATAATACACACACCCCGCAAAAACAAAAGGAAGATTGTGGGGATTCTCTTACAAGTCCTCGAGGATAATATCGACGCCTCAAGGGTGTTAATAGATCATGTAAATACAGAGATAATCAAGGAGGTCATCGATTATGGATCAATGCTTGGACTCACTGTACAACCGGGTAAAATGATGCCATTTGAGGCTGTTATGATCATGAAAGAATATGGTGTAGACAAGTTCATGTTAAACAGTGACATGAGCTCTGCACCATCAGATCCATTGTCAGTGCCGAAAACAGTTCATAAAATGCGCCTTGAAGGCTTCAATGACTCGGAGATAGTTAGAGTATCCTCAAAGAACGCTGAAAACTTTTTTAAAATTTGACATTCCACGCACGGAATATGTATTTTTGAATCCATCCCCACATTAGTCTTTTTTTGCCGATAAAAGATTATATTGCGCCTAATCTTTTAAGATTTTTCAGAGCGCATTCATGGGCTCTTTTGAGGCTTGAGTTTAAACTTTCACCTTTTATCCATGATGCTATGAAACCCGCGGCAAAGGCGTCACCTGCACCGGTTGTGTCCACGGCCTTAATTTCCTTAACTTTGTATTTGACCGTGTCCTTTCTTGTATAAACTTCTGCGCCTTTACTTCCCCTTGTTATTACTATTAGGGGGATTCCTTCATCGACTAGGAGATTAGCACCTTCTTTGTGGGATTTACCTGTTAAAAGTTTAAGTTCATGTTCATTGAGAAAAAGGACATCCGCATTCTGGAGTATTGGTCTCAGTGTGGACATGCCATAAGCTGCCAGAAGAGCCCCAGGTGCAAATGAGAGGAGATTCGCATGTTCAGCTGCTGGGAATGCTATTTCAAGGTATGTGCCCCCGAGGTGGATTAGATCAGCCTTTGAGATATAATCTATCTCCTTTTTTCCGATTGTAAGCTCTTTGTTCGCCCCTATGAATGAGTATATGGATCTTCTACCAGCCTCGTCCACGCTTATGAATGCCATCCCAGTACGTCTGCTGGTCCTTGAGACTCCTTTGATGTCAACTCCTTCATTTTTGAGTCTATTATAGATTATATCCCCGAAATAGTCCAGACCAAGCTTTGCTATTATACCCGTTCTTAGGCCGTTTCTGGTGGCGTGGACTGCGAAATTGAGGGCTGATCCCCCTGGTGAGAGATGTAACTTTTCAATGTTCATTTCAGTATCGGGTTCTACGAAGGATGGAACCTTTAGGATGAAATCTATGTTGGCGGTTCCCACGCTTACAATATCCAAAAGAAATCCCCCACCATGGGAGGGTTTATCTTCGCCCTGTTAAACCTGCTATTAATTTTGAGATAATCCCTCTCTTATCTGGTTCGATTGGATGGAACTCTTTACCTAATAGATCCGCGGCTAACTTCATTATGGCATTGCTCGCCGGTGATTTAGGATTTTTTATAATTATAGGCTCGCCAAATGCTGCTGACCTGCTAATTTCAGGGTCTTCGGGTATGACTGAGATCACTGGGACTTCTAGTATGGTTTCGATTTCATCGACGGTTAGGAAGGTCTTGTCATGTTGTTCTCTATTCACTATAACACCTATGATTTTAACATCTAGTTTGTCTGCGATGATTTTTGTCTTGAGAACGTCACTTATGGAGGGGATCTCGGGGGTTGTGACGAGTAAAAGTTCTTCAGCAGCAGCTAGCGCTGTTATGGCATCTTTTTCAAGGCCGGCTGGGGCGTCAATTAGTAGGATGTCGGTATCTTCGAGTAGTTGGGATAATACCTCCTCTAAACGTTCTAGTTTCACATTACGCAACCCTTCGAGTGATATGCCGGCGGGGACTACTTTCACACCCTCTGGACCCTCATAGATGGCTTCCTCTATGTCGGCTTTGCCTGCGAGTACGTCGTGTAAGGTGACGGATTTGCCTTCCATCCCAAGTACGAGCTCTAAATTGGCCATTGCTATGTCTGCATCTAGTACGATTACACGTTCGCCGTAGCTTGCGAGTGCGACTCCTAGGTTGGCTGCGACTATTGTCTTGCCAACTCCTCCTTTACCAGAAGCTATTGTTATGACTCTTGTCATTTTATGCCCCCATAATTTAATGTATTTCGATATTCACGTTAAATTTTTCTATGATTTCGGGATAACCTCTGAATGTCTTTTTTATCTCCATTTCGATTATATCGATAATGTGTTCTTTTAGTTCTTCTTCTTTCATTACTCCGCCCATTAGACGGGATAATAGTCCTGTGTTCTCGCGTTCGATGAGTACTTTCATGTCCCCTTCAAGTTCGGGCATGTTTTCTAGGAAGACCATGACTTCAACGCTCTTTATATTGGGGATGCCTATTATTGCTTTTTTTATTTTGTTCATCAGGGTCAATTCCACTCTTTCTATATCTATTGTAGTCATGGCACCCCCTTTATAATTTTCAAGGACTTTTTCAACTTCTTCTTCGTCAATATCCTTCAATCCGTATTTTTTCATCACTTCTTCTCTGTTCAAAGGTTTTTTTGTTGTTTCAGCAAGTCCGGGAGCTTCTTTGGGTTTTGGTGTGGGTTTTTCTTCTGTTGGTGGTTCTTTGGGTTTTGGTGTGGGTTTTTCTTCTGTTGGTGGTTCTTTGGGTTTTGGTGTGGGTTTTTCTTCTGTTGGTGGTTCTTTGGGTTTTGGTGTGGGTTTTTTTATTGGTGTTATTTTTGGGTGTTCTTCTATTTTTGGTGGTTTGAGTTTTCTTGAAAAGGAGGGTTCAAGTTTATATACCTTGTTTATATCTATTATGTAATCTATTTGGGATTCTTTTAATTCGAATAATTCTATGAGCGTTTCCATCTTGTTAACGATTTCTAGGATTTTTTCCATGGCCTCTGATTTCATGTATCTGTCATATGAGGCTGCGACTGGCGTGCCATCTTTGATTATTATGTGGCCTTCGCTTGAGGCGTGGGTGATTCTAATAAACCCGTTATGTTTTTTCCTGGCAAGTTTTTCTAGAAATTTATCAAATTCTACTTCGTCACCGTAGGAGACGTATGTTGGTCTTGTGATTGGTAGTTCCATTCATCACTCCCCATCTGTTATTCTTTTTTGATGAGTTTTATCTCTGGGGGTGTGATGATTATGATCTCTTTTTCGTTTTTACATAATAGTATGGCTTCTGCCTTTTCTGTTTCCCTTAGGTTTTTTAGTTTTTCCCCCGCTATTTTGAAATCTTCTAGGGATTCTTTTTTTAGACGACTTAAATCTAGTATTACTGGATTTTTTTCTTCTGTTATCTGGATTAGAACGTCGTCGATGTCTTCGAGGTTTTTAGCTTTCATTAATATTATCTCATAGAATGAATGTTCTGGTACTATGATTGTTTCGGTTTCTTCTTTTTTTTCCTCCTCGTCTAGGCCAATGGTTTCTTTTAATAAGTTTATAATATCTCGCAATTTATACCTCTCCTATATGGTCTATGATGGCATCTAGTAATTTAGATGAGCCTCCCCCTTTTACATCGGCGACTGGAAGGTTGTATTGGGTTTCATATTTCCTTATTAACTTTTCTTTTATATAATCATTTATGTTTCTCAGGTTTAGGGAAATGCCCACAACCTTAGTTGGTTCAACGGCCTCTATTGCCCTTATTTCTTCTTTTATGCCTCTAGGGTGCCTGTATGGGTGTCTGGGCCTGTGGCATACTATGCATGCGTCTGGCATGGACCCTACTAGGATTGCAGCTGATAAACCCCTTGGATGGGGGTTTTTTCTTTCTGTTAAACTAGCTTGGCTTTCGACGAAGATTATATCGGGGTTCTTTTTTTCTTCTATGTATTTTATTGTGCCCATTAGGGCTGCTGCGACGTCCATTACGGAGAGGCTGCCTGCCCTGAAGTTAATGTCAATTGGCGCTTCTAATCCCATTTCATCGGTAGATATTACTCCGGGTTTCAGGCCTCTTTTTTTGGCTTCGAGGCCTAGCATCCTTGTGGTGGTTCTTTTGCCGCATTCTTGTGAGGTTCCTCCTATGTATATTACTGGGGTTTTGTGTTTGTAGTTTATTTTTGGCAGGATTTCTGTGCAGTGTGGTGGGACGACTCCCATGACTTTGCGGACGTTATCTAAACGGGGGCTTATTTCTAGGATTTTTACTTTTTTTTCTTGTGCGAATTTTACGAGTGACTGGTTTTCGGCGAGTGGTAGTGATCTGAATGAGGTTACAACATTTTTGCCCTCGTTTATTGCTTGGACTGCATACTTTAGTGCGGTTCCTTCGGCTCCGATGGGTAACATTATGGCAACGCTCTTTGCGGGTGTCTTTTTGAGGAGTTCGAGGAGGTTTGATGATACTATGGAATTGCAGAATTTTTTTCCATGCTTTGATGGGTCATCGTCTACGAATCCTACTGTTTCCACGCCTTCGAAGTTTGCGAATTTTTCTCCTCCACCACCACAGCCTATTACAATGAATGGGTTGAGTTTTTGAAGTTCTTTTACAGAAGATAAGATGTACAAAGAATCACTCCTTAAAACTTTAATGTTTGAAGATAATAGAAACTTTAATTAGTTATGTGTGCTTACCTAATAATAAATAGTTGATGAATATATAAAGCTAGGGGATAGGTAATATGGTTGAAATGATTGAAAGGGTGCTTAAGGATCTGGGCAGGATTAATGGTGTTAATGGGTCTCTGGTTGTTGGAAAGGATGGTCTTATAATAGAGAGCGAAGTCCCATCCGGTATAGACGCTGAACTTGTAGCTGCAATGGCATCAGCAGTGTTCGGTACGGCTGAGAGGTCAGCTGAGGAGATCCAACAAGAACCGCTCGAACAGGTGACGATAGAGGGTAGCAGGGGTAAAACGTTGATGATCGACGCTGGTGAAGGCATACTCGCAGTTATAACGGATGTTGATATAAACCTTGGACTAATAAGGCTCGAGATGAAAAGAAGTGCGGAGAGGGTGAAGGATCTATTAACATGAACTTGGATCTTCCTTTGGGCTAAAAGATTCGCAAGAACATAATATATGGCCTTTGGAGAGTAGGGATATTGAGGAAACCATATGTAATATTGATAGGAAGCGCCTCCGGCATAGGCAAATCCACAATAGCCGCTGCCATAGCCAGTGAACTGAATATAAAACATCTTATAGAAACAGATTTTATCCGGGAAGTTGTAAGGGGGATCATTGGACCGGATTATGCTCCCGTACTCCACAGATCATCATTTGATGCTTACACCGCCCTAAGGGATAAAGAAAGATTCGAGGACTATAGATCTCTAGTAAGCGCGGGTTTTGAAGAACATGCTTCCTTCGTCATACCCGCCATTGAAAAAGTCATAAAGAGGGCTATCGACGATGCGGATGACATAGTCATCGAGGGAGTGCATTTAATCCCGGGCCTCCTGGACATAGCCAAATTCAAAGATGAAGCTTCAATACATTTTTTCATATTATCCGCGGATGAAGAACTCCATAAGGAACGATTCGTCAAAAGGGCCATGGAGATCAAAAGGGGCGGTAAGCATCTTGAATATTTCAAAGAAAACAGGATCATACATGATCATCTAGTCAATGAAGCGAAGGAACATGATGTACCAGTGATTGACAATGAAAGCGTAACCTGTACTGTGAAAAGGATGCTATCGTTTATAAGAGAACATTGCAAACTGATAACATTAAAGCATTCGGTAGATAAGCTAGGTGAAGTGATAGATATAGTGATTAGGAAATGTGGTGGGCGTATAGTAGACGTCGCCTATTATATACCAGGATTTAAAGAGCCCCTTAAAAGGGAAGTGAACGTGTATGATCCGCGGGAGGCTCAGAGGTTCCTTGACAGGCTTCAAAGCAACCCTAAACGGAAAAGGGACCTTGAAAGGCTCTACAGGTTATCAAATAATATACATTCGCATATAATATGCGCACCAGATAAAGAGAGTCTCGATAAAATAGTCGAGGAGCTCGACAAAAAAGGACTACTATACAAAGGAGAAGATGATCAACAATGAAAATTGACTGTCCATTATGTCATGCCAAGAAATCATTGGGGATAACCACGCACTTGGAGAAGATACCATACTTTGGAGAGGTTATGGAATCCACGCTAATATGCCATGAATGTGGATACCGTTACAGTGACGTTCTCTGCCTAGACCATGGAGATCCGATGAGATATTCTCTATGGGTAGAACCTGAAACTTTAAATGCGAGGGTGGTTAAATCACAATCAGCCACTATAAGGATACCAGAACTCGGCTTGAAGGTTGAGCCGGGGCCAAGGTCAACAGCTTATATTTCAAATATTGAAGGGGTTATTGAAAGATTCCAATCAGCTGTTAAGATGGCATTAAAATTATTTGAGGATGAAAAGGCCCGGGAAAGATCCCTTGAGTTACTTGAGGATCTTAGAAGGGTTAGGAGTGGTGAGAAAAAGGTTAAGGTTGTAGTGGAGGATCCTATGGGGCAGAGCTTCATAGCCCATCCAAGGGTTTCAAAGCGCAAGTTAACCAGTGCGGAAATCAAAAAACTTAAAACGGGTTTTATAACAATTGAGAGATGATCCTATTATTCTTTTCTTAATTTCATTGTACGTTCAACGTCCATGGCCAGGGAGTCGCAGTCCGCTTTTATAGCCTCTAAATGTTTTATTATCCTCTCTTTTTCCTTGTTTATCCTTTCTATGTTCTTATAGGGGTATATGCATTCTTTGAACATGTCATATTCTACTGTCGCATAGGGGTATTTGTTTAATTCCTTGCAGATTTTCGCTAATATTTCACCTAGGAATTTGTTCATTTCAACTTTGACTCTTTCTCTTATCATCTTGTCGCTGTCAAGGTGTTGTTTCATAAGCCTTACAACTTCGGCCTTTGCGAATGGTAATTCTTCCTTTTCACTTTCTTGGACCATGAAATTACCTCCTTCATCATATGTTAGGTGCCCGATTATATAAATATTTGGATAATTGAAAAAAGCTTAAACTTTTTAAATGGGATGGGATCATATCTTAGAGAATATTAAAGACAACTTTAATTAGGATTAAAACAAGCTATAGTTTCCTTATTTCCAAGCTTAAATCCACCACGGGCGTTGAATGGGTGATAAACCCCATTGAGATCACATCAACCCCAGTAGCAGCATATTCGTCAATATTATCAGGGTTTATGCCCCCGGAGGCTTCGAGGATAACATTATCCCTGAGGTTCTCCATTTCAAGGGCCCGGATAACATCCTTGATAACTGATGGTCTCATATTATCAAGGAGTATTATATCTGCACCACACCTTGCAGCTATGATGGCGTCTTCAACAGATTCAACCTCTACTTCTATCTTTTTTGTGAAACTTATGTAGGATCTAACCTTCTTTATGGCCTCTTCCAAGTCTCCGATGAGGGAAATATGGTTATCTTTTATCATGGCACAATCATCAAGTCTGAAACGGTGGGTGTCACCACCACCAATACGGATGGCCTGTTTCTCCCACCATTGGAGGCCGGGTGTTGTCTTACGGGTTCCTGCTATTATAATATTGGGGTTGTATCTTCGCGCCCTTTGTACTAGATTATATGTGGTGGTGGCTATGCCGCTCATCCTCATCATGAGATTGAGGAGGGTTCTTTCAATCAGGAGGATGTGCCTTGCATCCCCCTTCATTGTGAGTATGATTTCATCCTCTTTGACATTATCACCATCTAACTTATATGCTTTGAAGTCTAGATTAAAATTATCACATGTGGTCTCTGCAACCTCAACCCCGGCTATTATACCATCATCCTTGGAGATGATCTCTGCTTCAGCTTCCAAGCCAACCTCTATAAGTGCGTTAGTTGTTATATCCTCGAAGCCCACATCCTCTTTTATTAATTTCCTTATCATATCAATCAAAGGGCTCACCCTTTATGATATATTAACAATGGGGATTATAAACCCTTTTATAAAAGGGGGATGGCGTGATAAAAATGGAACTGATATTCCTTGGAACGTCAGCGGCAATACCCTCCAAGAAAAGAAACCATAGTGCAATAGCTTTAAAGGCATTCGGTGAAGTGTTCTTGTTTGACTGTGGAGAGGGGACCCAGCGGCAGATGGCGAAGGCAAAGGTGAGTCCGATGAAGATAGAGAAGATATTCATAAGTCATTTACATGGGGACCACCTTTTGGGTTTGCCGGGGATGATCCAGACAATGGCGTTCAGGGGGAGGGAGGAACCTTTACACATATTCGGCCCCCAGGGCTTGAGGGGGATGGTTAAGGTGGCGTTGAAGCTTGGATATTTTTCGATGAATTTTGATGTTTATGTGCATGAGATAGGCGCTGGTAAGATCATAGAAAAGGAGGAATATGTTATAAGTTGTGCTGAGACAGAGCATACGGTACCTAATTTATCATATTGTTTTGAGGAAAAGAAAAGGCCCAGGTTTTTAAGGGATAAGGCTATAAGGTTGGGTTTAAAACCTGGACCGGCCTTTGGGAAGTTACATAGGGGTATCCCAGTACGTTTAGGTAATAGGATAATAAGACCGGAGGAGGTTCTTGGAAAACCGCGCAAGGGTATTAAGATAACATATTCGGGTGATACTCGACCGTCCCAGGAGCTTGTGAAATTGGCCAGGGACTCCCATATACTCATACATGAGGCCACATTCGAGGCCGGTAAGGAGGATAAAGCCTTGGAAACCGGACATTCCACGGCCTCTGAGGCTGCCGAGGTTGCTAAAAGGTCTAATGTGAAGAATTTGATCTTAACACACCTCAGCACCCGTTATAAGCGTTCGGATATTATTGAAAGGGCGGCTAGGGAAATATTTGGGGATACTATAGTAGCCCATGACCTCATGTCTGTTGAGGTGAGGAAATATGCAACCAAAGATGATAGTTGAAGGTTTAATAGTTATAGGGGTTACAGTACTCGTCACATTCATTGTAGTAAAGTGGGTTTCCCGAGTACTTTATAAGAGCGCGGAAAAATGGGAGTTAGACCTGACAGTAATACATGTGTTGAATGATATAATAAAGTACACCCTTTATGTATTAGCAGCGGCCTTGATCTTGAAATGGTTTGGGATTGACCTTACTGGACTAATCCTTAGTATAGGGATAGTAGGTGTTGCGGTGGGCTTTGCTGCTAGGGATACTCTAGCGAATTTCATATCAGGGCTTTTCATACTCGCGGATAAGAGTTTCAAGGTTGGTGACGTGATCGAAGTTTCCAACAAGAAGGGTACGGTTATAAAGATGGGTTTCAGGACAACAACAATCTGCACTTCTGACAATAAGATTATAACAATACCAAATTCTTCATTTTCCAAAAACCCATATGTTAATTATACAGCATCACATAAACGTAGGATAGATCTCAAGGTAAACATACCAATGGAGGCTGATATAAAAGAATTTGAAGGGAAGATAAAAGATACGATCAAAAAAATAGATGGTATCTTAACAGAACCAGAACCTGGCCTCATCATATTAGAGATTGCGGACACTGGTATGATCGCCAAGGTAACAGCCTGGACGGATAAAACAGATAAAGTCGCCCATTATAGGTCCCTGATAGGAGAAAATATCAAGAAACTTATTAACAGGTGAAAAATGAGAAGATATAAAATATACTCGATGATTATAATCATTATCTGTATAATGGTTTCATCTCTTATCATAATAAAGGGATGCCAGGACATTGAAAAGGTGAAAATTTCACAACGCCACCTCGAAGATTACAAGAAAGCCCCAAAGGAACTTTTAAACCCTGAACTACACACTAACACGGGGCATACTATCATAGGAAAACTGATAATACCAAGGATAGGCTTGGAAGTTTGGATAAGGGAGGACACGGTTAACGCCTACGATTCCGTCTACCATTACCCTGAGAGTGTGATGCCAGGGGAACCCGGAGACTGCGGCCTACTGGGGCATAGAACAAGATATTCAGGGCCTTTCCAGTTAATAGGAAATTTAAGGCCAGGTGACATGGTAATAATAGAGGACTTCATAAACTCTAAAAAATACACATACAAGGTAGTATCCAATGGCGAGGATATAAGATGGGATTACAAGGAAAACCCCATAAGATTCGCACAGACAGGAAAAGCGAAACTAATGCTCATAACATGTTACCCGCCGGGGAGAACGGACGCTGCATGGATAACATATTGTGAACTTGTAAACATCCAATAAGAGGTTCAAAAAGATGGACATCTTCGATGAAATTTACCAGGATTTCAAGAAAGTAAATGGATTTAATGGTATAATGGTAATGGATGATCAGAGCATCCTCTATGATAGGATAACATTGGAGAAGATGGATAAAGGACAAATAGAATCCATGGCGAGGGTTATAAACGAATCATCACGAAAACTGCTTAAGAGAACTGGACAGGGCCGCTGTAAGACGATAATCCTAGAATTCCAAGAAAGTAAAATGATACTATTGGATATTGAAGATATACACATTATAGTAATAGCAGACAAAGGCGCTAACCTTGGTCACATAATCCTCGTATCAGAAAAAAACAGGAAAAAACTCCACAGGATAGAGAAAACACCAACTATCAGTGAGAAGGTTACTGAGGCCCCAATAAAAGGGGAAACCACCCCCACAGGTGAGGTTAAAAGTTTACCCGAGGAAGGGGAGGAAGCCACCCCTCCAGAGGAGCCCCAAGGGTTACCTGAAATAAAACCGCCGATTTCGCTCCCCACCATGGAAAAGGAAGTTGAAGTACCTGCTGCTGAAAAAGAAAAAATCGGCTTAGTACTTGAAATATATGAGAACATACTACTTGCAATGTCAATTGGAGCCAGTAAAATAATGGGAGTGGCACCAGCCAGGGGAATGTTGAGGAAGTCGTTACCATATAATGAATGTCCACAGATCCTTGAAGGTGTGGAAGTTAAGGCAAATGCGGCCATAGAATTTGACACCATAAGGTCCAATATAGAAAAGTCTCAAAATAGGGTGGAGGACATCATAGAGGGCCTTAATGGGATAATATGGGCGATAACAGAAAACTATGGTAGAGTAATGGGATATGATGCATTTAGGGGTATGATAAGGCCAGAATTCAAGTCAATCCATAAAACATATGGTACGGCAATGGAAAAACTTGGGATAATAAATGGGATACACCCAGAACTTAGGAAGATCTGGGAAGAATCATCATAAGGGTTTTATCCCCCCTTACATTGAATAGGCTAGTGGGAGCAGGGACAATGCTAGGAGAAAAGGAACTTAGGAGGCTTTTCCCAGAATTCGAAGACCTAATACAACCGGCGGGTATAGATCTGCGCCTTGACGAGGTTTTTGAACAGGCCAGCCTAGCATCTCTTTTAGATGATAAAAAAAGATTACCAGAACTCCGAAGGTTAAAACCTCCAATCTATAATTTAAAACCTAAAAAAGCCTATCTTGTAACTGTGGACAGGAAAATAAAAATCCCAAAGGGTTATGCCATGATATACCTTCCCCGTTCAACACTACTAAGATCATTTATAGCAGTGCACACAGCACTCGGAGATCCGGGATTCCATGGCAGACTAAGATTCCTAATCTACAATTACGGGGACTTTGAATATAAAATAAAAAGAGGGGAGAGGATAGCACAGGCCATCGTATTCAAGGTTAAGGGATCCGGGGAATACAATGGAAGCTATCAGGAGCCGCTATAATGCCTTCTCCAGTTCATCAACAGCCTCGGGATTCGCGAGGGTGCTCGTGTCACCTACTTCCTCCCCTATAAGTTTCGCTTTTATTATCCGCCTCATTATCTTACCTGAGCGGGTCTTGGGAAGATCATCCACGAACCCGATATAACTTGGAGTTGCTATAGGGCCTATCTCCTTACGCACGTGCTCTCTAAGCACTCCCTTGAGGTGTTGGGTTGGTTCAACATCCTCCTTTAATATTACAAAAGCTGCTATCTCCTCTCCCTTGAGTATGTCTGGTTTCCCGACAACTGCAGCCTCCACCACGAATGGGTGGCTTACAAGGGCGGATTCAACCTCAGCCGTACTTATCCTATGACCTGCCACATTTAGGATATCATCTTCCCTACCCTGTATCCAGAAGTAGCCATCCTCATCTATCCTCCCAACATCCCCTGTAAGGTAAATGTTTGGGAATTTGCTCCAGTAGGTTTCAATGTAACGTTTCTCGTCCTTGTATAATGTTCTGAACATTGCAGGCCATGGGGTCTTGATTACAAGGTGGCCTCCCTCATCCCTTAGACTGTTACCCTCGTCATCTAGTACATCAGCTTTTATGGTTGGGAAAGGTTTATATGCCGAGCCCGGCTTCAGTGGATTTATGGGTAATGGTGTGATAAGGTGCATTCCTGTTTCGGTCTGCCACCATGTATCCATTATGGGGCATCTTCTTCCACCAATATTCTCATAATACCATATCCACGCCTCTGGGTTTATGGGCTCCCCCACGGACCCCAGCAACCTTAAACTGCTCAGATCATGGGCCTGGGGCCATTTTTCACCGTATTTCATGAACATTCTTACTAGGGTGGGTGCTGTGTAGAATATTGTAACTCCATAGTCTTCTATCATCTTCCAGAGTCTTCCAGGGTCTGGATAGTCTGGAGCACCATCGTATAGTATTGATGTGGCCCCTGCTATCAGCGGCCCATAGACGATGTAGCTGTGGCCTGTTATCCATCCTATGTCTGCTGTGCACCAGTAGATGTCATCGTCTCGGATGTCGAAGACGAATTTCATGGTTGTGTAGGTTCCCACGGCGTATCCTCCATGTGTATGTACCACGCCCTTGGGTTTGCCTGTTGTACCTGAGGTGTAGAGTATGAATAGTGTGTCCTCTGCTCCTAGTATTTCGGTTTCGCATTCTTTCTCCTGTCCTTCTAGGAGGTCGTCCCAGAAGATGTCTCTTCCTTCTTTCATGTTCACTTCTGTTTTCAGGTTTTCCACGACTATGACCTTCTCTATGGTGGGTATATCGTCTATGACTGTGTCTAGTGTGTCCTTGAGTTTTATGATTTTTCCTCGTCGGTGGAATGCGTCCGCTATTATCACTATCTTGGCCCCTGCGTCTATGGCTCTTTCTTTGAATGCCTTGGCCCAGAATCCTGAGAAGACTACGCTGTGTATTGCCCCGATTTTTGCACATGCTAGCATTGCAATGGGCAGTTCTGGTATCATTGGAAGGTAGAGGCTGACCCTGTCCCCTTTCTTGACTCCTAGTTCCTTTAGTGCATTTGCTAGGCGGTTCACTTCCTTGTAGAGGTCGAAGTATGTTAATTTTCTCTTTCTACCATCTTCTCCTTCCCATATGTAGGCTATCTTGTTTTTTCTCCATCCTTTAACGTGTCTGTCAAGTGCATTGTGGACTATGTTAAATTTACCATCTGCAAACCATTTTGCATATGGTGGATCCCATTCCAATATTTTAGTGTAGGGTTTGAACCAGTCCAATTCTTGGGCTAACTCGTCCCAGAACCATTCTGGGTCTTCTTCACATTTTTTAATGAGCTCGGAGTAACTTTTTATATTTCTTTTGTCCATCCATTTTTTAATATTGCTTTCTTTAACAAGTTCTTCTGGTGGGTGGAATATCCTTTTCTCATGGAGTAGTGCATCTAGATGATCGGTCATAGAATCTCACCTTATATGTACTTTTGGTTTGAGATAATATTTTAAAGTTAAGTTTAGGGGATTTTGTCTATGAAATGTTCTGATGCTATCGTAAAACTATTAGAAGATGCTGGTATAAAATATGTTTTCGGTCATCCGGGTGAACATGTGTTACCCCTTTATGATTCTTTGAGGACTTCGAGGATTGAACATGTACTTTTGAGGCATGAACAGGGGGTCGTGCATGCGGCGGATGGGTATGCCCGAGCATCCGGGGGAATAGGTGTCTGCATATCCACTGGGGGGCCAGGTGCCTTGAACCTTGTTATGGGTGTTGCAACAGCCTACAAGGATTCCATACCATTGATCGTGATCACTGGGGATATTCCACGGGCCCAGATAGGATTGAACGTATTCCAAGAAGTTGAATTGGAGAAGGTATTCAAGCCAATCACAAGATACACCTTCAAACCAGAGAATGGTGAAGAAGCCATATCAGCCTTGAAAAGAGCCCTATTATATTCTAGGATGGAGCCTATGGGCCCTATCCACATTAATATAAATAAGGACATATTCCAGGAGGAGGTGGGGGAGAGCATAATATCAGGGGGGGTGGAATATTCTCCCACGAGGGACTATACTAATATGGGGGAGGCTATCAGCTTATTAGAGTCGTCTAGGAGGCCTCTTATAGTTGCTGGTGCCGGTGTGCTCTGGGCTCGGGCTGAGGATGATCTCAGAGAACTTATAGAAGCCCATGATATACCAGTTGCGACAACATATCCTGCGCGGGGTGTTATAGGCGAGGATCATCCATTATGCTTGGGGATGATAGGTACAAGGGGCACCCCCACAGCTAATTATGCTGGGAGAAACTGTGATTTGATCATAGCATTAGGTTGCAGGATATCGGAGAGGACAATAACTGGATTTGGGGATTCGCCAATAATACACGTGAATATCGATAAGAAAACACTCAAGGGGGATGTTAACCTCCAAATGGATGTTAAGGAATTCATAAAGAGGATAAAATCTAGATTAAGTTTCTCCACCAGCTGGGTCAGAGAATTGAATGAGTATTCAGTGGATAATCCCCCAGCATATGATTGTCCGCCACTCTTGGAGGATTATCCTCTCAAACCTAGCCAGGTTATACCAAGGATATTTGAGTTGGCCCCTGATGCGATAATAGTGAATGATGCTGGAAGCCATACGACCTGGGTTACCCTTTATAGGAGGGTTTTGGAAAGCCGCTCATTAATATATTCTGGGGCGTTCGGGCCCATGGGCTATGGGCTCCCGGCTTCGATTGGTGTCGGCTTGGCAAGGCCCGAGAAGAAGATAATTTTGATAACAGGGGATGGTGGTTTCCAGATGACCATGCAGGAACTTGGGACAATAATGGAGAGGGGCTTGCCCATTATAATCTGTGTGTTGAATAATTCCAGTTTGGGTATAGTAAGGCAATGGCAGGAGATGGAGTATGGTGAAAGTTACCAGGTTCGCCTTAAGAACCCGGATTTTGTCAGGTTGGCAAGGTCATATAATATAGAGGCTGTTCGGATAGAGGAGCCGGAGGAATTAGATGATCTTCTCCCGAATATTCTTGGGGCGGATGAGCCGGTTTTGGTTGAAATAAGAGTTGAAGAAGAGGATATCCCATTACCACCAGGTTTCATTGATGTGGATGGGGGAGGGGAATGAGCTGGGAAAAGCAAGGCTCTTGGGGGAGGTTATAGGTTTTCGAGGCATTCTTCTTTAAGTATTTTGGCGTCTTCGTTTTCTGGGTTTATACTGAGTGCTCTGTTGAATGATTCGAGGGCTTCTTCGAAGCGGTTTAGTTCGAGTAATGTGACGCCACGGTTGCTCCAAAATATATCATTTTCCGGTTCTAACTCTAATGCCCTCTCGTAGCATTCTAGGGCATCCTGGAAACTTCCAAGTTCGAATAGTGCATTACCCTTCCTATTCCAGAGTGTTGCGCTTTCATCGTCTTCTAATGCAAATTTTAATGCGTTTTCATAGGATTTTATAGCTTCTTCTTTTCTTCCTAGTTCTGATAGGAGGTCGCCCCTGGCGTTCCATGCTCCCACATTTTTATCATCTGCTTCTATGGCCTTATCATAGTATTTGAGCGCTTCTTCTGCTTCTCCCATAACTTCTAATATTACTCCATGCCAGTATAGGATGGTTGTATCTTCTGGGTTTATCTTGAGGGCTTTGTTATTGGAGTTTAATGCTCCTTTTATGTTGCCTGCGTTAAGTAATGTGATGGCCCTGTTATTCCATATGTATTCGTTTTCTGGTTCTAACTCTAATGCCCTGTCATAGTATTCTATTGCCTTTTGGAATTTTCCAAGTCTTGTAAGGTTGTCTGCTAGCCTATTTAGTATGTAGACGTTTTCTGGGTCTAATTTTAGGGCTGCATTATAGCATGTTTTTGATTCTTTATATTTTCCAAGGTCGAATAGTATGTCTGCTTTTTGGATTATCATGGCCTTTTGGTCTATTTTTTCGCCTTCCCATTCTTCGATTGGTAATCTCTTGAATCTTATAATCTGAAATTTGGTTTCATCATCAAGTTCCCCATATATTCTCTCGAATTCCCTTTTAAGTTCATCAGCGTCTTTGAAAGCGTCTTCTTGGGCTAGTTTATCATCTTCTATAAGGTCCTTGAATTTTATGATCTCTACACTTGTAACCTCGGCTTCGAAGACTTTTTGACGCTCTTTTGATATGAGATTCCAGTAACAGTGGAGCCTATCACCCACCCTTAGGGGTTTCTTCCATAATTTACGTATGGTCATGTTCTTTTCACCGGTTATAAGGTCGATTTGGCGGCTGCTGAATGATAGGATGGGCAATCTACCCCCTCCACTGTCACTTATATTTTTTCTTCTCCAAACTCTTGTGTTCTGATCTTCACGTTTTCACAGTACTTTTTAGCTTTTTTCGCGATATCCTTTAGGATGGAAGGTGATGGTGGATTAACATTTTTGAATTTGGGGTCGAGTACCATATTGTTCCTGAATTGTTGTATCACATAAAGGTCGCATTGGATCTGGGAGGCGATGCTTATAATATCTTCTGGTTTTAAGAGTCCGGGGACATAAGTGGTTCTGCATTCAAGGAAAACCTTTGATTTTGATAGGATATTCATGGTCTCACGGACCCGGCTCCCATCAAAGCCGAATATCCTCTCATATTTTTCAAATGGGACTTTAACGTCGAGTGCAACATAATCTACTAGCTTTTTTATCCTATTGATGTGTTTTGGCTGGTAGCCGTTGGTGTCCAGTTTTGTTTTAAGGTTTTGTGATTTGGCAAATTCTAGGATTTTTTCTGTTTCATCTATTTGGAGGAGTGGTTCTCCACCACTTATTACAATGGCATCCACCAGATCTTTGGATTGTAGTATTTTCTTGTAGATGTTATTGAGTGGTGTATTTTTTCCTCCGTTTATGAGTTCTGGGTTATGGCAATATGGGCATCTGAATGGGCAACCGGCGAGGAATATTACGAGTGATGGAGTGCCGGGAAAGTCTACTGTAGAAATACTATAATCTCCAATTTTCATAAGATCACTCTATGATCTCCTTGAGGGCGTCTATGAACTTATCATCTTCTTTTATTGTCCCCACACTCACACGTATCCAATATTCGTCCAGGCCCTTGAATGATGTGCAATCCCTGACTATAACACCCCTTTTGAGTAATTCATCAACTAATTGACCCGCGTTCATGCCTGTTTCGCGTATATCCACTAGTAGATAATTTGCATAGGATCTGAGGACCCTGAGTTTATCCATTTCTGAAAGTCTATGATAGAGGTATTCTCTGCTTTTAATTGAAAATTCAATGGACTTTTTTATATAATCTTTATCAGATAATGTTGCAAGGGCAGCTACATGTGAAAGTCTAGTCAAACTGAAAACGGGCTTAATACGATGCATATAATCTATTATCCTGGGATTTGAGATACCATAGCCTATACGCATACCAGCAAGGCCCATGGCCTTTGAAAATGTTCTTAGGATGAGCAGGTTCTCATAATCCTTGAGGAGTTTTATGTTACTGACACCTGCAAATTCGAAGTAGGCTTCATCCACTACAACCAATGCAGAAGTTGATTCTAGTATCCTGGTTATATCATCTTCTCTGATAAGGCCACCAGTGGGATTGTTGGGTGTGCACAGGAAGATGAGCCTTGTTTTATCATTTATGGATTCTATGACAGAGTTTGTATCAACTGTGTTCTCTTCCATGTCCCATTTTGCATAGGCGGGCTTTGCACCATATGGGCGTAGGGTATATTCATAATACATGTAGGATGGTAGTGGGACGATGAATTCTGAGCCTGGGTCTATGAAGGTTTTGCCGAGGAGGTCTATTATTTCATCGGCTCCATCACCCCCGACTATTATCTGATTGGGGCGTGTCTCTGAGTAGTCTGCGATTGCCTTTTTGAGGTCATCTAATCCTGATTCGGGGTATCTGTGCATGTTCTTGGTTTCGTGTTTAACCGCTTCAACGGCTTTGGGTGAGGGTCCGAGGGGGTTTTCATTGGATCCGAGTTTCACGATTTCACTTTCTTTAAGCTTGTATTCTTTGGCTATTTCTTTTATTGATCTTCCGGGCACGTATGGTTCTGTTCCTAGTATTGTGTCTCTGATCATTATAATCCCTTCTTGGCGAGTTTGGAGTATCTTAGTGCGTTGTCTTTTATGGATTTTATCTCTTCTCTTGTAAGTTCCCTTATGAGCCTCCCTGGGACGCCGAGTATTAGACTTCCTGGTGGGAATTCTTTTCCTTCGGTTACAACGGTGCCTGCTCCTATAATTGAATCTTTGTTGATGGTGGAGCCATTGAGTATGGTGGCGTTCATCCCTACAAGGACATTGTCTTTTATACTGCAACCGTGTAATACTGCTGCATGTCCTACGGAGACGTAGTTTCCTATGGTGGTTTTGAATCCTTTGCTTGTGTGTATTACGCAATTGTCTTGGATGTTAGAATATGAGCCTATTTTGATGGGTTCGATGTCGCCCCTTATCACGGCGTTATACCAGATTGATGAATGATCCCCTATTTCGACTTTGCCTATTATCTTAGCTCCACTGAGGACTTTAAAGTTTTTTCCCATCTTATCCACCTAAAGTAGAGGCTGTTATGATATGATTAGGGGATAAGGTTAATAAGTATTTTCCCAGGATTTTATTCCCGTTAAAATTAAAAGGAGAATGGGATGTGAGGTGTGGGGGGTTTTTATGGGCTGTTTTTTCCAAAGGTTGGGGGAATTTTACACTCTTTTGTTGATTATATGTTCTTGATTTGCTATTACTATTCTGTTTGATGGTATGTCATGTGATATTATGCTGCCGGGTCCTATGTGGGATCCGACGCCCACTTTGATGCCTGGGTTAAAGGAGGAATTGACGCCAGTTTTAACATTATCTGCGAAGATCGCCCCCATTTTGCGGCGGCCCGTGTCCATTTTTTCCCCGTTTATGGTCATCTTCACATGGTTGTCGTCGAATCGGAGGTTTGCTATGTTTGTACCCGCCCCGAGGTTGCAGTTTTCTCCGATGACGGAATCTCCCACATAGGATAAATGGTTTATATTTGTTTTATCCATTATTATGGAGTTTTTGATTTCCACGGCATTTCCTATGCTTACATTATCTCCTATTGATGTGTTTGCTCTGATGTAGGAGTTGGGGCCTATGTCACAGTTTTTTCCTATGTAGACGGGGCCTATGATGTATGTTCCTGATCTTATTATGCTATTTTCTCCTAGGATGATTGGCCCGTGGATTGTGACGTTGTCTTCTATTTCACCTCTTATATCCTCTTTTATGTCTTTGAGGAGTGTTTCGTTGGCTTCTAATAGTTCCCATGGTTTCCCGACGTCTATCCAGCGCCTCCTGGATATTATCCCTTTTATTGTTAGCCCGTCTTTTATTTGCATTTTGATGGAGTCTGTTATCTCGTATTCTCCGCGGGGTGATTTTTTTGTCTTTTCAATGTAATGGAATATTTTGTGGTTGAAGAGGTATATGCCAGTGTTTATCAGGTTCCCTGGGGCTTTGTGGGCTGGTGGTTTTTCTATGATGTCCTTTACCTTGTCTCCTTCTAGTTTAACAACTCCGAATTGGCTTGGGTCTTCGACTTCTCTGAGTATTATGGTGGTGTCGGCTTCTTTATAATGTGATAGTAGGTCTGTGATTGTGTCTGGTTCGGTGATGATGTCGCCGTTGAGTACTATGAAGTCATCCTTTACATGTTTCTGGGCGTATTTTATGGCGTTTGCCGTTCCTAGTTGTTCTTTTTGTGTATGGTATCTTATATTTACGTTGAGATTTTCTCCGTTATTGAAATATTCTTTAACTTTTGATTCATGGTATCCTGTTATCATTAGGATGTCTTTGATGCCGTTTTCTCTTAGGGCTTCTATGTTGTATTGTAGTATGGGTTTGCCTGCTATTGGTAGCATTGTCTTGGGTCTTGTTAGTGTGAGTGGTCTCATTCTTGTCCCTTCACCTGCGGTTAGGATGACTGCTTGCATCATAATCCCCTTATATTATTTTTTCTAGGAAGGATCGGCTCATATTATGAAGTTTTTTGGCTGTTTTTTCTTTTTTGGCTTCTATTCTGACTCTTATATATGGTTCTGTGCCTGATGGTCTTATGAGCACCCAGCTGCCATCTTCTAGTGATATCCTTACACCGTCTATGTTGTCTATTTGTATTTTCTCTGTGAATTGTTTGGGTAGTTGTTGTTTAACTTTCTCCATAACATTGTCCTTTTTGGTGTCGGGGCAGGGTATCTTATCTCTTATGTTGTAGTATGATGGTATTTCATCGAGTAATCTGGATAATGGACCCTCTTTTGATACTATTTCAACGAGTTTGAGGGCTGAGAATATCCCATCGGGTGATAGGGAGAATTCTGGGTGTAACCATGTGCCGGATGGTTCTCCGCCGAATGTTCCTCCTTCCTTGATTAGGGCCTCTGCAACGTGCACGTCCCCCACCTTTGTCCTTATGACTTCTCCGCCAACTTCTTTTAGGCATTCATCGAGGCTGATGGATGCGTCGACTGTGGTGATGATTTTACCACCTTTCTCTTTTGCGATGAGTGTTAAGAGTTTATCAAAGTCTGCGAATCTGCCTTTTTCGTCAACTGCGACCATCCTATCGGCGTCGCCATCATGGGCTATGCCAAGATCTGCCTTGCTGACTTTAACAATATCCATCAGATTTTTCAGGTTTTCTGGGGTTGGTTCGGGGTCTCGACCGGGGAAAAAACCGTCTGGTTGACAATTCAATGATAAGACTTCACATCCGAGCTCTCTTAAGATTACTGGGGTTATATGTGATGCTGCTCCACAGCCACAGTCAAAGACTACTTTAAGGCCGGGTTCTACTTTTACATGTTCTAGTAGATCTTCCATGTACATTTTTGTCATGTTCATGTGTTCTGAATTTCCGAGGTTGTCCCAGTCTGCTGTGATGTAATCTTTTTCTTGGATTATCTTTTCTATTTCCCTTTCTTGTGCTGGTGAGTATGCGGTTCCATCATGGTTCCATACTTTTATTCCATTGTATTCTGGTGGGTTGTGTGAGGCTGTTATCATTACACCTGCCTTGGCTTGAAGTTTGGATGTGGCATATCCTAGGACTGGTGTGGGGACCATTCCTATTTTGATGACGTCGCATCCTCCTTCCATCAGCCCTGCGGATAATGCGTTTTCTATGACTTGGCTTGATGTGCGCGGGTCGTATCCTACTATGACTTCGCCTTCTCCTTTGAGGTGGGTTGCGATGGCTTTCCCAACTTTTAATGATAGTGATGCTGTTAGTTTTTCTTTGAATTTTCCTCGGATGCCTGATGTTCCAAAGAGTTTCATTTTTATGCACCGAATTTTTCTGTTTTGTCCATTAGGTCGATTAGTATGTTCATTATATCTGATCCTCTTATCCTGCAGAGTCCACCTTTGCTTGCTTCTCTTTCATTGAATCTTTTTATGTTATCTACTCTTATACCTGGGCCGGTGATTACGATGGGTACTGGGTCTCCGGTATGGTCTTTTACGTGTATTGGGGTGGTGTGGTCGGCTGTGAAGACTAGGTATATTTCGTCTAGTGGGATGTCTTTGAATATTTTATCAACTTTTTCTAGGAATTCTATTTTGCCTTTCAGGTCTCCGTCGTGGCCTGCTTCATCGGCGCCGTCAATGTTTACGAGTATGAGATCATATGGGCTGTTTATTGTGTCAAGGATTGCGTTTTTTATATTTTTGAGGTTGGTGTCTGTGCCTCCGGTCGCCCCTTCCACTTCTATGACGTCCATGCCTGTTAGGTTGCCTATACCCTTTATTAGTCCCGTTTCAGCTATACACGCCGCTTTTAGGCCATATTTTTCCTCGAATTTTGTTATATGGGGTACGGCCCCAGCTCCTCTTGGTAGTATGATGTTAGCAGGGTTTTCGCGCCTTTTTATGCGTTCTATGTTTACTGGGTGGTCTTTAAGTAGTTGGTATGATCTTTTGACTAGTCTATTTATGAGTTTGGCGGTCTTTTCGGCTGCGGGGGAATTTTCTAGGGGTTTCACGGTCTTGGGGGGTTTGCCCTCCTTTTTTGGGTCTGAGTCCGATACTTTGTCTGATAGGTTTTCACCCCTTAAAACTAGGACTGCTCTGTGGCCTGTGGATTCCTTGAAGATTATTTCAACGTCTTCGAAGCCTTCTATTTCCATGGAGTTGATTGTTTCGGCTATTTTGTCGGTTTTTTCCCTTATTCGACCCGCACGCCTGTCTATTATTGTCCCATTTTCGTTCTGGGTTGCGAAGTTGCATCTGAATGCTATGTCTCCTGGTTTCACTTCCACTCCCACCCCAGCGGCTTCGAATGGTCCTCTGCCAGTGTAGACTTTGTATGGGTTGTATCCTAGGATTGAAAGGTGTGCGGTGTCGCTTCCAACCCTTATACCTGGTCTTATCGGGTCCATGATACCGTTAATCCCATTTTCCGCCAACTTGTCCATGTTGGGTGTTTCAGCAGCTTCTAGTGGTGTCTTTTCTCCGAGTTCTGGTATTGGACGGTCTGCCATCCCATCAATTATCATTATTAGGCTTTTCATATTTCACACCTTGGCTTTTGTTTAGAGATGGAGGAGGATTATCCCTGCAGCTGCTCCTGTGATTGTTGCTAGTAGGTTCACCTGTTCATTGTTAATGTAATTTTTTCGTTCAAATAATGCGCCTAGGATGCTGTCCATGAAGCAGCCTATGGTGCCTGCTATCACAGCTATTTTAATAGAGGTTATGGGGTTGGGGCATATTTGGAGAAAATATGCTGATAGGCCGATGATACCTGCTCCGATTATGCCCGCGGCGGTTCCTAGGGGTGATACGCCACCATCTGTTCCCGGTTTAACCTTTCTTGTCAAGTCTGTTATTAGTCTGGGCGTCTGCAGGATCCCTATTTCGCTTGCTAGTGTGTCTGCGGTTGCTGTTGCCACGGATCCTATGAATCCCCCGAGGAACCCATCATAGTAGCTGAAGCTGGCCATTATAAATGGTATTATGCCATTGGACATGACGTTCCGCGCGCTCCTCCTACCTTCATAGAGGTTCATGGACTTCTTATAATCTTTCTTATATTTTGTGGCGAAAAGGCTTAGAATCAAAAAAATGAAGATCAGAATCAGCCAATTAAACCCGGCGGCTATTATTATAATGAAACCCATTACGACCATTAGGAGGGATCCCCACAGGTCCAAAGCACGCCGATTGTAGGTTAAAAAGCCTATGAGTATGCATATGAGTACATACATCCAGTTGAAGTCTTTCATATGGGGGATCCCCCCATCATGGGGCCCCTATTCTAGGCTGGTTCCCCTAATACTTTGGTCTTTATTATCTCCACTCTTTTGAGGGGATAGACTTTCTTGGCTTCATGGTATATCTCTGAGGCTATTTTCTCTGTTACAATACCCTCCACGAGCTCGTTGAAGGTTTTCTCACTTGCAAGCTCCTCTATCTTGTCTTCGATGATTTTACGCATGTATCTTTGTTGTGATGATTTGGCTCTTCGGGTTGTTATGGCGAGTGTGTGTACCTTTACCTTGTAACCATCCTTTGTCTTCACTATCTTCGGAGCGTCAACACGGCTGGTACCTCTTCTTATCATGCTCCGAACGTAATCTGTTGTAACTTCATGGCCTATGAACTTTGTAGTTGCTTTATCTCCTGTCACGTTTTCTATCTCAAATTTTAATTTAACGTATTGTCTTGAGAAGTCACCTGTAAGTTCTCGCATTGTAGCTTCTACTCTCCTAGTGGATAATAGTTTAGGGTCACGTGCAGGTGTAACACCTATCTCCTTTTCCCCGAATAGGCTCGGGGCTGTTACAGTATACCATTTTTTTTCTTTCCATGTGTCTCTTACTCTTCTTCTTCTCACTTTAGCCATTATATCACCCTAAAATTGTGAATTTGTGAAAAATTAGAATAAACTTTGGGTCCTAATTTTCCAAAATATTGAAGTAGATTATTAGGTTAGAAGATATTTAAATATTAAGGTTAGCTTTTCATGAACTTGTAATGTTTGATATACCTCCTAATAGCATCCTCTATGGGTCCTTCATCTGATACGAATCGTATACCCGCCTCTTCAAGGCCGAATTTAGCCCTTAATCCGGCCTGGACTGCTATTACAATATCACAGTCTCTTATAGCATCTAATGTTTTCATCCATTGGTGTTTTTCGGCGGGGTCGAGGTTGACTTTCCTCTCTTCGACCATTTCTGCTTTTTCACCATCGAATTCGTAGATGATAAACTTTGATGCTTTGCCGAAATGTGAGTTTACATTTTCGCCATCAGATGATGCAACAGCTATTTTCAACTCTAACCACCGGGGGGTGGGGGGTCTAGTATATTTTTTTGATTAGTTTAGCAACGTTTTCGCCGAAATGTTCTATGGTTTCGATACCTTCTTTATCATCTTCAACTTCGCCGGCGGCCCAGGCGAAGAGGATGTTCCAATAGGTTGAACCTGGGATTATCATATCATTTATGAGATAGAACATTAGCATTTCTTGTATTGTGGCTGTTTGACCACCCCTCCGGGCTACTGCAATGGGTCCGCCGACTTTCCATTTTAGGAATTTGTCGGAGGCTCTTGAAACCATTCCTATCCTTTGTAGTGCTGACATGACATCGCCGCGTGCTGTTCCGAAGTATACTGGGGATCCTACTATGAATCCTTCTGATTCTTTTATTTTTTGGATGATGGTGTTGAGGCCATCATCTATTGCGCATTCACCTGTCTTTGCACAGGTTAGACATGCTCTACAGGATTTTATGTCCATTTCCTTTAGAGAGACTATTTCGGTTTCGAGGCCTTCTTCTCTGATTTTTTCGGCGCATCTTTCTAATGTTGTCATGGTATTGCTTTCTTTCCTTGGACTTCCGCATAATAATAAAACTTTCATTTTGGCATCTCCCCTTTGAGTATTTCATTTACAGAGGCGCCTTTAAGCGCCTCATGACATTTACATGGGGATTCATCGATCATCTCAACACTTCTATTTATGATCTCCACGATAACGGGCCTTTTATCCTCCAGGACTTTGAAAACTTCTTCTATGGTGAGTTTGTCCTCTGAGATTGACGCTGCATAATTTGATACTAGGCAGAGGCTTGCATAGCACATTTCAAGTTCTCTTGCGAGAACGGCTTCGGGTAATCCTGTCATCCCCACGACTGTGCCCCCTAGGATTTTGAACATTCTTATTTCGGCTGCAGTTTCGAAACGGGGCCCCTCTGTGCACACGTATACTCCACCATCTTCTACTTTTCCAGTTGATATTAGTGTGCTTCTGAGTTTTGGACAATATGGTTTTGTAACATCCACGTGGACTGTCTTGTCATCGTAGAATGTTCCTATCCTCGTTTTTGTGAAATCTAGGAAGTCTTCTGGTGTGACTATTGTCCCTGGTTTGATGGATTTGTGGAGTGATCCTGCGGTGTTGGTTGCGATTATCTTATTGGCGCCTAAACGTTTAAGGGCCCATATGTTTGCTCTGTAGTTTATTTTGTGGGGTGGGTTGTGGTGGCCTTCTGCGTGTCTGGGTATGAATGCGACTTTTTTGCCGTGGAGTTTGAAAATTGATATTGGGGGTGAGTCCCCGTAGGGTGTTTTTATGATCTTTTTTTCCACCTTGACATTTGGGGGTGTTTTGTAGATTCCTGTTCCACCGATTATCCCTATCAACTTGTTCACCCTTTGGCGACGCCTAGTGGTATCATTTTGGCGACTAGGCGTGATATGCCTGTTTTGTGTGATGTGTTAACGACCATGTCAACGTCCTTGTAGGCTCCTGGTGCTTCTTCTGCGATAACTGGCATTGAGGTGGCCCTTATGTATATTCCCCTCTTTGAGAGGTTCCTTTGGACTTGCTCGCCCCGGTATGTTCTCTTTGCACCTGCTCTGCTCATTTTACGGCCTGCTCCGTGTGCTGTGGATCCGAATGTTTCTTTCATTGCGGTTTCTGTCCCGTGGAGTACGTAGGATGCTGTCCCCATTGTACCTGGTATTATGACTGGTTGGCCTATTTTCCTGTACTTGGAGGGTATTTCTTTTCTCCCCGGGCCGAAGGCTCTTGTAGCCCCTTTTCTGTGGACGTAGACTTCTCTTTTCAGGCCTTTTATTGGGTGGGTTTCTTTCTTGGCTATGTTATGGGCTACGTCATATAGTATTTCCATTTCCATGTCTTCGGCTGGTTTTTTGAATACTTGTTCGAAGGATTCTCTCACCCAGTGTACTATCATTTGTCGGTTGGCCCATGCGTAGTTTGCTGCTGCTGCCATGGCCTGGAAGTATTCTCTTGCCTCTTCTGAGTCTACTGGGGCGCAGGCTAGTTGGCGGTCTGGTATTTTGATGTTGTATTTTTTGTAGGCTTTGTCCATGATCTTTAGGTAGTCTGAGCAGATTTGGTGGCCGCATCCTCTGGATCCTGTGTGGATTAGTACTGTTACTTTTCCGGTTTCTAGGCCGTAGGCTTTCGCGACTTTTTCGTCGAAGATTTTATCTATTCTTTGGACTTCTAGGAAGTGGTTGCCTGAGCCTAGTGAGCCTAGTTGTGGTATGCCCCTCTTTTTTGCTTTTTCGCTTACCTTTGTTGCGTTGGCGTCTTCTATTTTACCATTTTCTTCGAGGTGTTCTAGGTCTTCTTCCCATCCGTATCCGTTTTCAACAGCCCATTCTGCACCGTTTTCTAGCACTTCATCGATTTGACCTTCTTTTAGTCTTATTTTGCCTTTGCTTCCAACGCCTGAGGGGACGTTCCGGAATAGTGTGTCTATGAGTTCTTTTATTTTTGGTTTGACTTCTTCATGGTCTAGGTTTGTTTTTAGTAGTCTGACTCCGCAGTTTATATCGAATCCCACGCCACCCGGGCTTATGATGCCGTTGCTGGCGTCGAATGCTGCCACGCCACCTATACTGAACCCGTAGCCGAAGTGTATGTCTGGCAGGCCGATTGAGAATTTTTGTATGCCTGGTAGGCATGCTACATTCGCCACCTGGTCAACTGCTCCTTTCTCCAGGTCTTTTAATGCTTCTTCATCTAGGAATATTCGTCCGGGGACGCGCATGCACTCTTTATAGTCTGTGGGGACTTCCCATACTGATTCTCTAACTTTTATCAGGATATCCTTCACATCCATATTTGATCCCACCCCTGGGGGTTCTTTTTTTTATAGGTCTACTATTACTCTAACTTTATATTGGCCGTTTTCTTCTCGCACGTCCATGAGATGATAGGTGACCGCTTTTACTTCATCGCGGATTTCATGTATACTAGGATTTATATTGTCACCGTTGGCTTTTCCTTCTAGTTTATATACTCTATTTTTTTGTATATTAACTTTGAATTTTGAGAAGAATAGGAATTCTGTATCCTTTAGGAATAGGAGTTCATCGAGCCAATCATGTAGGAGTGATATTTCATCTTCGGCCTCTAATTCTATCTTTTTTTCTTCTTTTGGTTGGACTTTGCTGGTGTCTGTCATTAATTCGAACATTGCCAGGGCCGCGTTTTCGAAGGCTTCTTCTATTGTTGACCCGTATGCCCAGTAGCCGGCGTCGGCTGTTACTTCGAAGTATTCGAATTTTTTCTTCATATTCTCTCCAACCTGTTTATTAGTTTTCAGATGCTCTCTACCTCTTTTTTTATATCCTCTGGTGGGTGACAATCTATTGGGGTGATAAGGGATGTATAGGTTGGATAGGTCAAAGAAAAAAGGTGGTTTCAGTGACCTTAATATTGAGGCTTGTATCATAATATTTGTTATCCTTTTACTTATAGTGGATGGTGTGTATTTTTTCGCGAGCACGCCAAATTCTAATTATCCATGGGGCCTGTTTTTCATCTATCTGGTCCTTTGTTGAATCTTGGGATTATGAGCCGTGCATTACCACGTTTACCCTTACCTGTGAATGGGGTGTCAATAAGTCTTAGAAATTCGAGTTTTTCCAATATCCTATTAAATGATGAATAGCTTAACCCTGTTTTCTTTTTAAATTTATCATAGACTTGGCCTGCTGTTTGGTTTTCACCCTTCGCGTCTCTGATAATCTTTAAGAGTTCTTTTTCATTTTTTGAAAGATTTTTTATTGTGTCTTTGAAATTTGTGTATGTTGTGTCTTTTATAGCCTCTTTAAGGTGTGCTTTTTTTATCCTGGGGGATGCTTCTGCCTCGGCGAGGTTCCCGCAGACCCTTAGAAGGTTTATACCATATCTCAGGTCTCCTGTTCTAAAGGTCAGGTCTGAGATTTCCTCTATTAATTCATCGGAGATTACACCGTTATAGAATCCTATCTTTGCCCTGTCCTTTAATATGTTATATATTTCATCGTAGTTATATGGTTGGAATATTACCTCCTGTGGGATAAATACAGAGTTAACATTTTTGTCAAGAGCATACCTGAACTCAATATCTGATAATATGGCGAATATACCCGTCCTGACATTATCAAAGGCCTCATGGGCTCTTAGGATGTCATAGAATATCCTGTTAGCATTCCTGTCATGGAATAGGTGGTTGACATCATCTAATGCGACTATGAGAGCCTTGTCCTCTGTTGAAAGTTTATGCATTATGTCATGGTATATCCTGGAAAATGGGACCCCGGTCTCTGGGGGGTAATAGCCGAAGATCTTATAGTATATCTGTGAAAATATGCCGAAGCGTGTTGTGTGCAATTGACAGTTAATATAAGAGCATATAACCTTCTCTGAGTTAGCCTCAACCATTTCAAAGAGTTTCCTTATGGCTGTGGTCTTACCAGTTGCACAGGCTCCTAGGACAACTGCATTGATGGGCCTCCCGCCCATCAAGGCGGGTCTTATACAAACTGCAAGGGCTTCCATCTGTGAATCCCTGTACTTAAAATTTTCAGGGATATAATCAGAGTCAAAGGCGTGTAGGTTCCGGAATATTGTCTCATCATGTAGTAGGATATCATCTATTCCCATAATATGATAATTATCCTTCAAGGTATATTAACCTTTCAATGATTTAGCCTCTATGAGATTATAAATTTTAACATCCTCATTTTCCATTATCCAATCTATAAGCTTTTTGGCATATTCAAGTTTCAACCTTTTAACTTCATCTGCTTTTTCCATCTTTTCACTTATCTGTGGCCTTGAATATCTTGTAATGATATCACCGAAATCCATACCAGCTAGGATTATGAGTTTGGCGCCTAATTCAACCGCGAGGAAAACACTCCTATCACCATCAGTGAAACCACCAAAGTTGTGCAGGTCTCCTATTGGGGGTGTCTGGGTGGTCCCTAGGATGTTTCTAAGCTTTGGAAGATAAGCTTTTAACTTTTCCAGGTTGTTACCATGTGCATGCACCACTATGAAAGAACCGGCCTTATTCGCCCTGATTATATCATCCATGCTACCGTCAAGGTCTGTTACGATAATATCGGGTAGTATAGATTCTTCTAGGAGGGCGCTTGTAGCCCCGTCAGCGGCTATCAACGTGAAAACCCTAAGGTCAAAATCCTCCTTTAAGAGCTTTAAATGTTTTTTAATGGATGGTCCGGCCCCAAAAATTATGAATTTATCACTATGTGGCAGATCATCCATGTCAACTTTCATATTTTCATGTTTTTTGAGAAAATCGTTAAGGTACTCGGCAGCTTCCATATCAGCTATGGGATCGAATTTGAAATCTTCTAAGATCCTCTCATACCAGCCAATCCATGTTTTAAGATCCATATAATCACGTTTAAGGAGACCATACTTTTTGGGTTTTTTACTAGCATCATAGTCGTCGGATAAGTATAAATCTTTTTAAGATCCTCTTTAATAATATGAAAGTAATGGATGATCAGGAGGGTTTTTTATGGATGAAACATTATTGATGATCCCAGGTCCTACTAGAGTCACTCCAAGGGTATTGAAGGCCATGTCAGAGAATATAGTGAATCATAGAAGCGCCATATTCGGCAAATTCTTAACAGAGACGAGTGAGATGCTCTCCAACATATTCCGGACCAATAATAAATCCTATATACTTACAGGTTCGGGTACTGCGGCCATGGAAGCGGCTATAGTTAATATACTAGAGCCCGGTGACAGGATACTTAATGTGGTCGGTGGAAAGTTCGGTGAAAGGTTCAGTAATATTGTTGAGGCGTTCGGGGGCGAATCAAAGAGGATTGAGGTTGAATGGGGGAAGGCAGCGAATCCTGATGATATCAAAGAAGCCCTTGAAGAAGATGAGAGTATAAAAGCAGTTACTGTGGTGCACAATGAAACTTCCACTGGGGTTGCTAATCCCATAAAGGAGATAGGTAAGATCCTAGATGATTATGATGCACTTTATATTGTTGATACCGTCTCTTCACTAGGAGGGGCTGAGGTAGATGTTGATGGATACAATATAGATATTTGTGTTACTGGTTCGCAGAAATGTCTTGCAGCCCCCCCAGGTTTGGCTGCGATAACATTAAGTGACGATGCATGGGATGTTGTTGAGAATACAGATTCAAGATGCTACTATCTAGACCTTAAAAAGTATAGGAAGACCAGTAGCCTGGAACCCCCAGAGACGCCTTACACCCCGGCGGTTTCATTAGTATACGCCTTACACGAAGCATTAAAGGTTGTGGAGGAGGAAGGTCTTAAAAATAGGATTAGAAGGCATGAGTTGGCCGCGGAGGCCACTAGGAATGCTATAAAGGCGTTGGGTCTTGAGTTGTTCCCTGATGAGAGGGTTTCATCCACAACTGTTACAGCGGTTAAACTACCAGAGGGTATAACAGACGCTGAACTTAGGGGTACCATGAGGAACAAGTATCATGTGGAACTTGCAGGTGGACAGGATCACCTGAAGGGTAAGATATTCAGGATAGGACACATGGGTAATATAACACACAGGGAACTTATAACAACATTCTCAGCATTGGAGATGACCTTAAGGGAACTTGGATTCGATGTGGAGATGGGTGAAGGGGTAGCTGCAATAGCAGACACTTATCTCCCCAAAAACCTCTAAAATTTTTTCTTATTTTAGTACATTTTTTGGTTTCTATGCCTAATATTGTGCCTGTTTTCGCATCTATTCGGATGTGGGCTACGATGGTCCCTGGTGGGTGTTGTCCCTCACTTGTAGTTACAATTACTGGAACATAATATACTCCACCCTTTAGCGATGGTGTGCCGGCTGTGGTATTCCCAAATTCTGCAGGGTTTGCGGCCATGTAATCAGCTGCGATATTCTGAGCCTCTTCTGCGGATATCATCCTCGGGGTGGTGGTTGTCTGATTGTATTGGACTTCCTGGGTTTTTGTGATGTTTTGGGTGACATTCTCCTTCGGCTCTTCTCTAGAGTAGAATATGCCCCTAACTAGGATCAGTATAATCAATTGCAAGGGTCAATAAGATGTACTTGGAGTTCATTTTTCTGAAAAACCACCGGAATTTTCTTTTTGATGAGGTATTATAAAAGGGTTTCCTTGTTGGAGGTTCTATCCTATCTCATCAATTGACCTTTTAACGATGCTAATACCCCATTTAGCCATTTGGGTGGCCTTTTCTTGGCTTTTAGCCTCTGCGAAGCATCTGAATATTGGTTCTGTGCCTGATGGTCTTATGATCACCCACCCGTCTTCCTTGAATATTTTAACACCATCTGTAGTGTCTATTCTATCTACGCTAGGATCTTTTTCAACTTTTTTTTGGATGGTGGCCATTACCTTGGGTTTAAGTTCATCTGGACATTCTATTTTCATCTTTTCAGAATAGTATCTTGGTAGTTCGGCTACGAGCTTGGAGATTGGTTTGTTTTCCTCTGCCATGATTTCGAGTATCTTGGCGGCTGAGAGGGCCCCGTCCCTGCCATATACAAAATCTGGGAATATTAGGCCGCCATTTTCTTCGCCGCCGAAGAGTCCTTTTTTCTCTTTTAGGGTTCTTGCCACGATTAGATCTCCTACTGGGGTTGTTATAACCTTTCCATTGTTTTCTTTTGCGATGTCATAAATGGCTGAAGTGGTTGCTACGGTGGTTACGATCAAGCCTCCTTTGTTTTCTTGTAACATTTTCTTCTCTACTAATGCAAAGGTTTTATCGCCGAAGATGAAATCTCCTTTTTCATCTATACAGATTGTCCTGTCGGCGTCGCCATCATGGGCCATGCCAAGATCCGCTCCGCTGGTTTTAACAATATCCATCAGATTTTTCAGGTTTTTTGGGGTTGGTTCGGGGTCTCGGCCGGGGAAAAAACCGTCTGGTTGACAATTCAATGATAAGACTTCGCATCCGAGCTCTCTTAGAAGGTATGGTGTTGTATATGAGCCTGCCCCTGATCCGCAGTCAACTACAACAGTAAAATTTGCCTCTCTTATGATATCGGCATCAACTCTCTTTATAATCTCATCTATGTATTCTCTGATAATCTTCCTGTTCTTGGTTGTGGAGCCTATTCTATCCCATGGGACTCTTTCAGCCTTTTCTTCGAAGAAGATTTTCTCTATCTTTTCTTCTAGTTCTTCTTTGATTCCTATACCATGTTCATCGACGAATTTTATCCCATTGTATTGTGGGGGGTTATGGGATGCTGTGATGATAACACCTGCATCATAGTATTTTCTAACAGCATACTGTACTGTGGGGGTTGGGAGGATCCCAAGGTCTACAACATCACATCCTGTGGATAGGAGACCTGCTATAACAGCATGTTTTATCATTGGGGTGGAGGTTCTTGTATCACCGCCCACAGCAATTTTCCCATCTGTGAGCGAACCGAAGGCTGCTGAAAGCCTTGAGGCGAATTCTGGTGTTAATTGTTTATTCGCAATCCTTCTAACGCCAAAAGTGCCGAATAGTTTCTTCATTTTATCAACCCTTCGTAGATTTTGAAGTCCTTATTTGTGTATACTAATCTTGAGTATGGGGGTGGGTTCATATTAGTTTTGAGGACTATATAGCCTATTTTTTCTCGTATCATTTCTTCTTTTGTGAATTTTCCGCTTATGTATTTATCCCCATTGATGGATTTAACGGTACCGGGTGCATAGCCTCCGGCAGCCACTGGCTGATCTGAAATAGATACTATTATGGGATCCAGATGATAATCTGCAGTTACAGCAACTCTTTCATGATCTCCATGATACTTGAACCATTCTGCAACCTGGATCTCGGAGGCAGAGATGGAGGGTTTCGTGGAATTGGCAGTTACATACCCGTTATACAATGATAGGACCATTATCATCAACAGGAGGAGGGTGTACTTTTTTTTCTCGAAATTTAGGGCTTTTATGGATAAACTTGCAAGTACTGCTACTGGGAACAGGTTGAAGTAGATTATTCTTTCGGTGATTACATTAACGCCGAATATATAGATTACACTTATGAATGTCACGCTGATAAACCAGGAGAGTATTATGATATTCTTTTTTTCACGGTTCCATAGGATGTTGATGAGACCTACCAATGCTAGGAAGAATGGGATGGGACCTATAAGTTGTATATAACTTTTAAGTGGTAATGCTTGTGTTGGTGGTGATCTGAATACAAAACCGTATTTTATGAGGAGGGGGATTAACCAGGGACTACTTGTGATTAAACCTGCTATTATAATGATCCAGTATCCTTTGAGGTTTTTTTCGCCCTTGATTTTCAGGAGTATGGTTGTAACTGTTATCACGGATAATATTATGAGGGCTGATAATAGGTGGGTGAGGAGAACTAGGCCCCATAGGAAACCAGCTACTATGGCATATTTATTTTCGCCTTTTTTAATTGCAAGATAATAAAAATAGACGAGGACGGGTAGGAGTATCACTGCCATGGATTCTGGGATTGGGACGATCATCCTCTGGAACAGGGGGCTTGAGATGATGAATAAGCCTGTGAGGAATCCTATAATGTTCCCATAAAATTTTCTCGAAATATAAGAAAACGAAAAAACCCCGAAAAATGCTAAAAATGGTTGTATTAGCCTCGCAGCCAAAAAGGGGCTGATATTCAAAATTTTCACAATGGATAAGAGGAATAGGTGGAAGAGTGGGGGATAAAATATGGGCCTCCCATAGGGGGCTGCGGTTAGACTATCCCAGAAGAGTATACCTTCACTGTAAAGTTTCATATTATGTATATGATAGTAGATGTCCCAGCTTAATGGCCAGTTATATTTTATTGTGGGTATTAATGCTAGTGTGAATGCGAGGGCTGGTATGAATACTATGAACTTGTTAAAAGCCGATTTTCCAGGATAGTCCAAGGTTTTCACCCCACGGATAATTGTCATTAGTCTATAATATTTTTAGGTTTTGTGGCTCTTCAAGTATGATCTCCATTGAGCCCTTGTATTCTGTTATTTTCCCTGTGATTTTTATTTTTCTGTATTTTAGCATTTCTATGGGCAGGTTGGATCTTTCAATCTCGTTTTTCACTGATTGGAAGATTACAATTGTTATCTTCCCGGTACCGTCATTTAATGTGATGAATGATGCTTTACCGGTTCTTGAATTTTTTATCTCCTCCACTAAACCTGTTACTGTGACTTTTTCATCGATCATGCCCCTGTTTATTTCTTTTATTTTAATTTCCCGTGGTGTGATACTACCCGCTGATATTATCATCCCTATAAGGCCCACTAATGCTATGAAAATGACAATCTTAAATATCTTCTCATCTTCCATAAACACCATATTAATGATGGGCTGTTAAGTATTATTATATTTTGTGGCCTGGCCATCCTTCGTGGTTGAATTTAGGAAAATTGTAGTATATGGGGGAATGTTCATGGTTTGAAGAGTGATTCTATACGTTTTATGGTGTCAACGTCTTCTAGGCTGAGGTCGTCTCTTATCCTTTTCACAACTGGAAATCGGAGGGAGTATCCGCTTTCATATTCTGGGCTTTTGACTATTTCACTATATGCTACTTCTAGGATTATCTCAGGTTTTACTTTGATTTTCCCCCCCTTTTCTTCTATCGTTATCTTCTTCAGTCTTTCTGTGAGTTCTTTGAGGGTTTTATCATCTAGGCCTGTTGCAGCATGTGCTACTGTCTTCAGTTCACCGGTTTCATCATCCCTTGCAGCTAGAAGATATGATCCTACAAGGTGTGCGCGTTTTCCTTTGCCGTATGTTCCACCAATAACCACTAAATCCAGGCTTTCGGGTTCTGCCTTGTATTTGAGCATCTTTTTACCCCGTATCCCTGGTATGTAAGGTGCGTTTGGATCTTTTATCATTATACCCTCATGTCCTTCTTTTATAGATTCCTTGAAGAGTAGTTTACCATCCTTGATGTTCTCGGTGTTGACGCTTATTTGTTTACTTAATTCTATTTTACCTTTTATGGGCTTGATTATGGATTCTAGGATCTTGCGCCGTTCTTTGAAGGTTTCGTCTATTAGGGGCTTCCTATAATATAATATGTCGAAGAGGTAGAGTGTTAGTGGTATTCTGGTTATCATCTCTTCGATGTCGTATTTTCTTTTCACTCTTTGGAGGATGTACTGGAAGGAGCCTGGTCTTCCTTCAATGTTTACGATGATTTCCCCCTCCACTATAAAATCTTCACCTGGTAGGGCCTTTTCCACGCGTTTGATGATCTCAGGGACCGCGTTGCTTATATTTTCTAATCTGCGAGTGAATACGAGGATTTCATCACCTTTTCTGTGTATTTGGACTCGCACACCATCATATTTGGTTTCGCAGAGGGCCTCCCCCAGTTCTTCTATGGCGGATTCTATGCTTTCTGCCAGTTGGGCTAGCATTGGTTTCACTGGTCTTCCGGGTTCTAGTGAGAGTCTGCGGAGTCCGGCTTCGCCTTCACTCTTGGCGACCTTGGCCACCATCCCGAGGTCGTTGGTGAGCATGTAGGCTCTTTCAACAACTTCTTTGTCGATGTTGAATGCTAGTGAGATGGCGTCGCTTATAATACCCTCACCAGCCCCCACCCTTAATTCCTCGAGTATTGTTCTTGTTATATATTTGGCTTCGATTGGGGAGGCTAATGAGAAGATGCCGAGGAGTATGTTTATCTTTTTTGATTGGGCTCCGGGTCCTGTTATGGATGCCAATTTTCTAAGGTCTTTATAGACTTTTTTGACTGTGAGGGGTTGTGGAGTGAATGTTACTTGGGCTTTTCTTTTGAATAGTACTTCGCTTGCTTTGCCAATGTCGCCTTCTTCGCGGATTTTTTCTTCTATTTCATCAACACTCACACCAGTGACTGTTGATATTGCTTTCATTAGAAGTTTTGGGCCGATTCCGAGTTCTTCTTCGCTCCAGGTTGGGAAAACACGACCTAGAAGGAGTAGGGTTACTATTGGTAGAAGTTTGGTGTCTGTCTTTTTGAGGAAATCGGCTATTATAACGGTCTTTTCTAGTCTTTTGGTTGTTGATTCTAGCCTGTTATAGAGTTTAGCTAAATTTTTGTATTCCATAATCATCCCCTTAACTTGGGGGGTTTTATTGTTTTTTGAAGAGTCTTAGGGCGCAGTATTCGCCACACATTGAGCACATGTCTTCTTCTTCAACTGGGCATTGCATTCTATATTTTCTGGGTTTTTCGTGGTCGAATGCTAGTTCAAATTGCCTCTCCCAGTTGAAGTTTTTCCTTGCCCTTGCCATCTCTAATTCCATGTTCCACGCCCTCAACATCCTATTAGCGGAGTCGGCTGCCTGTGCAGCTATCTTTGATGCTATAACACCCTCCTTAACCTCTTTTACACCGGGTATGGTTAGGTGTTCTGCTGGTGTGACATAGCAGATGAAATCTGCTCCATGATAGGCTGCTATAGCCCCTCCAATGGCCGCGCTTATATGATCGTATCCTGGGGCCATGTCAGTTACTATGGGACCTAGGACGTAGAATGGGGCTCCTTTACAGATTGTCTTCTGGATTTTCATATTCGCGGGAATTTGATCTATTGGGACATGTCCTGGCCCTTCTACCATGCATTGTACTTTGGTTTCTCTGGCTTTTTCAACCAGTTCTCCTAGTGTGATTAGTTCTTGTAGTTGTGGGGTGTCTGATGCGTCTGCTAGGCAGCCTGGTCTCAGTCCATCGCCGAGGCTGAGTGTGACATCATATTCGTGGGCTATTTCGAGGAGGTATTCGTAGTTTGAGTAGAGTGGATTCTCTCTCTTGTTATGTTTCATCCATGTGGCGAGGAACACTCCTCCTCTGCTCACCATCCCCATGATCCTCTCTGATCTTTCTAATTTTTCCACTGTGTCGAGTGTTATGCCAGCGTGGACTGTCATGAAGTCGACTCCGTCTTTTGCCTGTTTTTCTATTGTATTGAATATGTTGTCTTCGTCCATGTCGACTATTGAACCGTTATTTGGTTGGGCGGCTTTTATGCCAGCCTCGTAGATGGGTACTGTGCCGACTGGTACGTCCACCTTTTCTAGGATGGTTTTTCTTATCTTGGATAGTTTTGGTCCTGTGCTCAGATCCATTATGGTGTCTGCTCCGTATTGGACGGCGACGAGTGATTTTTTAATTTCCAGTTCGGGATCCTCCAACCTGGGGGATGATCCGATGTTAGCGTTTATTTTCGTGGATAGGCCTTCACCTATCCCGCATGGGATTGGATCATGGATTGGGTTTGATGGTATGACGATTCTCCCTTCTGCTACTCTTTTCATGATCTTATGGATCTTATAATTTTCAGATTTGGCCACTTCTTCTATTTGGGGTGTTGTGTTGCCTTTTCTTGCTTCTTCCATTTGAGTCACTTTGGATCCCCTCACCTTTAATATATGATTTGGAACACAAATAAGTTTATGATACGGAAACTTCGTGCGAAGGATATTATGATAAGGGATGTTATTGTGGTGAAACCAGAGGAGTCTGTGGCGGCTGCGAAGTTGAAGATGGTCCGGGCTAATATTGGTGGGGTGCCTGTGGTTGAGGGGGATAAGCTTGTTGGTTTCATAACACATAGGGATATATTATTGGCTGGTAGTGAAGCTCTTAAACTTAAAGTGAAGGATATTATGAGCCGGGATCTTGTTGTGGTTGACAAGAACACGCCTATTGGTAGTATAAGTAAGATAATGGTGGAGACTGGCTATCAGAGGATCCCTGTGGTGGAGGATGGGAGATTATTGGGTCTTATAACCCAGAGTTGTGTGATAAAAGCCGTGGCTGATCATATAGAAGATGACTGCCCCTAAAAAAAGGGGGATAGTTTTAGATGAGTGGATATGGTAATGGGGGGTTTTTCTTTTCTTTGAGGCCGCCTATCTTCTCTATCCTCTTTTTTATGAACTTTTCACCGGCTTTTGTGGCGGCGTATATTGGTATTGAATATCCTGCTTTGAATAGTGCCTTTTTATCGCCAATGTGGCGTATGTGTTTTGAGGCGCAGGATGTTATGATATCAGCATTTTGGAAGAGTATTTCAGCTTCTTTTTTTGTTATACCGGTAAGGTGAACGGCGAAGATGTAAATTTTCCCATCTAATTTCCTTATTTTAACTGCATCTTCTACATCGGCTACCGTAACAGCCATGGAATAGTATCCTTGGCTTAGAGCTTTTTTAACACCCATTAACTGGTCTATCCTCCCGGTGTCTGGTTCTAGTACGTTTTCTTCTCCGAGTTCTTCTATGATCCTTTTTATGGGGCTTGTCTTTACTATTCCGGAGATTCTCCCACCCACTCCCTGTGCGAATTCTGGCTCAGTTATTATGACTGTCCCAGCCCCTTCACATACCATCACCGCACAGTCTATCATATCCTCTTCGAGTAGTGTTGAGATTATCTCGGAAACCCCAAATGAAAGGAAATCCCTCATCCTAAGTTCTCTCTCAGGGGTGCACATCCCAAAATCTTTTATCCTGAATTCTATATTTTCACGTATAGTTTCCTTGTTTAGTTCCTTGATGCTCCTATATTTGTGGAATAGTGGACAGTATTTTATCATGGGCTCTCCGAGTGAGACTATCCTACCATCCCTTATAATGATCCGGGTCCTTCCCAGGGCTTCTATGATATGCTCATCCATTCTTTCACCCTTCTTTGTATGGGAATCCTTCAGCGGGTGTTGGTTTCAAGATTTTGATGGCATCTGATCTCATAAGAGCGTTCACAGAGGCGCTCAATGAACAGAGGGTCCCTATACCATAACCTACCCTCTTGTTATCATCCATAATATCTACTGTTATATAATCTTCCATTCTCACAATCTCTCTTACGTTAACGTTTTTCATCCTGTGGAGTACTTTGTTCCCCAGGGCCCCCATGGCCTTCCCTATCCAACAATGTTTGAGGGGGCATTGATCGCAGTAGTGTTTAAATATCCTATTCCATTTTTTACTCCCTAATCCAGCCGCTATCTCAGCCCTTACAGTGGAATATGCTATGCAACAGCCCCAGTTCCTACCTATAATCTTATCATCTTCGATTAGGTCGGTGTATATTCTCCTGTTTTTCCACCTGATCCTATTTAGGATGCCCCTTTCATATTTTATCTGGCCTGTGTTCTTGGATCCTTTTAATTGCTCTGCTATTTTACGCCTTATACTGGGGACTCTCCCAGCTGATATGTTTATCGCACAGACTGGACAGAATCCTGTGACGGAATTTGAGATCTCATCACCATCCTTGTCATAGAATATCGCCCTGACACCTATACCATCCCTTTTAACCTCCACGTACCCGCCATTTTCCCAGATATGGGATATTATCAGACCCGCGGATGTCACAACCCTCCCATAACCTGACATCCCAGCCACTCTCCTAAGATCGGCCTTCTTCGTCAGGACACCCTCTATGTCTCCTGCTGTATCCTCTGGGATGATATCAGCGTCTATCTCTGCCCGGAGTATGGCCGGGGCCCAGGTTATATCTCTACCATCCCCTATGGTTTCCCCCATGCTATTAACTAGTCTAGCGTCCACACCCTCAAAACATTCATTTGACTCCCCTATTATACCATGGTTTGAAAGTTCCTCGAGGACCCTGTGACATATACCACATGCACCCTCTGCCAAATCCAGGATTGAGGAAGAAACCCTCAAATTGTCTCCCAATATTATCCCCCCCATAGGGACATTCTTGTTATATTATTATCCTAACCAGATTATAAAAGTTATCCTAACCAGATTATAAAAGGCAAAGTATAAAATACTGACCTTCTATAATCTCTCTGTGTGGGGGTATAATGAGATTTTGGATTTGTCATAGGAGACCTGATAGGACGTTCTCGATAAGAGGTCGTTATTTCCCGGTTTGTTCAAGATGTACTGGTGTATACATTGGAGCGTTCTCCTATTTTTTAATAGCATATTTCACACCCATAAAATACACTCTAAACCTAGTTGTCATGGCGATCCTAATAACAACCCCAATGATACTTGATGGGTTCACGCAACTGTTAGGTTTAAGGGAAAGTAACAACCTACTGAGACTCTTAACAGGACTCCTCGCAGGCTTAGGCCTCGGGATCTTGACAAAAGCCCTAAAATTTTACATATTAACGTGGTGGGTATGTTGAAATGTCCAAGATGCGGAGCATACAATAGGAGAGAAGCCAATTTCTGCAGAAACTGCGGGAAAAAACTCCGCAAAGGATCTGCAAATGTTATATTGTCTGTGTTAGGGGGCTGTTGCCTTGGCATAATATTCCTAGTCATGATAGGGGCTATGATAAGCCCTGAAGTCAGCCAAGAACCATACGATAAGAGGGAGACCATAAACGGTTATACCATAGTCTACCAGACGACAGATTATACTTGTGGACCGGCCTCCCTTGCAACAGCACTCATAAACAAGAAAGGCGCTAACTTAACCGAGAAGATGATAGTGGATTATCTCGGTAACGACCCCAGGGGTTATACTGCCCGCCAACTCATTAAAGTCGCTGAACATTTTGGATACAATGCTAGTATACAGAAAGGCCCCCCAGGAAAATATGATATAATAGTAATAGATGATGGCAGTCTTGACATAGGATATCCATGCTATGATGAAAACCATACCAAAAAATATGTTGTGATACCAGGGTCCAATGGTCATTTCACAGTATATGCTGGGATGACCCCGGATGGTTTTATGATATTTTTAGACCCATCAAGTGGGATAGAATATGTCAGCCCCGAGATATTCGATGAAATCTACCAGAATATAAGAATCCACATCCAATGATCTTATTTGGATGGCTTCCTGGAATATATTAATAGTAGTCCCATATTGTAACCTTCCAGCTTTCAAGCTCTGTTGAATACACTCTTATACAGTATGTTCCTGGCCCATTTGAGACTCTATCCTTCTGGTTTTGCTCTTTGGAGACTCGGTCGGTCCCCAGTCTATGGTGTCAGTTGCTATTCCTGAACCATCCTTGAGAACATCAACGGTCATGATATTTATGTCATAGTTGATTATTGGTGTGGCGGACATGATCACTAGGAACTTACTGCCCCTGATAGTGAAACATTCGTAGTCATCACCGGATCCCGTGAAGGTTGCAACCTTGTGCCACTCAGGGATCTGGGCATCCTCGGGTGGTTTCACTTCTTTTGATGTATATATAACATTCTCATTTCTGGGTTCTGTGACCAGCTTTATCAACATCCCGGAAGTTAAACCTAAAGCTGCAACCAGTACAAAACATATCACAAGAAGTATCTTTTTCTCTTTATTCGATTGGTCCACTCCTTCATCAATGAATATATGAAAATCCTAGTTAATAAGCACTGGCGGTGTAATCCTATTTGATATGGAAGAGTTGATAATTAACTTTGGAAAATGAGACAAAAAATTGGATCATCAGTCGCGGTGAAGAACTTTCAATTTCCCTGTTCTGATATCAATTATCAGTCCATGGACCGGTATATCATCAGGGATTGCCCTGAATTTTTTGATGGTCTTGACACCTTCAATAACATTTTTTTCTTCATCCTCAATTGCCATGATCCAGTCTTCCAGTCCAAGTTCTTCAATAAAATCTCGGGGGACTCCATTTTCTTCCATGGCTTTCCTGAGTTTTTCGAAGTTAACATTTGCCATTCCACAATCGGTATGCCCTATAACCATGATCTCCTCTGCGCCAAGGGAGTGCACTGCAACTACGAGTGACCTAAGTGCATCATCTGTTATACGGTTTCCGGCATTCTTTATGATCTTGGCGTCGCCTCTTTCAAGGCCCATTGCAGGTTCAAGAAAGTCAGTTAATCTTGTGTCCATACAGGTTACGATGGCGAGTTTTTTGGCTGGCCTGTGGCTGAGGTCTTCGCTTTTAAAATCCCTTAAGAATTCCTGGTTTTTTTCCAGTACTTGATCTATGATCATTGGATCACCTTAAAAAATTAAAATAGGATGGGTTTTTTATTTATGGGTCAGTGGAGGTTCCTGACCTGTTTCAAACCCTGTCTTATAGCCAAAGATGTTCTGTACTCTGATGTTTATTTCATGCCATATCTTCGCAAGGGGTATCTCTGCCGGGCAGAGTTCCTCGCACTGGCCACAGTTGGTACATGAATCCACCATGTGCATCATTCTCTCGAGGTGGAAAACAGGGGATGGTGGAAGTTTACCCTTTTCAAGCCATTCAGGGGTCTTTGTTTCAAGTGAACACTCTTCACAGTAACAGATTGGGCATGCTTCTCTGCAGCTGTAGCACTTGATGCAACGGTTCAGATCATCCATGTACTTATCAAGGTTCATGAGGATTTCAGCACCGGTTTCTTCACTGAAGTCCTTTTTCTGCCACTTGGTTGCAAGGTTAACCATTGCCTGGTCGATTTTTTCACGTATTTCAATACCTTTGGGTATTGGATCCTCTACGTGAATTACTCCTGCGTTTATTGCCTTTTCAAGGACTTCAGTACCCTTTTCAGATGTTACTTCCACGAAGGTTGCCTTGCCGGCCAAGGGTCCTATAACACCCCAGTTACCAAGTGCAAGGTCAGCCATTCTTGGTATGTTCTTCTCACATCTTCTGCAGTTGGTCCTTCTACCGTAACCCATTTCTTCTACTTCATCAACACTGATAGCCTTTTCAGCGTCTGATGTTTCAATTATCAATTTACCCTTTGCTATTTCCTCCTTGATAACGTCGTCAGGGTCCATTTCATATACTTCTTCTATCATCTGCCTTGTCTTTACAGGTGGAAGTGTTCCTCCACAGTTAACACCCACCATTATTACGTTGTCCCTGTCTATTTTACCCCTCTTGGCAAGCTCAACTATTGTCATGGCATCGCATGGCTTTGTTGTGACTGCTATCTTCATGTCCCTTGCACTCTTAAGGTAACGTGTGATGACCTTTGCAATGTTGAGTGTACCACAGTGGAGTGAACCTGCAGTTTCTATGACCTTATCCGGATCTGTTATCAAGGTTGGAACGGCATCGTAGAGATCTGAACCCTTCTTAACGGCGAGAATCGCGTCTACAATTCCTTCTTCAAGCAGGAATTTTAGCAGTGAGGTCACAACCCGTCCAAGAGGGGGTTACATGGACGTTTTCATCCCCCTCCTCACAAATGGGACTTCCCGCCGATAAAGTTAAATAGTAAGATAGTATTTACAATTATTAGTATGGTGAAGTGGGGTCCTGTATTTGTAGGTTTCATACTTTCTATTGTCTTTCCAATCATCCTAAGGTCTTTCATGCCAGGGGGCGCTTCTGTCCTGGGATTGTTCCTAGCAGGTTTTGTAGTGGGTTTAATGGTGAAGGAGGGTGCCCTTGGAGGTTTCTGGAATGCTACGGTGGCTGGTGCGTTTGGTGGTATAATATTAACCATACTTTTAAGCATTTTCGGCGCTCTCATCGGCGGAATATTCGGTTTTTTCATAGGACTTTTCAGTGGTATCGCAGTGGTAATAGTCCTACTTTTAGTTTCGATGATATTCATGGGGATTGGGGGGGCTATAGGCGGTTTCCTGGCAGGGGACTAGGGATTCTGGCCCCAGCACACGATTTTGAGATGATCCCTCAAATGGTGGGTTTTTGGATAAAGGTTTGCGTGGTCAGTATGCTTGTTGGTGTTGTCTCTGATACTCATATACCTGATAGGGTGCCTGTCATCCCTGATAGGGTTTTTGAGGTTTTCAGTGGCGTGGATATGATACTCCATGCTGGGGATTTAACCTCATTGGACGTTAAGGAGGAATTCAATAGTTTAGCCCCTGTAAGGTGTGTTCAGGGTAACATGGACCGTTATTATGGTCTTGAACTTCCAAGGGATGAGATTTTAGAAATAAATGGTCTGGTTGTAGGTTTGAATCATGGTGAGGTTTATCCTCGTGGGGATACTCAGCAGCTTAAGTATATTGCCCTGGAGATGGGTGTTGATGTTCTTATTTCGGGGCATACTCACCAGCCGTTTATTAAGGAGGTTGATGGTATACTGCTCTTGAATCCTGGGAGTCCTACTGTGCCACGGTTGGCTTATCCTAGCGTCATGTTGGTTGAAATCTCTGATGGTAGGGTTGAAGCAGAGGTTGTGAGGGTGGGTTCACCGATTTGTAGAATAAGGTGATTGGCTTTGGGTAGAAGATGGTATCTTGAAAGGAGAAGGGATTATTATTATAAGAGTGCTAAGAAGGAGAAGTATAGGTCTAGGGCGTCGTATAAGCTTTTGCAACTTGATAATAGGTTTCATATTATAGGGGATGGTGATAAGGTTGTCGATCTTGGGGCTGCTCCTGGTGGCTGGTCACAGGTGGCCCTTGAGAGGGTGGGTGGTGATGGGCTTGTCATTGCCGTGGATATTAAGCCTATTAGGCCTTTCCCGGTGGATAATTTCCATACTATAAGGGGTGATTTTACAGATGTGAAGGTGCAGGAGAAGATAGGTGAGCTTCTAGGCGGGAAAGCTGATGTTATAATATCTGATGCTTCTCCTTCACTTTCGGGTATAAAGGATATTGACCAGTTAAGGTCATTGGAACTTGTTGAAAGTGTTATAAAGGTTGCTGGGAGATTCCTTAAGAAGGATGGTAATCTCCTTGTTAAGGTTTTCCAGGGGCCTGGTTTCAATGAATTGTTAAGGAAATTGAGGAGTTCCTTTAGGAAGGTTAAAAGCACGAAACCGGCTTCTTCTAGGAAAGGCAGCCCCGAGATGTATATTGTCTGTAAGGGATTCAAGGGTTAGGATTTTAGACTGGCCAGACTATCTCTGGCTTCTTTTAATTTTAACTTTGCTGTCTGTAATCTATTCTTGATCTCTGGTATTGGTTTGTTGGTGGAAAGGGCGCTTTGAACATCATCGAGGGCCGATTTAGCCTCCACGAGTTTTATCTCTGCGTTAATGTATTTTTCCATAAGGTCTTTGTTACCTGATTCATAGATTGTCTTTTTTGTTGAATCGTAGTCGATTTCCAGATCCTGGTATTCTTTTTGTAATTGGGCGTACTCATCATATAATGATCCTTTATCAACATTCGTGGATATTGTTGAGGATATTCTCTCAATTCCAATGTATGCTAGGACTATGACCGTTGCAATGATCATTAACACTCCAAAAACCGAGATGGTCATTGAAGTGAACTTGAACAATCTTAGCCTTGACCTTTTCATTGAATCACCTCCAGTGCATCCTTGTATCCACTGAAATTTTATGGTCTGTAAAGATTTTTATAAAACGATAATAATATATTTTTATGATGAAGGTAGTAGAGAAAACAAAAACACCCACTGTTAAATTTGAAGAATTCTTTTCCACGAAAGAATATAAGGATAGGATATTCGAGGTCCTGGAGAAATACCCCAATGTGAGATCCGTTGAAATAGACTATAGGGACCTGGAAATCTTCGACCCGGATCTTGCGGATCTTCTAATAGAGAAACCTGACACTATAATAAGAACGGCGCAGAGGGCCATCCAGAACATAAACCCTGTGGGAGTGGACGCGGATCTTAACATAAGATTCAAGAATATCACTAATATTATCCCATTGAGGGATTTGAGGAGTAAATTTATAGGTAAGCTAGTTGCAGTTGACGGTATAGTAAGGAAGGTTGATGAAATACGTCCGAGGATATTAAGGGCTGTTTTTGAATGTAGAAGCTGCGGACACCAACAGGAGGTGCCCCAATCCAGTAACATTTTAGCCGAACCTTCCTTCTGCCCGGAGTGTAGGGGCCGTTCATTCAGACTATTACAGGAGGATTCTCAATTCCTTGACACTCAAACTTTAAAGTTACAGGAGCCCCTGGAGAATCTTTCGGGTGGTGAACAACCCAGACAGATAACCATAGTCTTAGAGGATGACCTTGTGGATACCTTAACACCTGGGGATGTTGTGAGGGTCACGGGTATCCTCAGAACAATAAGGGATGATAGGGCGAAACGTTTCAAGAATTTCATATATGGAAATTATGCGGAATTTCTCGAACAAGAATTTGAAGAATTGCAGATAACAGCCGAGGACGAGAAAAAGATCAAGGAACTTGCAGTGGACCCTAACATTTATGAGAGGATAGTGAGATCCACAGTCCCATCAATCTATGGATACCGTGAAATCAAGGAGGCTATTGCCCTCCAATTGTTCGGGGGAACCGGGAAGGAATTGGATGATAAAACAAGATTACGTGGTGATATACACATTCTTATTGTTGGGGATCCTGGTATTGGAAAATCCCAGATGCTTAAATATGTTTCAAAGCTGGCCCCTAGGGGCATATATACCAGTGGTAAGGGCACCACTGGTGTTGGTTTGTGTGTGGCTCCTGAGAGTCTAATCTTTACAGAGGAAGGGGCATTGGAGATTGGAGATTTTGTTGACAAGAACCTCACTGAACCTATCAAATATAAGATGGGGGTTTATGTTTCAAAGCTTGAAAAACCTATTAGGGTTCAGACTATTAATCCAACAAGAGTATCTTCGAGGGTTTCTGATAAGGTTTGGAGGCTTAGGGCTCCGGAGAAACTGGTTAAAATAACAACAGAAACTGGGAAGGAGTTGACTCTAACACCAGAAACGAAGGTTTTAAGTTTTGAGGAGGGAGAATTAAGGTGGGGGGAAGCTAAGAGACTTGGAGAAGGCGACCATGTGGCGACAACAAGAAGATTAGAGTATGGGGGGCGAAGAGTTTTAACATTGGAACTTATCGAGGACTTGGATGATGTTGTAGTTTATGGGGTAGAATCTCTAATAGGGAAACTTTCCAAGGAGATTAAAATGGGGGAGGGTATTAGAGAATCCGCCGGGGAGCTTGGATTTAATGGAGACGATCATTATAGGAATACTATGAATTTGAAGATGCTTTTAAAGCTTGCTGAGAAAGCCAATTATAGTCTGGAAAGGTTACATGATGAAATTCAAGGATTTTCACAATCTCAGGAGCGTCCAATAAAGCTTCCTAAGTACTTAAATGAGAGGTTTTTGTACTTTGTAGGTTTGATAGTTGGGGATGGGGATATTAGAGTCACATCTGATGGGGTTTATTCTATAAGGTTCTCAAATACTAATAGAGAACTTAGAAGAAGGTTCAAATCTCTTGTCAAAGAGCTTTTCGGGATCGAGTCAAGGGAGAGTACACTAGGTATCAGTTTCAATTCGAAGATTATTGCACACATTTTGAGCAGACTTGGCATCCCAGAATCTGGAGGATTCGATATTAGTGAAGTTATATTTTCTCTTCCAAATAAAGAACTTGCAGCATTTATCAGGGGATTATTCGATTCCGGTGGGATCATAAGAGATGATGGCCCATCTTCCATCGAATTTTATACTAAAAGTGAAAAATTGGCCCGTAAACTCCAACTTGCACTTCTAAGATTTGGGATAATAGCCCATCTAAAGAGGAGGGAGGTTATAGGTGATTATCTTATCCGAATTTCCGGGGAGGGTATTGGAAAGTTCGCCAAGTTTATTGGATTTGAAGATCTGAGGAAAAAGAATAAACTCCGGGGATTACAAGGTGGGGAGAGTAATACGATCATGGATATAATCCCCGGGATTGGGGAAACCATAGAAGAGATAATAAGTTTTTATGGGGTAAGTGTTAAAGAAGCCCATGATTTTGGAAATCTAGTTGAAGAAGATGGTGCTATTTCAAGAAAATCACTCCAGAGGATTATCAGAAACTTAAAATCAAAAGCTTCGATTGAAAATGTTAAAATAGAGTTGCCTGATAAGCTCAAGTCAATGTTAGGGAAAAGCTCAGATAAGAGCATACCTTTCAATACTCTTGTTCAATTTACAAGAAGAATAAAAGATAAGAGGGTGCGCAAATCCTTTGTTCGAATCTTAAGGGAGTTGAAAGCTCGGGAGGAAATTATTAGAGAAAAGCTTCAATATTTAGAAAGCTTGGCTTATTCTGACATCCTATTTGAAAAGATAAAGAGGGTTGAGGTCATCGATTCACCGTATGATCATGTTTATGATCTAACGGTCAAAGAATCCCATAGTTTCATAGCAAATGGGATAGTGGTTCATAACACAGCCGCGGCGGTTCGGGACGAACTTGGGGGATGGTCCCTTGAAGCTGGTGCATTGGTCCTGGGAGATCGTGGAATTGTCTGTGTTGATGAATTGGATAAGATGCGTGAGGAGGATCGTTCCGCTATACACGAGGCACTTGAGCAGCAAACCATAAGTATAGCCAAGGCAGGTATCATGGCAACCCTAAATTCCCGTTGCGCAGTACTAGCAGCCGCCAACCCAAAATTCGGCCGATTCGACACTTACAAGTCCATAGCAGAGCAGATAGACCTCCCATCAACCATACTCTCAAGGTTCGATTTAATATTCGTCATAGAGGACAAACCACACGAAGAAAGAGACAGAGAACTTGCAAGGCACATCCTCAAAACCCACAAGGAGGATACATTACCCATAGAAATCGAACCAGAACTACTAAGAAAATATATAGCATATGCGAGAAAGAATATTCACCCCAAACTAACAGACGAGGCGATGAAAGTACTCGAAGAATTCTATGTTTCAATGAGGAGCAGCGCAACAGACGAAGACTCACCAGTACCAATAACAGCACGGCAACTAGAAGCCATAATAAGATTAGCAGAGGCAAGCGCCAGGGTAAAACTCAAAAATAAGGTCGAAGCAGAGGATGCTAAAAGGGCTATAAGACTGGCGAAATCATGCCTCAAACAGGTAGGCTACGACCCAGAAACAGGCAAAATCGACATTGATAAAGTAGAAGGCCGAACACCAAAATCGGAAAGAGACAAATTCAACATACTAATAGAATTAATAAAAGAACTTGAAGAAGAATATGGGGGAAAAGCACCCACTAACATCCTTAAATCAGAAATGTTAGACAGATATAATATAAGTGAAGAAAAGGTAGAAGAACTCTTAAGATTTTTACAAGAAAAGGGGGTAATATTCGAACCCCAGAGAGGCTATGTAAAGATAGTCTAAAAAAAGAGGAGGAGGTATGATAACTTTGCAAGATTATGAAAAATTACTAGATAGGGCCATAGAACAATTACCACCAGAGGTCCTAGAAACTAAACGTTTCACCACCCCCAAAGCTTACTCTGTCATCCAGGGTAACAGGACACTCATCCAAAACTTCAAGGATATAGCGGCCAAATTAAACAGGGACCCACAACACCTTCTAAGATACCTACTGAGGGAACTTGGAACAGCAGGAAACATCGAGGGTAAAAGGGCTATCCTCCAGGGGAAATTCACCCATTTCCTTATAAATGAGAGGATAGAAGATTATGTGAAAAAGTTCGTATTATGCCCAGAATGTAACCGTCCAGATACTCGCATAATAAAAGAAGGTCGCATATCCCTCCTAAAGTGTGAGGCCTGCGGTGCTAAGGCCCCTTTAAAGCCAGTCTAGGTTAGGAGTTTTATATGGGTGGGAATTTTTGCATAAACTGTGGGCGCTCCAACATCCAACTCTTCAAGGGATTATGCAGGGAATGTTTCCTCAAAGAGTATAAGCTTTTGGAGGTTCCTGAGAGGATAGAAGTTGAAGTCTGCGCGCACTGCAACGCACAACTAATCAATGGTAAATGGACTGGGAGGGGCGTCCCAGAGGATGAGATAATATACCGCGCCCTCGAAAACAATATTAGCAGGAGTGTGGAGGATACCATAGTAGATCTTGAAATAATCCAGAAAAGGGGGACCATAAGCTCCTGCCTAGTAAGGGGGGAGGCGAAGGTCCTGGGGGAGAGGATAACACAGGATTTCTATACGGAGGTAAGATTAAAAAAGAGGGTATGCCCATATTGTAGTAAATACAAATCAGGATATTATGAGGCGGTCATACAATTAAGAGCAGATGAGAGAAGCCTAGGATCAGGGGAGATAGAAAAGGCGGAACAGGTGATAAACAAGATCCTCCAGAGATTATGGGAAAAAGACAAACTAGCATACCTTGCAAGGACAACCCGGCAAAGAGAGGGTGTAGATTATTATATAGGATCATATAAGGCGGCTAAGCGGGTTGTAGCAGCCCTCCGAGAGGAATTCGGGGGGATTGTGAAGGAGTCTCCCAGGCTCATGGGGAGGGACAAATCCACCGGCAAAAACATCTACAGGATATGGATTTCATTCAAACTACCCAAATTCAAAAAAGGAGACTTCATATCCTACAAAGGCCACATTGGGGTTATAAAGGCCATGGACTCCCATGGTATACTATTCTATGATCTTGACAGGCGAGAAATGTCCACTACACTCTGGCGTGAATACCAGAATATAGAGAGAATAGCGACACCAGAGGATATAAAGGAGACAACCGTCACAGCAATATCCCCTGGTAGGATACAAATACTTGATCCTATAAGCTATGAGCCAATAGACCTCAAACTCAAACCTGGCATGGAAAATTTAAAGATTGGTGACCAGGTATCAGTAATCCAAATAGACAATAAAACCTACATCCTATGGTGATGGGAGTGAATATCGAAGAAAGGATAAAAATTGCGAAAAAGGGCACCATAGAAGTTATCACAGAAGAAGAACTCAGGGAAACACTCCAAAAAAAGAAGGAGCCAGTCGCATATATCGGCTATGAACCATCGGGGAAGATACACGTAGGCCATGCCATCACAGTGATGAAACTCCTAGACCTTCAAAGGATAGGATTCAAGGTAAAGGTGCTCCTGGCAGATTATCATGCTCACCTTAATGGTAAGGGGTCCATGGAGAAAATAGAAGAGATGGCAGAATACAATAAAAGATGTTTCAAGGCCCTGGGCCTATCAGATGATACGGAGTTCATATTAGGTTCAACTTTCCAGACTACTGGGGAGTACACCCATAAACTCTATGAGCTATCACTTATAACGACACTGGCAAGGGCTAAGAGGAGCATGGCGCAGATAACAAGGGAAGCTGAAAATCCTAAGGTCGCTGAGGTCATATACCCTCTGATGCAAGTTATTGACATGATATTCCTAGGAGTGGATCTTGCATTGGGTGGTATGGAGCAGAGGAAAATACATATGCTTGCAAGGGAGAACCTTCCAAGGCTTGGCTACAATGCACCGGTATGTATGCACACACCCTTACTCCATGGGACAGATGGTGGGGAGAAAATGTCATCTAGTAAGGGGAATTTCATAGCAATTGACGACCCCCCAGAGGTTATCAGGGAGAAGGTGGAAAAAAGTTATTGTCCAATGAAGGAGATAAAGGGCAACCCTATAATAGAGATGGCAGAGTACCTTATATTACCAAGATATGGTAAGATGCTGATAAAGAGGCCTGAGAAGTTTGGAGGGGACTTTGAACTTGACCGTGAAGGACTCATAAGGGAATACCTTAGCGGGAGATTACACCCACTTGACCTTAAAAATGCTGTTAGTGAATATTTGATAAAGATTTTTGAACCCGCCAGGGCATACCTTGAGTAGGTGTTATAATGTTATATGAGATGAGATTGCCACCTGGGATAACAACTAGCATGGTTATAAAGATTATGGAAAAGTATGATGTGGAGTTGGTCCAGACAGACCAGGGGCCGGTCCTGCAAGGGGAATTGGAGGAGCTTGAAAAGGTTAAGGATGAGATTGTAAAGTATCTTAACGAGCGCATAAAGGAATTAGAGGGAAGATGATTATTATCGGCAAATGCCAAGGTAGGGTGCTATTATCCTCCTTATATCCTCTTGTATGATGTTGATCCCCCTGTTAGCATCCACTACTGGGAACTTTTTTTCTTCCGCTATTCTGAGATATTTCCTCCTAACCCTTTCAAGGAATGATTTCTCCTCGAACCTTTCAAGGCCTTCAAATCTTTCCTGGGCATCCTCGGGGGTGATGTCAAGTATTATAACGATATCCGGTTTTATGGCGAATTTGTTTATTTCCCTGATCCAATCTTCTGGTTCCTGGTATGCTATGCTAGAGTAAAAGCATCTGTCGCTTATTATGATGGTTTTTTCATTTTTTGCCTTTTTGATTTTATCCTTTAGGAGGAGTCTGTCAGCTGCGAATAATAGGCCGAGTATCTTTTGCTGGTCATCGGTTGGGAGGCTTGGTTCATTTAATATTCTCCTTATGAGCCTCCCGATGGGTGACTGGGTAGGTTCTCTGATAAGCTCTGCCCTGTACCCGTTCTTATCAAACCAGTCTTTTAAGAGTTTGCATTGTGTTGTTTTACCGGCTCCGTCTATTCCTTCGATACAAATATACATTGAATCCAATATATAATGGTGGGATATAAATAATATGATAGGATAAAAGTTTGAGGTTTGGATCATGGCAAGGGTAATGATAGTGGAAGATGAGAACATAGTTGCTATGGATATAAGGCAGCGCCTGGAGATGTTAGGATATGAGGTTACCGCTACTGTAACTACAGGTAAGAAGGCTATTGAATTAGCCGATAAAACAAGACCAGATGTTGTGCTCATGGATATCGTCCTCAAGGGTGAAGTGGATGGTATAGAAGCGGCCGAGGAGATCAGGAGACGACTTGGAATCCCCATCATTTATATAACGGCTTATTCTGATAGCAAGACCCTTGAGAGGGCGAAGGTGACAGAACCATTCGGTTACATTATAAAACCCTTCGAGGATAGGGAACTTCAGAGTGTAATCGAGATAGCACTCTATAAGGATAAAATGGAGAAAAAATTGAGGGAGAGCGAGGAACTTTACCGTGCGATTATAAGATCATTAAATGATGTCCTATTCACTCTAGATGCTGATGAAAAATACACTATGGTATCGGGTCAAATACAAGATTATGGTTTGGCTGAGGAGGAGATGGTGGGGAAAACCCCCAGGGAAGTTTTCGGAGCTGCTGGTGAAATACACCATGAACAAAACCGGATGGTATTAGAGGGCGAATCAAGGATATACAATTGGGAATGGGAAAAGGATGGTGAAAGATTATATTTTATGGTGTCGCTTTCACCCTTGAGAGATTCTAATGGTGAAATTATTGGGATAACCGGGATACTCAGGGACATCACTTCACTTAAAGAATATGAACTGGCCCTTGAAAGGGAGAACAGGATAAACAGGGCATTAGCAAATCTTGCCAAGAAGCTTCTGGAACCCATATCACTCGAGAAGATATCTGATAATGTTATAGAATATGCTAGGAAACTTACAGACAGCCAATTTTGTATCATAGGAGCCGTTGAAAGTGGGAGGTTAAAGGAGTGTATCATACCAGAGGATACATTAGAGGAATGCCAACTGGAGGAAGAAGCCAAAATGGGAAGCTTATGTGATCGTATCATGGAAAACAGGAAACCGATATTATCCAATAACCCCCAGGAGGATAATATTAGCCTGCCTGAGGGTCATGTGAAAATTGAAAACCTCCTCATAGTCCCGGCCCTATTACAGGAGGAGCTTGTGGGTATAATAGCCCTTGCAAACAAGGATGGTGACTATGAAAAGAAGGATCTTGAGATAGTGGAAAGATTAGCGGACTTATATTCAATCGCCATAAAAAGGAAACAGGACGAGGAAAAGAATAGGATAATCATCCAAAAATTCTTGAAGATAGTATCAGAGGTCCTGGAAGAGCTTAAATAGAACTTCGATCCCATGGCAATGTCAAATACTATTTTTGGACGGGAAGATCTTAAAAAGATAAAGGGTATAGGGGATAAGTTAGCCGACAAGATCCTCGGGGAACTTGGAGGCGAGGAAGAACTTACAAGGCTAGTTGAGAATAGGGAAGTGGATCGTCTAGCCAGAGTAGATGGTATCAGTCAGGGAAAGGCTATCGAGGTCATAAACAATCTACTTGGGGATCCAATACCACAGTTTTTGAAGGGAGAGGGGGCCAGAAGATTATACGAGGATATAATCAATAGGATACTCCCATATGCTAACACCCAATACTCACGTAACCGTATACTCCTTTTACATCCTAGGAAAGATCCTAAGTGGATAAAAGAACATATACAGATGGTGATGGATTCCAAGGAGACGATCCAGAGACTCCCCATAGAAAAAATCAGAAGACTACTCAAGAATATAAAAACCCCAGATGAGCCAAAACCAAAATTCAACCAGGGGGTGGCCATTCTAACAGAAGATGAAGAAGAATATGAGAGACTCATAGAAATGGGCCTTAACAGGTATCATCCGATACTCATAAACCCTAACCCGATAGAATTAAGGGAATATGAGCTTATAATCTATGTCTATTCAGAGGGGCTGTTCGAGGTTGAAGGAGCGCACAATATAATCATGGTCCATGCAGGCGCCGAAAAACACCAGATAGTACCTGAAACGATCCTAGATTATTTTAAGGAAAACAGGAAACTTCTCAGAAGCCTATTAGCACTTGGAAGGTTGCTGGGCTGGGAGACGGTCCTAGATGAGGTAATGAACATCCTGGGAGAATTAGAGGAATCTGAGACAACCCAGGATATCAACAAGATCGTCAACACAACAAAATCAGAAGCCGATGAAAAACTGGAAAAACTCATCAAAAGGATAGACCTCAAGGGGGATGAGATCCTAAGGCTCCTCGACGAGGGCACAACAAACAAGATAGATAGAATATTTGAAAAAGTCATGAGAGAAGCCAAGGAAAAACTTAAAGAGGAGACGGGGATCGACTTCAACCCATATATAAAATCCTATCCGCTCAAAATAGACGAAAAAGAGCTGAAAAGGGCGGAGGAGATGAAATTCTCCGAGGAGATCATCAAAACATTCGAAAAAAGAGTAGAAGCCGCGGAAAAACTCTCCAAACTCAAACCACGACTAGAAGAGGAAATAAAAGAAATCCTAGAATTCGATTACAAACTCGCACTAGGCTGCTTCGCAGCCAAATACAAACTAGAAAAACCACAAATAACAGACAAAATAAAACTCAAGGGAGCACTACACCTAAACCTAATCCCCAAAGAAGACAAAGAAAACATCCAAAGAATAGACTACCAACTAGACAACCAAGAAAACATCAGCCTACTCACAGGCGCCAACAGCGGAGGCAAAACAACCCTAATAGAAACAATAGCACAGATAATAATACTGGCACAGATGGGACTCCCAGTACCAGTGAAAGAAGCCCAGATAAAAATATTCGACGAAATACACCTATACTCAAAAGAAAAAACACTAGACGCAGGAGAATTCGAATCATTCCTACGAAGATTCACAAACACCATAATAAGCAAAAAACAAAAACTAATACTACTAGACGAAATCGAAGCCATAACAGAACTAGAAGCCGCCGTGAAAATACTATCAACCTTCATAGAACTTATAAAAAACTCGGAATCCTACGCGGTCATAGTAACCCACATGGCCAGGGAAATAACAGAAGAAGTAAACGTGAGAATAGACGGCATAGAGGCCAAAGGACTCGACGAAAACTACAACCTGATAGTCAACAGAACACCCAAAATGAACTACCTAGCCAAAAGCACACCAGAACTAATAGTCAAAATGCTCTACCAAAAATCCAATGGTAAAACAAAAAAAATCTACGCAAAAATACTCGAAAAATTCAAAAAATAAAATTTTATTGTTGCCTGCATACTAACTCTACAAAGTTCACAGCCAGGATATTCTCATCCCTCTCCCCGAGCAACCCTCGAAGCAGGCAGTCT